>NZ_JBVIDR010000020.1:0-139268 GCF_055572275.1 Streptomyces sp. NPDC030798 | reverse complement strand
CCCCCCCCCCCCCCCCCCCCCCCCCCCCCCCCCCCCCCCCCCCCCCCCCCCCCCCCCCCCCCCCCCCCCCCCCCCCCCCCCCCCCCCCCCCCCCAGGCGTCACCGTGTGCCCTTCGCGGCGGCACCAGACGGTCAGGTGGGACACCAGAGCGGGGTCCGTGCCCGAGACCGCGACCCCCTCACTCGGCGCCACCTGGCTGAGCGCCCGGCGCAGCAGCAGGTGCGCCCCGTGTGCGAAGCCGAGTCCGGCGAGGTCGAGCGACAAGGCGGCGGGCCGCGCAGCATCGGAAGTCACGGCTGGTAGCCGGCGGCCGTGATCCGCCCCTCTTCGTCGTAGAAGCCCGCTGCGTCCACGGCGCCTCCAGCTGCTCGAAGCCCGACTCCCGCGCCGGGACCCAGCGGGTGAGTCCTTCGAGGTCCAGCAGGTGGCGTATGTCCGGGTCGGCATACGACATCGACAGCAGCAGCGAAGTCAGCCGCTCCTGGAGCTCGCCGTCGAGTGAAGGCCCTGCGGCGAGGACGCAGTGGTCGTAGGGGGCCGTGCGGGTCAGTACGCGTGTGCTGCCGGGAGGCAGGGTGCCGTCCTGGGCGAAGGCGAGGTGGTTGCTGTCGATCATGGGCCGACCGGAC
The DNA here is from genome assembly GCF_055572275.1 of Streptomyces sp. NPDC030798. Taxonomy (NCBI): domain Bacteria; kingdom Bacillati; phylum Actinomycetota; class Actinomycetes; order Kitasatosporales; family Streptomycetaceae; genus Streptomyces; species Streptomyces sp. NPDC030798. The sequence continues at coordinate 138,638 of NZ_JBVIDR010000020.1, read as the reverse complement.
TGCATGAGAAGAGGTAGGCCGCGTGGCGGTGCGGTGACCGGTTCCTGGCGCGCCAGACTCATCTGACGATCGAGCCGTCGGGGTCGTTGCTCCCGACCGACCGCTTGGGTCAGTGACGCAGACGCCGGGCCGGATCCTGGTCGAGGATGAGTGGCTGGGCACCGGTTGTCGGCAGCTCGGCTCGGCCGTACGGCGGGGGCGAGTTCGTCGGGGCGCGGGCCTCACGCGCTATAAGCGGAAGCGGCAGCTGCCGCTGGGCCGCGTTGCCCTATGCGAGACGTAATCTTCTGCCCCGAAACTCTGTTCCCATGCGTCTCGGTGGGATCTACAACGATCACGTTTCGTGGCTCGGAGAGAACTGGCAGCACATCAGTCGGCTGTGCTGTAGCCGTCGTTGCAGAAGCGCGTCAAGTCCTGACGCTCGCCGGTGCACACCAAGCGGCAGCTGATCAACGGGTCGCCCTGCGCGAGGACCAGGACCGGGGCACTCCAGGGTCTGGAAGTCCTCCGGCAGCGGCGTCCTGGCTGCATGCCCGACGGAGCGACGCGGATCCCGGGGGGCCTTCAGTATTCCGGGGTGATCACCCGTCGGGTCGATGCCAGGATGTCAGTCGGTCGACGTACGGCGGACTTACGGGGTGGCAGTGGCGGGGCTTTCGGTCGAGGCGGTGGACGCGGTGGACTGGAGCCGGTTCCGGACGGGCGTGCCGGAGCACCATCCGGTCAAGGAGGTCCCGCGGGCGCTGCGCCGCCTAGTCAGGCGGGGCCCGGCGGCGACGGACGAGGACTGCTACCCGCTGTACTCCTGCCTGTTCGCCCCGGGAGGTGAGCTACCGTCGGCCGCGGCCGCGGCCCTGCCGTTTCTCACGGCGCTCGCCTCCGACCCCGCCAACGGCGCACGAGTCGCTCTGGTCGAACTGCTCGGCGCCCTGAACGGTGCGGCGCGCGAGGCCGGTGAACAGGACACGCACGGAGCGTGGCGGGAGGAGTGGCGGCGTCAGGGCGACAAAATCACGACGCTCCTCGCGGACCCTGCGCCGAGCGTCCGGCGGGTCGCCCTCCTCCTAGCGGACGACGACGCGCTGCTGGAACGGTGGCACGCCGAGACGGACCCGGCCGTACGCCTGCCCCTCCTGCTGGCGCTGGGCCCCCGCGCCGCGACGACCGCCAGCGCGCCCGAGACCGGGTCTCCCGGCGGTAGGCACCGGTTCGTCGGCGCGGTGGAGGCGGTGCTGAGCCGGGTGCTGCGCGACGACGAGCCGGTGATGAAGGTGGCAGCCGTGATCGCCCAGGCGTCCCTCGATCGCGACGTCCCCCTCCGGCATGCCGACCTGCTGATTGGCGTCCTCGCCGATCCTGCCGTACGGCCCCGGTTCGAGCGGATCTGGTGGCTGCCAGACGTCGAGAGCCCCTTCACCCGTGACGACGTCGCCGCATGGGTGTCCGGTCTCCTCGACCACGTACCCCCGGCCGCCCTGTCGTTCGTGACCCGGCTGGCTGAGGCGGCGGAACGCACCGCGGACGACGGGCTGCGCCGGGTCGTCCTGGACGAGGCGTGGCGGCACCTGGTGCTGCGGCGTTCCGCAGCACCGACGGTGCTGCCCCTCGCGGCACGGCTGCTGGACTGTGCCGACGACTGCGCGCGGCTCAAGGCCGCGCACCTCCTCGCGATGCTCGCCCCTGACTCCGGCCCGCACGCCGACCGCCTGGCGGCATTGGTCGACGATCCCGGGACCGACGAAATCTCCTGGATCGAGGGGACCGTCGGCGACTTCGCACGCTGGGCCCTGGTCCGGCTGGGCGACCCGCGCGGCCTCCCCGGCCTGGTCGAATCGCTCTGGGCGCCCTACCGGGAGCAGTTCGGACGCAGCTGGACGGAGGGCGATCCGCGCCGGCCGGAGATGCACGAGGTCCTCGCGCCGCTGCGCGAGCACGCGGACGTCCTGCTGCCCGCGCTGCTCGAGGAGGTGCAGCAGGACCACGAGCGGCACGGCGACCACGGCGAGATCATGGACACCTTGCTACACGTCGCCGAGGCATGGGGGCCGGATGGGCTGCCCGTGCTCCCGGTCGTCCTTCCGCTCCTGAAGGACACGCGGTACTCGCTGCGCGCGGTCGAAGTGCTGCTTGCGATGGGTCCCGGTGCCGCCTCGACGGCGTCCGCCGTGCGCGACGCGGTCGTCCTTGATCACCCGGGCAACCACCACAGGACTGCGTGGGCCGCGTGGCGCATCGCGGGGGGTGACGACGGCACCGCCCTGCGGCTCCTGGGCGAGGCGGTGCACGACGAGCAGGCGTCGCCGTACGGACCGGTCCACCTCCTGTCCGACTTCGGCCCCGCCGCCGCAGCGCATGCCGGACGGGTGCGTGAGGTCATGGAGAACGCCGAGTACGGGAGGACGACGGCGGCGGTCGCCCTGTGGGCGATCACCGGCGATCCGAGTGCCACCCTGGCGGTGCTGGAGCAGGTCGTCGTGCGCTTCACCGGGGACGACGACCGCTACGGCGACCTAGCCGAGGCACTCCGTGGGTTCCTGCGCATCGGCACGGTCACGCCGACCGCACGGCGGGCACTGCGTTTCGTCGGGGCCCGCGATCTGCGGCTTTCCAACTACCGGGACTACCGGGCCGTCCTCGGCGACCAGGAACTCCGCTCCACCATCGCTGCGGTGCTCGCGCTCCCCTGCTGTGACGTAGCTGACTCGGATGCAAATTGATCTCGGTTATGGCGTGCTGTTGCTCACTTGCTGCCGCACCTTCGGCGACACCGGCGTGCGCACGGTTCCGTCCGCGGTGTGAGCGGTTCCGGAGACGCGGGCGTCCGCCGGCGACATCGTCGGGACACGCCGGCTGTCCACGGTCGGTGCCTCTCCCCGGCTCGGCCGTGCTGCCCGGCTCCTTGTGCGCCGCTGTCCCTGCCGGCCGCCGTCTCCGGGCCATCGGCGCTGTCCGCTCGTCCCACACGGTCCGTCGCCCGTCGCGCGCCTTGCACGGTCGCACGCCCCCGCCTCGTGCGCCGCTCGCGCCGTACCGGTTTCGACCTTTCAGCCGTCCGAGCGCGCGGTAAGCGCTCCTGCCCCGCTCCCCATTTCCTCATGAACATACAGGGCTCGTGCACAAGCTTCGGATTCCGTGCCGGTACCTTTTCGGCCTGTCCCTGACAGGCTCTTGCTATCGCTGGTGACTGTGTGCGTAGAGTTCTGCTGTGCCAGCTGAAGGTCCAGACCAAGCCTTATGGCTGCACGCGACCATGCACGGGGGGATACCACACAGCATCAACAGGCGCCTCCCCGTGTGGCTCGACCTTCACGAGGGGGAATCCTTTGGGCCGCATACGCGCTTCCGCCGCCGCCCTGACCGCCACTGCCGCCTGCACTGCCCTTCTTGCGGGGGCGTCGTCTGCCTACGCCGCAACCTCGTACGACAGCGACATCTGCTCGTCGTCCGGCAATAAGTACTGTTTCCGTCTTCACTACAACTCGCGGTCCTCGCAGACGTGGGTGTCGCACGGTTCGTGCTTCCTGTCCAACGTGTCGGTCCCGAACGCGTGGGGCTACTCACCGAACCAGTCCACGGTGGTGCGTTACATCTTCGACTTCCACTCGAACGCGTGCTACGACGACGACAAGGGGTACGGCAAGGCCATCTACCACGACGCGGCGTCCGGCTCCAACGACGATCCGTCGCACTCGTACAACGTGTTCTCCAGCACCAATTACTCCGGGTCCACCACATACATCCCCCGCAAAGACGGCATCGCTCACAACCTCGCCACTACCGTCAAGAACAAGAACGAGTCCCAGCGGAGGAACTGACGTGTTAGCCAAGTCCGTACGGGTGGCGACCGCCGCCGCCGCGTGTGCCACCATCGCCACCGCCGCCTATGTCGCCACCACTCACAACAGTCAGGGAAGCGATCGCACCACAGCACAGGCAGCGCCGCATCGCGCACAGACCGATGCCGCTCACCATCTCCCGCAGCTTCAGCGGGTCCCCCGGCAGGGCCTTGTGAAGGGCATGAGATTACCGGTCGAGGACTACATGCTCTCCAACGCGGACACCGCCCAGATCGAGGATGCGCGCTCAGCGATCGAGTCCGGATGCATGCAGCGTCACGGTTTCACGTTCCATCCGCCCTCCGCCCGTGGCACCGTCCCGGCCGGTTACGACGAGGCCAACATGGACCGCCGCTACGGCCTCACCGACGCCACGGCCGCCCGCACACACGGCTACCAACTCCCTGGCACAGCAGACCCGTCCCAGGAGCAGGACGAATCAGACGCTGAGGAGAAGGCGGAAAACCGAACCGACGCGTGGGACAAGGCCCTCGACGAAGAGTGCATCCCCGAGGCGAACCAGAAGATCGGCATCATCAACCCTACCGACCCGGCCGGTGAGCTGTCCGCCCAGTCCTTCGAAGCGACGAAGACGCAGGTGCCGGTGACGAAAGCGCTCGCCGCGTGGTCGTCCTGCATGAACCGGGCGGGACACAGGCTGCGCACCCCACTCGACGCGGCCGCTGCCTTCCCGTCCGCTGCCGCCAGCCGTACCGTTTCCAAGCCCTCACAGGCCGAGGTGCAGACCGCCACAACGGACGTCACCTGCAAGAAGGACAGCCACCTCGTAAACACCTGGTTCAAGGCGGAGGTCGCCTACCAGACGAAGCAGATCGCTGCCCACAGGAGGCAACTCCAGCAGCAGAAGGACCGCAACACCAAACTGCTCGCCAGGGCCCGTGCCGTCCTCGCCAGGACACACATCCAGTAAGGGCGCCCCGCGCCCCATCAGATGACCGGCGCGCCCCCCGCCTGCCTCTCCTGCGGGGTGGGGTGCGCCGGTGGGGGAGGCCTCTCCATGCTCAGTAGAAGAACCATCGTCGGCTTGCTGGCAACGTTCGCAGTCGTCTTCGGCACGGCCGCCTGGTACATCGAGACCCAGGTAAATGCCGCTCCGAAGACTGTCCGTGAGAGGTCGGCCGTCGAGGTGACGCAGTACGGCGTCGACCAGAGTCACGGGCGGCGGGTGGCGGTCGCCGAGTACGTCATCCACAACGACACATCTCCCGGACCGGTCACCTACACCGTGACGTTCGGCTTCGGGGGCGACACTGCCTTCACCAAGACCGTCGTCAAGCGGGTTGCCGCCCACGACAGCTACACAGGCAGCGTCACCATCCCATGGGACCGGCTGGAGGCCCTCGACGGGGCGCGTGTCCTCGCAGTTCAGCGGGACTGACCGGTCTCGTCCCTTTCTTCCTCCCGAGTGTCACGTCCTGCCCTGCGACCGGGGCCCTGGACATCCCATCACCTGGAAACGGGGAACTCCGTCTTGAGACGCAAAAGACGACACATACCCTTGGCTGCTTTCACAGCGGCCGCCGCTCTCACCGGTGGCCTGCTTCAGGCGGCCCCGGCGATGGCGTCCGACCCGCCGCCGGCGCCGCCAGACAGGAGTGAGCAGCAGACCGCGCCGCTGCGTGTCCCTGATCCCGGCAAGAGACTTGGCAAGGACTGGAGGACGTCTTCCGACCGTGCCATGATCACTGCGGCCGACGCATCCGGCTTCAAGATCCTCGTCGCGGACAGCAAGACCGCCTACCAGTGGCGGACCGCCGCCGAGCTGGCCGAGCCGGGCATGCTGGCGGATGCGTGGGTCGGAAATGCGTGCGCCATGGACCGTGATCACGTGGCTGCCGTCTACGCACCGCGCACGTTCACGAACAAGCCGGATCTGATGCAGGGAGGCGCGTTCACCGCCATCGTCGATGTGAAGTCCGGGCGGGTGAGGAAACTAGCGTTCACCAGCTCATTGGCCTACTTCACCCCGACCTGCAACCCCCAGATGCGCACGGCCGCGTTCACCGCCTTCCGGGACGACAAGACCCGGCTCGTCACGGTCGACACCAGCGGCAAAACCAGCAGTGACATCACGGTGACCGGTCAGATGACCTCCGCCGTACCCGTCGGGGACGGTGTCGTCGCCGCAAGCGGCCGCCGGCTCGTCCACGTCGACAACACCGGGAAGAAGGTCCGGACGCTGGCCGCCACCGACGGCGTTCCGTTCGATATCCGGGCGACTCCAAGCGGGGTGGCATTCGTCGACCGTCACGGGGACACTGCTCGCGCCAAGCTGTGGAACGAGAACAAGACAGCTGCGCTGGCGTCGGGCCCGCTCGGTGACGTCGCTCTCAAGCAGGGCGAGGCCGGTGGCGTGTACCTCACCGGAAAACCGCGCGACGTAAGGCTCTCCGGTACCCCCGTGACGCGCCTGAACGTACCCGCGGACACCGACATATCCAGCTCGGGCCGGCTCGCCGTCGACCCAGTGCTGATGCCCGGTGTACGTGCCGGCCTGGATCACATCAAGAGCGCGGGGAAAGGCTTCACCAACAGTGAGCCCTCGACCGCGCCGCGCACCCCGCAGGACCCCACCGACGCCTCCTCGGGTGCCACGCCGGTCATCACCAGCCAGGCGACCACTACCGGCGCGAAGATCACCCAGTCCGTCGCGGCCACGGTCGGCGGCTCAGGCAACGGCTCGTTCTCTCCCGCCCTCCGCACCAGCAGCGGTAGCAAGAGCACGCGGGTCGGCGTGAAGGACGACGCCAGGGCGCACGATCCGGTCGATACCGACCGCTGGTGCTCCGTTCCCCGCAACGACGTCAAGTCCCTGGCCCTGCAGCCGACTCCGAACCAGGTGGAGTGGGCCGTGGACATGGCGGTCCGCGGGGAACTACGCGCCAAGTGGATCAAGCAAGGCGGGTGGCGTGCCCAGACCGGTCTGGGCACGATCGACCCGCAGGGCCTGTTCCCACCCCCGACTTTGAACGGCAAAGCGGGTGCGCGGATCCCCGCCCAAGTGATGCTGGGCGTGCTCGCGCAGGAGTCGAACCTGTGGCAGGCGGAATCCGGCGCCATCCCGGGCCAGATGGGCAGCCCGCTCGCGGCGACCGCCGGGTTCTACGGGCACAAGGGTGACACGTCCGACGCCTATTGGACCATCAACTGGGCGAACTCGGACTGCGGCTACGGTGTCGGCCAGGTCACCGACGGTATGCGACTGGCCGGGCACGAGAAACCGGGGGAGACGTCCCTGTCGCCGACCAAGCAGCGGGCCGTGGCGCTGGACTACGCGGTCAACATCGCCGCGTCGATGTACATCCTGGCGGACAAGTGGAACGAGCTGCACGCCGGCGGGCAGACGATCACAGTCAACAACGACGACCCGTCCAAGCCGGAGAACTGGTTCGCCGCGCTGTGGAACTACAACCTCGGCTTCAACCCGAAGTCACAGGCATCACAGCACGGCGGCCACTGGGGTCTGGGGTGGTACAACAACCCGGCCAACCCCGTGTACCCCGCCTCCCGTCACGCGTTCATGACCGATCCGCGGGACGCGGCGAAGCCGCAACAGTGGCCGTACGAGGAGAAGGTGATGGGCTGGTCCGCCTGGTCCATCGACACCGGCTACTCCTACGCCACCTCCGGCCGGCAGGACTGGCCGGGTGAGTCCGGATACTCCACTGCTGGTTTCCGTCCCGCCTGGTGGACCAACCCGGCCCAGCGTGACGCGGTGAAACCACCGCTGGACGCCTTCTGTAACTCCACGAACAACTGCAACACCTCGAATCCACCCAAGTGCCCGGACGCCAAGTGCTACGAGCAGTACTGGTGGAACGGCAGTAACGTGACGTGGAAGAAGTACTGCGACAGCGAATGCGGTCACGAGAACATCAAATACGAGACGCTGGTCGCCGAGCCGGGACGCGGTTACCGATTGCAGTACGGCACCCCGGTCTGCACCAGCGACGGTCTCCCCCCGGGGGCTCTGGTGGTCAAGCCGATCGAGGACAACGCCGACACGTTCAGCGACTGCGGATCCTCGGGTACCGACAACGGCAGTTTCCAGTTCACGTTCTACCCCGACCCTGCCGCTACCGGTCCTGGCCTGGGGCAATACGACGCAAAAGGTGATCTGTACCAGATCGGCGGCGGATACGACGGCCACTTCTGGTACGCCCACACCCGCGACACCTCTCACCTGGGCGGTGACGGCGGGCGGATGACCGTGAAGGGAACGTGGACCCTGGGGCAGAACCTGGACGGATGGGCCCGCGTCTTCGTGCACCTCCCCGACACCGGCGCACACACCCAGCAAGCCCACTACGTGATCAAGGGCACCGCCGGCGGTGACCGTGACCGCTACCTCAACACTCACTATGGCAAGAACGCATGGGTCGAGCTCGGCGTCTACCCGTTCACCGGCACTCCACGGGTAGAGCTGACCAACACGACCAATGACGGCACCGCCGATGACGACGTGGCCTTCACCGCGGTCGCCTTCCAGAAGCTACCGGGCAAGCCGAAGCACATGGTGGTCGCCATGGGTGACTCCTACAGCTCCGGCGAAGGCGCGGGCAACTACTCGCCCGAGTCCGACAGAGACCACGGCAAGCGGACCTGGAACGCGTGCCGGCGCAGCGCCAACTCGTGGGGCCGCAAGCTGCTCCTACCCGGTTACACCACCCCTCTCGGCAGTCTCTCGGACAGCCACACGACCTCGGTCGACTTCCAGAACGTCACCTGCTCCGGCGCAACAACGTCGCAGCTCACGACGGGAGACCCCAACTCGTGGGGGGCGATGGGGAACTACCACGAGAAGACGCAGATCGACTCAGGTGTCCTCAGCTCGGACACGACACTGGTCATGCTGACCATCGGCGGAAACGACGGCGGTAACTTCACCAACGCCGTCAAGAACTGCTACGTGGGCGGCGTATGCGACAGGAACGACTACACGGGAAAGATCGACCAAGCGGTCGCCGATACCGGAACCGTGATCGACGAGATCGCCAATGCGGCACCGAACGCGCAGATCGTTCTCATGGGCTACCCCCACATCGTCGGCGAAAGTCAGTGCTGGGCAGGCGACTTCGATACTCTGAACTATCTGGCTGACTACACGCACGACAAGCAGAAGGCCAAGGTCGACGAGCTGAAGAGGAGCGGCACCAAGGTGGCGTTCGCCGATCCAATCCCCGCGTTCAAGGGCCATGGGTTGTGTGACGGCGACGAATGGATCAACGGAATAGTGGCAGGTCCCCATGGGGACGGCGACTTCCACGACGGAGACCCCGCCAATCAGCCCCCCTGTATCCCCAAGCCGGGACAGAACACCTGCCTGAGCCTCGAGTCGTTCCACCCGAAGAATGCGGGAACGACAGGCTACGCACAGGTCATGGGCCAGGCTCTGGTCGACATCGGATATAAGGGCAGCTAGTGCAGTCCCTTCCCGCGCGCGGTCGGATGGTCAGGGCACGGCTGGAGCGTGCCATGACCACCGGCTGTCTGACCCTCCTGGTCGTGCTGATCGTCGTGCTCAGCACCGTACTCGGCACGTTGTGGTACTGGTCGTGGCACACCGACAAAGTCAATGCCGAGCACCGGCAGCAGGCTTTGTCGGCACTCGACGACGAGCTCCGCCGAACGAAGAACGAGACCATACATGCCCTCGGCGATGCAGACTCAGCTGATCCGGACGCTCTCACAGCTGTGATCCACCAGCACACCGGCGCTCCCGTGATCTCCTACGATGCACCCCGTCACGCGTTCAGGGCCAGCGTGGTCAAACAGGTCGAGTACAGCTCCAGAACACTCTTCGGCATGAGCCAGGGCGTGGTCAAAAGATGCCTCGCATACACCTACACCCCGGCGAAAGGCCACAGTTGGACGTCGACGGTGTCCGTCTTGAAGTATGACACCTGCGGCCCGTCTGTCTCCATCGGCAGCGGCGCCCGGATAGCCGGCCAGCGTGTCGCTGCTCTGGAAGCGTCGGAGCTGAACCGTGCCGGAGTGCGCAGGGCTCTCGCGCCCTACCGGCGGTTCCTCACGGTCAGCGCCGTCACGAGCACCGGCAGCACGGTGAGAGTGTCGGTCGTGGTGTCGGAAGAGACTACCCGGCAGTGCTACCGGATCACGCGTGACGGTTCGCAGGTCTTCTCCATACCCGCACAGACCTGCCAGGGCTGAGAACTCCTAACGAGATGATTTTCGAGGTGGTTGGATCACTCCGGATCGGCTGGTGTGCCAGGGCATCCTGTTCGTCCTGCACACGAGGATCGCCTGGGAACACCTGCCGCAGGAACTCGGCTTCGGCTCGGACATGACCTGCTGGCGCCGCCGGTCCGAGTGGACCAAGGCCGGCGTGTGGCCCCGATTGCACGAGGTCCTCCTCGCCGAGCTCCGCAGCGCGGACGTCCTGGACATCTCCCGGGCGAGGGTTGACGGCTCCCATATCTGGGCGTGGAAGGGGGAGCCAAGACCGGCCTTGTTGACCGGGACGGGACGGGCAGCAAGCATCATCTGATCACTGACGCCACGGGCATCCCACAGCCGGGAAGGGCGCCTGACACCGGCAGAGAACCACCACCCGGTCCGAGACCCCGGCCGCCCGCCCTTGCCTGCCGTCCCGGCCGATCACGCGGCCGGACAACCGGCGTGACCGAAGGACTTCAGACACGAAGCCCCAGGATGCGGCGTCGGCCGCGCTCGGGCAGGCCGGCCAGGAAGGCGCGGCATTCGGCGATGCCTCGCTCGCTGCCGATGCGGTCGAAGTAGGTCTCGGCTTCGACGGCCAGGCTGCGGGCCCGGGCAGGGTTCCCGGCGGCCGCTTCCGTCCGGGCGAGGGTGCGGAACGCCTTCCCGGCGTCCTCCCACCATCCGCACTCCAGTGCCTGGTCACGGCTCTCCGTCGCGTAGGCGCGGGCCAGACCCAGGTCGTCGGCGGCCAGGGCGATGTTGGCGAGAACGCCCATGGAGCGCACCTTTTCGATCACCTCGCCCTCGGCGTCGGCGCGCGAAAGAGCTTCTTGGGCGAGAGCCTCCGCCTCCTGGGTGTGGCTCGACAGTGCCCGGGTCTCAGCGATGTCGTTGAGGAGCCGGCAGATGCCGTGGACGTTGCCGCAGGCCCTCATGACCTCCAGCCCCCGGCCGAAATACCGCAGCGCTTGGTCGGTGTGGCCCGATTCGCGGGCCAGGTAGCCGGACAGCCGTAGCAGGCTGCCCAGTTGGTAGGAGGGTGGGTCCGTGGTGACAAGGCGTTCCGCCTGGCGCCGGTAATAGGTGGCCCGGGTCGGCCGTCCCATGAAGAAGGCCATGTAGCCGAGGTAGGTGAGGAACCGGGCCTGGGCCACCACGTCGCCGCACTCCTCCGCCGACGAGGCGCCCGTCTCCCACGCCCACACCGCGTCGGTCCAGAGGCCGCGCGCGTGCAGGTAGTAGCCGAGGCCGCCCACCAGGCTCCTTACGTCTTCGTGGGCGCCTTCCTGACTGCCCCGTGCGATCAGGTAACGGATGTTGGGCCACTCCGGGTCGATGGAGGCGTACTGCGTGGCTCGCACGTGCTGGGTCCGCTCGTCACCGATCAGTCGGCTCAGGTACCGCACCTGGTATCGCGTCGCACGCCCGAGTATGGCGTCGCGCTGACCCGGGTCGGACGGCGTCAGATGCCGGCGCACCAGCGGATGCATGTCCCAGGTGGCGTCCTGGCGTTGCAGAAGTGAGAGACGCACGAGGTCGTGGAGCGCCGCACGGACGGATTCCTGGTCGGCTATGCCCGTCGCCCCGGCGGTCAGCCCCAGGGTGACCGGGGCGGGCAGAGCGGCGACGGCGTGCATGACCTCCGCCCGGCCGGGCCGCACCGCCACGCGCTCCAGGATGCCGCTGAACGAGTACCGGGTCAGGTCGTCGTGGCCGGAGGACAGTTCCTCGACCACCTCGTCGAGGGTCATGCCCAGCCGGATGCGCGCCGCGGACCAGACGATGGCGAGCGGAAGACCGCCCGTCAGACCGATCAGACGGTCGACGGCGGTGCCCGTGTCGGTGCCGGAGTCGACCGGCGGGGACACGAGTCGGCGCAGCAGGTTGCGGGACTCTCCCGCCGGAAGGTTGCCGAGGCTCACGGAGACGGCCACGTCGATGCGGTAGCGCGTGGTGACGATCGCCTTGGTGGGCGCGGGCAGCTCCCTCAGGAAGGACTCCACGCTCACGTCGTTGATCGTCTCCATGTTGTCCACGATCAGCAGCGTCCGCTGGCGCTTGAGCGCGTTGCGGACGATTTCCACACGATGCTCCGCGGGAGCGCGTGTGATGTCCTCGCGGCCCAGGCAGATGGCGATGGTCTCGAAGATGTCGTCCAGCGTGCGGTGCCGCCACGGGCGACTCTGGGTGCCCCGCGCCGTGAGCAGGTTCTCCTTGGCGGAAACCCAGATGACAGCGTCGAATCTCTCGCTCCGATCGAGCTTGAGATGGTTCACCACGTAGTATCGCGCAGCCTCCAGGGCAAGAGCGGATTTCCCGCTTCCCCCGATGCCGTCCAGGGCCACCACAGCGTGCTGAGAATGGGGGTAGGGACGGAGAACGGAGATGATCCGGTCCATTTCCCTCTCGCGCCCGAGGAGTTCGGCGTAGTCCGGCGAAGGTAGATTATCGATCTGCCGTTCGGACGCTTCCTCGCGTTCCGATCGTTCTACGCGGCGCCGGCGCCTTTCCACATACCATTCCACGACCGATCGCTGCCCGAAGAGCACCAGATAGACGAAGCCGAGAACCCCCACGATCACCGGCACGACGACTTCCAGCGACATGTTTCCCCCCGTTGTGGTCACCCGCAGACGGAACAGGCTTCCTTTCTTGCGATCAGGAATATGCCTATCCCGCGACGACTGCGGCCCCCCAGCACCCGTGTCTCCAGAAGTGTCAGCTCTTCGACGATCCGGCAGGTCAGCCGGGAGAGCCATCGCAGGCGCAGCAGGGCCCGGGCGGCCGGGGCCGCGAGACGGCTGCGCTCGACGCCGAAGGCCAGCCAGTAGAAAAGGAACCAGCGGCTGCCCGCGTAGACCCGGTGGAAGCCGGCCCGCTCGGCCTCCTCGGTCAGAGCGTCTACGGTGTATTCCCGGATGTGTCCGGCCGAGAAGCTCTTGCGCTGGATGCCGCGGAACGGCGGCCAGGTCGCCTCGACGCTGTTGGGGACAGTGAGCACGAGCAGGCCTCCGGGGCGGGTGATCCGGGCCAGTTCGGCGAGCACGGCGTTGGGATCGGGGACGTGCTCCAGGAGTTCCGCGCAGAGGGTGAGGCCACTGGTGGCGTCCCTCAAGGGCAGACGTGCGGCGTCCGCCTGGACCGAGGCCGGCCCGGGAAGCCCGCCGGACAGCGCGGACCCCCGCCTCAACGCCGCCTGGGTGAGGTCGATGCGCAGCACGGGGCAGTGGAACAGCCGTGTCATGGCCCTCGCGTGGAACGAACTCCCGCAGCCGACGTCGACGGCGAGTGCCGGAGCGGGTACGGCAACGGCGACGGCGCGCTGCAGATAGCGGACGAAGGAGAGGTTCTCCGAGTGGTACCAGTCCGGGAGTCTGGTTATCCGGCCCGCCGACTTCTCGCGCTCTCGACGCTCGTACACCTCCCGGTACTCGCGGTTGGTGCCGCCGCTCGGGCGCCGGCCGGCCGTGGTGCCTTCGACGACCTTGAGTACGTCCCTGAGGTCGTCGACCAGGAAATCCGCGGCCGAGAGGTCCTGACGCAGGACGGACGGCTTGCCCACCGTCACCAGTCCGGCGGCTTTGCCCAGGGTGATGCCCTGTGTCATGTCCTCTACCAGCATGGTGCGCACCGGCTCCAGATGCAGGTCGCGCAGGATCCCCCACAGCGCCTCCGGATCGGACTTGGGAACCTTGGCACCCCGGGCGGCCACGACAATGTCGAAGTACTGCTCCCACCCGAAGTGGCGGATACAGGAACGGAGACAGGGCTCGAGCTGATTGCTGAGAATGGCGACTTTCAGACCGGCTTTTCTCACGTCCCGCAACACCTCGGCCGCTCCCTCGACAGGGCGGACGCTGAGCAGGTTCTTTTCGAAGTACGCGGCGAATGCGTCGGGTGCCTGCCGCATGGAATGCGCCGGGACCCCCTGATCCAGGTACAGCTGCCGCCAGTCGTCAAGAATTCCGGACTTCCACTGTTCGGCTGTGAGCGGACGTCCTCCCAAAGCGGCGATCGCACTTGCGTGGGCTCTGGCCACAGCCTCGATCTCATCGGCCAACACGCCGGACCAGTCGAAGACGATACCGTCGATCGAGTGAGTGACCGGAGATGACGTCATGTCAGGCATGCTAGGACACGGAGCCGGATCGTAACAGCAGGTGCGTGCACCGCGGGTCGCGCGGGGTGAATGAGGACGGAGGGGTTTGCGGGCATTCCACGATTTCCCGGAAGGGCAGCGCGGGACTTTCCACTGTCCGGGCCGTCAGTGCTTCGCTGTACCTCGATGGCCAGGCCATGGCGGGGGCTCCCGCGGCCTCGTGGAGGAGACCCGCGCGATCAGCGTGCTGCCCAGCGCGAAATGACAGTGCGCCCGGAACGAACACGAGGATGTACGGGGGACCGGCACGCCATCCGGCCGACGTTCCGTCGGAGCGGACCGGTTTCGACTCTCCTCGGTCTGTGGCGCCCGGCGGCGGCCCGGAGGTCCTGCGCGCATGCCCGCCGTGAGGGGGCACGGCTCCTTTCGCCGCAGCCAGTCCTGGTGACGCAGCACGAAGTTGCTGTCGACATTGATGCCGTACAACGAGCCGCCGCTCCAGGCGCTGAACGGTTCGGCGGACAGCGGGGTGGCGAGTTCGTGGTAGTCGATGTGCCCTCGGAGCTTGGGCGTGTGGGCGTAGACCTGCTCGAGGATGTCCTGCGCAATACAGACTCCGCGTCGCCGTCCCACGGGGCAACAGTCCCTAGGCATCCGGGTCTGCGGGCGTCGCTCCAGGGGTGAGCATCTGGGTCGTGGCCAGGCCGCGGTAGAGGGAGTCGGTCTCGAGGAGTTCCGCGTGGGTGCCCACGGCCCGGACCCGGCCCGCCTCCATGACGACGATGCGGTCGGCCGTGGTGACGGTGGACAGCCGGTGCGCCACCACCAGCACGGTGATGTCCCGCGCCGCCTCCGCCACGGTCTCCCGCAGTGCCGCCTCGTTGTCGGCGTCCAACTGCGACGTGGCCTCGTCCAGAAGGAGCAGCCGAGGGCGGCGCAGCAGGGCCCGGGCGATGGCCACGCGCTGGCGCTCGCCCCCGGAGAGCCGGCTGCCCCGGTGGCCGACCAGGGTGTCCAGTCCCTGCGGAAGACGGGCGACCACAGAGCTCAGCCGGGTGCGGCGCAGTGTCTCCTGAAGCTCCTCCTCCGTGGTGTGCGGTGCGCCCAGGGTCAGGTTCTGGCGCAGGGTGCCGGACAGGACGGGCGCGTCCTGCTCGACGTACCCGATGGCCGCGCGCAGTTCGGCCAGGGGCCACTGCCGCAGGTCGCGCCCGTCCAGGAGGATGCGGCCGGTGTCCGGGTCGTAGAAACGCTCGAGGAGGGAGAAGGTGGTGGTCTTTCCCGCGCCGGAGGGGCCCACCAGGGCGGTCATCCCCCGGGCGGGCACGGTGAAGGAGACGCTGCGATGCACGGCGGGCAGCCCGGGCTGGTAACGGAAGCCCACCCGTTCGAAGCGCACCGTGGCCGCCGGCCGCGCAGACCGCTCGGCGGCCTCCGCGGCGTTTGCGGGCGGTGTGCCGGGGACGGTGGGAGCGGCCGTCTCCGTGTCCATCTGCCCGATCGCCTCGATGCGCAGTGCGGCGGCCGCGCCGACCTGGAGCTGCCCCACGGCCTCGACGAGCTGGCTGATCCTCGGGGCCAGCGCGAACAGGTACAGCAGGAAGGCGACCAGGGTGGACACGCTGATCGTTCCGGAGGCGACCCGGGCACCGCCCACGCCGAGTACCGCGAGGAAGGATGCCTGCCCGGCGACGGCGGACGCGGCCGCCGACACGGCCTGCCACCCGGCGGCGCGTACTCCGGTGCGACGGGCGTCCTGCGCCATGCGGTCCAGTGCAGCCGCCTCCCGCTGCTCGGCCCCGGCAGCCTTGACCGCGCGCACCGCCCCCAGGGTCCGCTCCAGAGCCGCGCCGATCTCGCCGACCGATTCCTGCGCCTGCCGGGTGGCACGCCCGATGGCCGGTGCCGCCACCCCCACGACCGTTCCCAGCACCGCCACGACGGCGAGCGTGACGCAGAGCAGGACCGGGTCGACGAGGCCCATCAACACCAGTGTCACGACCAGCATGACGACGCCGGTGACGGCGGGCGCCGCTGACTGGGTGGCGGCTTGCCGCAGCAGCATGGTGTCGGAGGTGGCGCGGCTGATCAGCTCACCCGGTTCGTGCCGGTCCAGCTCGGGCACCGTCAGCCGGAGCAGGCGCCCGGTGATCCGCCGCCGGGCGGAACACACGACGGACTCGGCGGTGCGGTTCAGGACGTACTGGCCCAGGGCGGAGAACACAGCAGCCCCGAGCAGGAGCGCGGCCAGGAGCAGGACCGGACCGGCGGCTGTGCGCCCCGAGCCCAGGTCGTCGATCAACCGCTTGGCGGCCAGTGGCTGGGCCAGGCCGAGGGTGCTGCCGACCAGTCCCAGCAGCGTCCCGGCGAGGCCGGTACGACGGTGGGGCCGGAGCGAGGCCGCCAGCGCCCGGTAGCCGGACGGTTCCCTCAGGGCGCGCGTCCGGGAAGCGGCGCGTCCGGCTCCGGCGACGGCGGCCGGCGCGCCGGACCGTGCCGCGCCTCCCGGGTCCGTCGAGGTGGTGTGGACGGTCGTCGCGGTGCCGGGACGCGCAGTGGTGGGCGGCAGTCCGGCCATGGGTCAGTCGACCGCGAAGAAGCGCTGGAAGTAGTCGGCGGGGCAGTCCTCGCCGACCAGCTGGGAATCCGCCTCCACCCAGGCGTGGGCGGTGAACGGAGGCTGCCTGCGCACCCCCACGCACCAGGTGGGCCACTGGCCGCGCATCCGGCACAGCAGAACGGTCGCCAACGACCTGGGCAGGCACCCCTTGCGGCCACCGGCGGTCAGGCTCACGGCCAGGACGGTGTCCAGGGCGGCCGCGGTCTGCGCCACCGAGGCCGGCCGTGCGCCACGGCGCACCTGGCGCAACAGGGTGCGTATCCGGGCGGGCGGCAAGGTCGCCAGCAGGTGGGCGCACCCCACGGCGAGGCGGGCCGCCAACCGGGTGGGCAGGGGTACGGAACGAGGCCGGTAGGGCACCGCTTCGGGTGTCGACATGGGGCTTTCCTCTCTGCACGTACGGGCGTGGTGAGGGGGCGCTCCGGCTCCTCGGGCGCCGGCCGCTTCGCCCGTCAGTTCTCGTTGACGAGCCCGGCCGACCGGAGTTCCGTGAGGATGCGGTCCACGTCCTGCTCGGCGAGGCTGTTGCTGACGTCGTACCGCTCGGTGAGGGCGTGCACCGCGTCTTGTGCGTCCCGGCCCGCCAGCATCGTCTCCAGGACGACGGCGGCGCTGGGATTGAGGGTCCAGTACTCGCCGCTCTTCTCGTCCAGCAGGGCAAGGCCGTACTCGGTCTCGGCCATCAGGATGCCGCCGCGCAGTTGCAGTTTCATCGGACAACCTCCGTAGCGAGGGGTGTCTGCCAGTGGGCAGGGGTTGACGGGCGTGCCGCAGCGGTATCGGCGCGGTCGCGTCCGCGCCGCCGGGGCACGTGAACAGTGGCGCGTAGCGGCGCGGGCGTCAGCCGTCCGCGGGGCGGTGCAGAGTCTCCCGGGTACGCAGCCACGCCTCGCAGCCGACGGTCGGGTGGAGGAGGACGTTCTCCAGCTCCGCCGACACCGGACCGGAGCACCAGGCCCGCCACACGTCCGCGTCGATCAGTCCCAGCCCGGCCAGCCGCGAGTCCTCGCACAGCGCCAGCAAGGCTTCCCGGTGCCGCCGCAGCCCGACCTCCTCCTCCAGCGTGGCGTTGGCCTTGGTGGCCCGGGTGCGGCTGGCCTCGGGGACGACGCCGCGCATGGCCTCCACCACGAGCGGCTTGTACCGCCACGGAGTCACCCGTTCCTCCGGGCGCACCGCCAGGCCGGCTTCCACCACACGGTCGTCGTAGAAGGGGGAGGCGAAGAGGAGGCCACGCTGACGTGTCATCTGGTTGAGGTGCCTGGCGAACCGTGACACTGCCTGCATCGTGGCCAGTTCGCGGTGCTCTCCGTGCCCGGGGCCCAGTGGCCTCGCCACTGCGGCCTCCTGCCGGATGAGCGCGCGCACCGCATCGACGGCGTCCGCGGTGGCCCACGGCGGCATCCTGGCGGGCGAGCACCACTGGAACAACGGCTCCTCCAGCGAGGGCAGCGGGTCGGTCAGGTCGGTCGCGATCTGCTCCAGCCATGCCCCGTACGGCCGCCGGTCCAGCAACTGGCGTACGGCTCGCCGCCGCGACCAGCGGTACTTGGCCAGGTATCCGCGGGCGTGGCGGACGGCGGTGCGCGGGTGGCGCAGCAGCAGGTCGTGGACGCGGGCGGAGGCGCCCGCCAGCAGCTCGTCACCGCCGAAGCCGTTCAGGTGGACGGTGGATCCCCGATCCGCGGCCAGGTGGAGCAGGCTCATCCGTCGGTTGCGGTCCACGGCGTACAGCGACGGGGCGTCCAGTACGTCGGTCAGCGCGTCCACACCGTCGAAGGTGAGCGGGAAATCGTCGGCGGGAACGATGTGGTGCTCGATCCGCCCGGCGCCGTCTGCCGACGACAGCTCCTCGACCGTGCGGCGGGCCCAGTGGACGTCATCGCCGCGCGGGTCGTGGGTGGCCGCGGTGTAGGCGACGACCTTGGCTCCGGCAGCCACCGCGGTGCACACCACGGCGGTGGAGTCCAGGCCGCCCAGATCGGCCGTGACCACGTCCCGGTCCCGGACACGGACCTCGACGGCCCGGCGCAGCTCGTCCCGCAGCATCGCCGCGCCCTCGGCCAACGGCACGTCGCGACGCGGCAGCCACCACCAGCGCTTCCGGTGCGCCCGACCGTCGCGTTCCAGAACCAGGTAGTCGTGGCCGGGCAGGGCTTCCACTCCGCGCCACACGGGTCGCGCCGACAGCGGGTGGAGCACGCCCAGACTGAGCATCTGGAGCGCGAGCCGGCCCTCGTCGAGGGGTGCCCCGATCAGGTCGGCCAGGACGTCGGCCCGGTCGGCCGCCAGGTGGACACGGTGCGCCCCGCCATGGAACACGGAGCGGACACCGGTCACCGTGCCCTGGGCACGTACTCGGCCGTGCAGACTGGCCAGGAGATGGTAACTGCCGTGCCAGGAACGGGCGTAGCGGTCGAGGGAAGCCGGATCGCTGGCCGCGGCCGCCGCGCGGGCGGCTTCCTCGGCGGTGACGGCGTGCTCACCCAGCACCGCCAGGCGCACCCCGCCGCACTCGCCGACCGTCAGCTCCCGAGGATCCCAGCGCCCCATCAGCCACGGCCGGCCCGAGACGTGCGTGTGGGTCTCGGTGGCGTGCGGCAGAGCCCTGGACGCCACGGCTGCTGCTTCGTCGGTATCGGGCAGCACCACGAACCAGGCGGGCACCACGGCGGGCAGCGCGGAGCTGTTCATGGATTCACGTACCTCCGGTCGATGGGCGTGCCCGCGGACGCGGCGGAAGGACGGGCCGGGCCGGGCGGAGCGGCGGAGGGCAGTCGGTGACCGCCCTCCGCCGCCATGGACGGGCCCCGCTCACTCACTCCGGAGGGAGGAGGGCAGGGCCCGGTCGCCTCGTGGTCAGATGAGCTGGTGACCGCCGAGGAGGTCCTTGGCGGTACCGCCGGCCAGGCCCGTCGTCTTGCGGAAACCGCCGGCCTTGCTGAGGGTCGGACGCTCGTACGTCATGGCCACACATCCTTTCGTTCACGACGACGTCAACTGCCGCCGTGTCAGTCGGGTGAAGGAAACGTTGGCACAGGCACCTGTTCGAATCGGCCCGTTTCTCACCGCGGTTCCGGATCCGCGGACGACCAATTCGGTAAGTCACCCTAGGGGCAGCCATCAGATCATCACAACAGTGCATGGAGGGGGTGACGTAGCGCGGGGGAAGTGAACTCTGCACCTTTTCCCGGGTGGATGCAGCCGAAAGTGACGGAACGTGTGCCATGGAAAGCAGGTTTGCGGGTACCAGTGAGGGTTTTCCCGCTGCCTGGAGGCCTTTCGGGAAGCGTAAGAGATCCGTAGCCGCGCCCTCGCCGACCGGTTTGCGCAGGTCAGCGGCTTCCCGGTCATCACGGGTGCCTCTCGACGGCCTGAGCGTCCGTGGGCCGGCACCCGCCGTCGTGAGAGAAAATCGACAAAAGATTCAACTGTCGAAGATGTAATCATTGGCCAGCGTTTTCAGCCGGCTGCCGTGGTGATCCGCGACGCTCCCGTGAGAACTGACGGGCAGGAACAGGTGGGTACGAACAAGCGGGTGCGAACAGGCGGGTATCACCGCAGGTATTTCATATCCGGACCGTCTGGCGCGCAACGATTCCCGGGCGCCGAGTCAGGCCAGGAATCGAGTGTCCGTCGGTGATCTTGTTGATCTGATGCTGGTGGTCCTGCTGACCCACTGGCGCGGTGTGAGCCGACCGGCTGCGCTCGCCGGACAGGTCCGCGCCGACGGGCCGGCGCCTGCGCCGCGGCACCGCGCCGGTCGAACCGTGCTTCACCCCGACCTACGCCTCTGAGCCAACCCGATCGAGGCGCACTGCGGTCGGCTGCGGCAGCTCACCCTGGCGAGCTCGAACCGCCCCAGCCATCCCGCGCAGTCCCAGGCCCTGCACCACTACCTGCGTCGGCGCTACGCCAGCGCCGTCACCCCGACGTGTTCACCGCCCAGCGCAGGGAACGCGCCCGCATCGGCGGCGAGAAGGGCATCCGCTCGGGCGGACGGCCCATCGACTGCGCAGCCTGATCGCTCAATTCGCCGACGCTGACGGACCACGCCTCGGCTCTGATTGCAGCAGCGGGACTGGCCTCGCGAGCGCGGCAGCCGGAAGCAGAATGTCCGGTTCGACGCCAGGGTCCGCGGTGACAACGACGCCTGCTGTGTGAGCGTCGAAGCCGGCCGGCCAGATCGTAAGGTCGCTCGCCAGCGCGCCTTCCAGCCTCGCCTCTCGCAGATCTGCGTCGGTGAGGTCGCAGCCCCGTAGGTCGGCCAAGCGCAGGTCCGCGCCGGCGAACACGGCGCCGAGGGCACGGGCCTTGCGCAGGTTCGCCTCCCGCAGGTCCGCACGGGAGAAGTCCGCCGACCTCAAGTCGGCTTTGACCAGGCGTGCGCCGCGCAAGTCCGCCTGCAGACACCGAACCCGGTGGAGAATCGAGGTGCGATCAGGCTGACGTTGAGCCACTCCGGGCGGCGTTCCTGGTACAGGACCCCGAGGCAGGTCAGCGCCGTCTGAGCGTCCGCGGCGCGGGTCTCCAACGGGGGCACCGAGTTGATGGACAAGTCCGCCGCCGGAACTGCGGGTTCCTGCGGCGGCCAGGGCAGGTGCGTCCGCAGATACGCCGCCATGATGGAGACGACCGCCTCGCGGTCGCGGTCGGAATGATCCGCGATCCGCCACAGTGCGTAGATGCCTCCGATCCGCACGTCCAGCCTGTCACTGCCGAGCTGATCCACGGCCCGGCTGAAGCGATCGGTGATGTTCCCCTCTCGGGTTGCGTTCAGCCCGTCCTGGCTGACGCGCAGCTGCCGCCACGTGGCATAGGCGCCGAACAGGACGACCGCACCGCCGACCGTCTGCAGAAGCGTGGTGCGCACGTTGTTCACCGCGTTCAGCCGGTCCGCTGCAGCGAGGTGGCCACCTGCGAGGTCGTGGTCGACCATCAGCCCGGGAAGAACCAGGAGCACGACGCCCAGTAACACGATCACGGCCAGTGCGGCCAGCGCCACGGCAACGGCACGAGTCAGGCGCCACCGGTCACGAAAAGATCCCCCCATAGCCAACGGATCCTAGGACAAGGCCGAACCCGGTGACCTCATGCGGTCACAGCACTGGAGGGGCCGGCGATGCATGCCGTTCAAGGGGCCCCCTGCGGGCGGACGCTGGCACATCGGCGGCCACCTCGAGACCGACCGCTGCAGAGGATGAAAACGGCTCATTGTTCCGTAAGGGTGGTGACGATCGGATCATGTGCGTCACACTCCTGATCCGTACGAGGGGCGCGTCAGCTCCCGCGTGCCTGCTGAGAAGGGGGAGAGCGTGAAGAACGCGCCGGAGATCGAGCGACAGTACCGGCTGGGGCTCGGTTGCCTCATCGACGCCAAGGTTCGCGGAAACCTCGTCACGTCGAAATGGCAGCTCCACACCATCGCGTCGCCCGGCTTCGTACGTCCTGAGACGGGCCAGACCTCGATCAAGGTCGAGTGTCCGCGGTGCAGACGCGTCCTGTCCGTGACAGTGGAGAGTGTGCGCAAGGCGCGAACGAAGCAGCGCGCATACCGGCGCGTGGGCGCGCTGCTGCTGTGGTCGCTGGTCGTGTGGCTGCCGATGCTGTTCCACTACGGCGCCAAGCCGGTCGACGAGGGAAAACCGGAGCAGTCACCGAGCGTGCTGCTGGTTGGCGGTCTTTTCGCCGCCGTCTTCGTTTCGTTCGTGGCCGGGCTGGCGCTCTTCCTGACCGGAGGCGGTTACGACGGCATCAGGAAGCTGCGCTGGGTGAGACCCGACGGCTCCTTGTCGGTCCTGGTGAAAGGCCACAAGATCTAGCCGGCCTCAATCGCCGGGAGGGCTTCGCTCGTGCTGAAACACGCTGTTCTGGTGCCTCAGGGTCCGGAGCGCCAGGAGGCTCAGCCGGCGGCCGACGACGATCATCAACGACGTCGCACGGACGCTGTCCCTGGTCGGTCGACGACATCCCCCCACTGTTGCCCAACTGTCGGTCCTGTGACACCGATGGCCCGGCTGCTGTCCAGTACCGACACATTGCTGCGTCAGAGATAGCCTGCAGCCGCCGTGCCGATCGACGGAGGCGTTGCGAGTAGCTGGCAAAGATCCTCTGAGGCCAGGAGGCACTCGCGCAATCTGTCTGGGATCTGCGCGTCGGAGAGTACGGTTTGCAGCGCCTCACGCCGAGCGGACCAACCTGCTTCCTCGGGCAATTCGGCGATCGGTGCTTCCAGCAGGGCGAGGACGGTGTCGCGTTCGGTCGGGCCGATCTGCCGGCCGAGGGCGGCGCGTAGATGTGGCCATCGTACGGCGAGCACGGCGAGTTTCGCGATCGCTGTCAGGGTGTCAGGGGCCGGAAGCCCGGCTGCCACACGCTCCTGCCGGATGACGGCGTAGAAACGGAAGACGTTGACGAAGCGCTTGATCTCTCGGGGGTTTCCGGTCAGCCGCCCGGCGACCGTCGCCACGATGCGCTGCACCTCGGGGTTGTCGGGGCGTAGTCGTCGCCTCAGTTCTCGCCGCATGGCCTGCTGGGTCTCGGGGCTGAAGCCCGTCGCCGCGGGATCGTCTCCACCTGCCTGTTGTTGGGCGGAGGCGGCCGCCTGCGAGATGTCCTGCAGAGAGGGCTGTCTTTGCCGGATCGCCTCTTCGATCCAGGCTGCCGTGTCGCTGTCTGCCTCTCGGTCGACGGCCGCGCGCGATGTCCAGGAAGAGTTGCCCACCAGTGCCGTGCCGAGGAACTGGCTTGCTTGATCGGGGTGCAGAGACGGGAGGCTGACGGGCAGTTGAATGATCTTGTCGAGGAATCGCCAGCCGAGTTTGCCCGCCTCTCCCCAGTAGTCCTCGCCGGTCAATGCCTCCACGAGTGATCCGTAGGCCACCTCGATGTGGGCTGCGACCATCTCCGGTTCCATTGCCACGACGAAGATGCAGTTGGGGAACTGCCCGGCCAGGAACAGGTTGATCGCCTCGATGACCTGGGCGACAGCACTCGGCGCGCATCGGTCAAGGTCGTCGACGAAGACCACGACGGGTCGGTCCTTGCTGGCCACCAGATCCAGGACCTGCCGCATGTCGGTCTGCGTCAGGTAGAGCAGCCCGAGGCGGTCTCGATGGCCGGGGTCGCGGACCAGACCGGCGGTGAGTTGCTTCCATGTCTGTGTGTAGTCCGGCTGATGGACAAGCTTGGTCAACGAGCCGGCAACACGTTCGCGCCAGAACGCCGCGGTCCGCGCCATGCCCGCGAGCGCGGCCACTGCGGCGCCGCCGCCAAGAAGTGCCTTGCCCGCCTGGTTGAGTCCGTCAGAGGCGCCGGGAACGAAGGAATGAGCGAGGAATGCGACGGCAGCGGCGAGGCCCGCGATCACCAGCCCGATCGCCAGCGGGACCAGCCGGTCCAGCAACGCTCGGTGGATCCGGCGCCGCAGAAGGTCGGCATCGACGCGGCGCAGGTTCAGCTCGAGCCAGAACGACTCCCGGTCTGCCGGACGCATCCGAGCGGTGACCTGCGAGATGATCTCGTGGGCGAGACCGGCCCAAATCTGCTCACCATTCTGATGCATCCACGGGTTGAACCACACCGTGGGCCGCCAGTCGGCATGCAACTCCGCGTCATCGATCCGCAGGCTTTCGGCTGTCTGCTCGCGTGGCGCCGACGCCGCCGTGCGCAGCATGCGTAGGACGTTGCGATTGGTGACCGTGGCCTGGTCTCGAGTGGCACGGTGCCGACTTAACCGTACGCGGGCCAGCTTCCGCCGGGAGGGCGGGCTGAGCCGTACCCATCGGCGCGGTGTCCCGCCGACCGGGGCGCCGCCCTCCACAGGTGGATCCAGTCGGTCCTGGACCATCCTCATCAGGGACGTCTTCCCGGCGCCCCAAGGGCCCTTGACGCCGATGGTCAGTGGCGGCGTGGTGTCCTCGTGCTGGATGAATTCGGAGATCGCGATTGCGTATGGCCCGTAGCCCAGGTCGTCTCCAGTCGTCCAGTAGTCGTTGCTTGCGGTCGCTTCCGGGGTGTACGCGTCGTCCGGCTCGCCGAGGGCGTCTGGGACGACGGTCTCCGGAACGGCAGGTTCGGGGTCCTGTGGTGAGCGTGCGGGCGCGTCTGCGAGCGCGCCGGTCGCTGCCGTCGCAACCTGGACGCTGGGGTCGTTCGTCAGCTCGTGCAGCGCATGCCGTGCCGCGCCGGCTTGCGCCGGGGCCCCGGTCAGCAGGCGCGAGAGTTCTTGGATGGCATCGAGCCGCGTGACGGGGCTCGGATCAATGATGGCCGTGGTGAGCTGGGGAGGAAGCGGGGAGATGGGCCTGGGGTTCCGCGCGATGACAATGGGGCCCGTCGTCTCCGCCCACTTGGACGGTGACTGGTGGGAGGTGACTGCGCGCACCTGGGCACGGACGTAGTTGAAGAGGTCGTCTTCGGTGACCCAGCCGTCCTGATCAAGGTCGGCTTCGCCGGTTCGCAAACCAGTGACGAAGGCGTTGGAGAAGACCGACAGCGGTGCTGCATGGTCGTCGGTCAGCTCTGTGCCCTCGAAGGCGTACTCCATCGCGCTGCTGGAGGTGATGATGACCCGCCCGCGCCCACTCAAGTGATGGCCGATACCTACGGTGTCGGTGGATCGTGGCGTCATGCCCCGAGGGAAGGCGCCGCTGTAACAGCAGTCGAGGATGAGCACGATGGCCCGGGACCGACACCGCCTCATGAGGTCACTGACGAACTGCGCCGAGATCGAGGTGGAGGGAAGAAGGCCGAGTTCCGTGTCGACGACGGCGAAGTGAAGCTGCCCCCCTTCGTCCTTCAGGCCATGGCCGGTGATGTAGAGCAGCAGCACATCGTCCCGGCCGCGGTCAGCGAAGAAGCGGTCAAGTGCACGACGTGCCACGGCTGCTGACGGATCCACGACGGCTTGAACGTCGAAGGCGCCGATCGTCGGGTCGGCGAGCACGTCGGAAACACCGCTGGCATCCGAGGTGGGCGTTGACAGCCGTCGCAGTCCTGGATCTTGATACTCGCTGGTTGCCAGGATGAGCGCGCTACGCTGAACCATCGGTCACCTTCCTTGGGCTCCGTGCTCGGCACGCCGATTGTTGCAACGCCCAGGACCTTTTCGCCCGGTGCGGTCGAATTTTCGTATGTCGTACGCCGTTTGCCGGGTGCGCTCAGGGGCAGTGCCTGGCGATGTGATCGGCGATAGCAAGGGCGCCGATCGTGCAAAGGCCAGATGGTGCGAGCGGTGCGGTAAATCCCTGCAGGCGTCGCGCATGTGGCGTACGGTGATGTCACCGACGCGGGGTGGAGCAGGTCGGTAGCTCGCTGGGCTCATAACCCAGAGGTCGCGTGGTTCAAATCCCGCCCCCGCTACCAACTAAGGGCCCGGCAGCAGCCGGGCCCTTACCGTTTCCTTCGGCTGCCGGCGCCTTGAGCCTGGACGAGAGCACCGCTGGAGCACGATGCTGCTCGTCTTCGTCAACCGACTGGCTGCGCCGGCGGATTCGCGCCACGGCACCACACATGACGTGCTGTCCTGTTGGTTCGGGGTGGACCGTCCCACCATCACCCGCGCCATCGGCGAAGTGCGGCTGCACCGTCGCGCCGGGCGTTCGGCTACGCAACCTCACCTAGGTCATCGAGCACCTGGGCGCCGACGGTCAGACCGGAATCATCGACGGATTAGGGGTAGCCAACGGAGCTGATGAGCCTGCCCGAGGACGAGGTCCGGGAGGCGCGCCTGGTCGCCAACGGCTACAACTCTTCCTCCCTGAATGCCACGACCGGCGGCAGCGAGGACGGCGAAGAAGCCGCGCTGCAGGACTTCATCGGCACCGAGGACACTGGGCTGGAGCTGGTGGATTTGTCCCCCAGATGCACGTCTCCCGACTGCTCTCGCGCTGCCTGACGCGGCTGCGCCAAGGCCTGCTCACCACAGACTGAGCACGTCACCGTCCGGCGCAGCCCCCTGCGTCATGCAGCGGGCTGCGCCCTGTCACCGCGCGGCTTGCCAGAAGACCGAGACGTGAACGAGCACGCTGCTGGAGGCGCGACCCGCACCGTTCGCCGGGCTTCAACTCCGCTACGGCAGGGTGGACGGGCACCGGGCCACATGGCATTCCTTGGCCGGTCAAGCGGTCAGTGCTGCGTCGGAGCCGTCCGCACCGGCGGGTATCACGATGAACAGCTCGTCGGCCTGGGTCAGCTGCAGCAGGCGTGCCGGTTGGGTCTGCAGCCCGGCGACGGCAAGGCGGCCGCCTTCGGCGTGAAGACGGCGGCGCAACTGGATCAGCAGGTTCAGGCCGCTGGAGTCCATGAAGGGAACTGCCGACAGATCCAGATACAGCATCTTGCCGGCCAGCGGGATGATGGAGGTCGCTTCGGCCACGGCCGGGCAGCTCTGCAGGTCCATCTCCCCGTTCACGATGATCACAGTGCGGTCGGGTTGCTGCCGTGTCACCACGGTCAAAGCGTTCACGGTTCGCCCCTCGAATCCGGGGTCGAGCCCATCATGCCCTCCGAGATGGAGGGCATCAAGCACGCGGCATGGGGCCGCATACAGCCGAGCGAGACAACCCGCACCGCGTCCCGGTCACCGCGAAATGACCTTCAAGAACGGCGCGGGGCCTCCCACCAGACCAGGCTGGTTGCCCTTCGAGCGTCGCACAGACAGCCCCCTCCACACCAGCACACCCGCACCAGCCCCCGTAGCCGGAGGCGCTCCGCCCTGTGAGAGATCAGCCTGGGAGAGTCACGAGTCGCAGTTCGAGGATGATTCGCTGTTCCTGCGGCCGACTCGTCAGCTGATGGCGGTGGCGCTGTCGGGGTAGAGCGGGAATATCTGATCGAGGCCGACGATGCGGAGAACGCGCAGCGTGTGAGCGGGGACTGCGGCGAGTGCGACGTCGGCTTGTTTGGCGTGGGCGTGGTTGCGGGCGGCGATCAGGGCGCTGATGCCGCTGGAGTCGCAGAAGTCCATGCCGGTCAGGTCCAGGACGAGGCGCTGGCCCGGTCGCAGCGCCAGGGTGGTGAGTTGTTCGCACAGCTCGGGTGCGGTGGTGTAGTCGAGTTCGCCGCTGATCTCCCAAACGGGACCGGTCTTGGCGTCTCGGGTGGTGATCGTCAGTGGGCTCATTCGTCGTTTCTGGTCTCAGGGTTGGAGGCGGGGACGCCGAGGGCGAGCAGGGCGGTGTCGTCGTCGAGGCCGTTGCCGAAGCTGTCGAGCAGGCTGGTCAGGGCCTGGACGACGGCGTGTGGTGGTTTGCCGGCGTGGCTGGTGGCAAAGGCGAGCAGGCCGTCGTCCCCGTAGAGGCTGGTGCGGTCCTTCCCGGTGCGTGCTTCGGTGAGGCCGTCGGTGTAGAGCAGGAGGGTGTCCCCCTGGGTGAGGACGGTGGTGGCCGCGGTGAAGCGGGCCTCGGGCAGGATTCCGACGAGGAGGCCGCCGGGTGTGGGCAGGTAGTCGGCCGTGCCGTCGGCGCGCAGGACCAAGGCCGGCGGGTGGCCGCCCGAGGCGAGGTGGACGGTTGTCTGTCCCGTTGCGGGGTCGGCCTCGAGGGTGCCGAAGATCGTGGTGCAGTAGCGCGGGTCGCCGCTGCCCGAATAGCGCTCGTGGAGCACCTTGTTGAGTGTGGTCAGAGCGGCGACCGGATCGGGGTCGTGCAGGGCGGCGGCGCGCAGGGTGTAGCGGGTCAGTGAGGTCAGCGCGGCGGCCTGGGGACCCTTGCCGCACACGTCGCCGAGGAAGAACGCGAAGCGTTTGCCGTCGACGGGGAAGACGTCGTAGAAGTCGCCGCCGAGCCGGTCGGGAGAAGCAGTGTGGTAGTAGACGGACGTCTCCAGTCCCGGAACCTGCGGCAAGGTGTCGGGCAGCAGCGACTGCTGGAGCACGGCGAGGGCGTCCTGCAGTCGGGCGCGGTCGCTCTCCGCTTGCTTACGCGCCTCCTCGGCCGCCTTCCGGCCGCGCAGGAGCTCCTCTTCGTAGGCGCGGCGGTCGCGGGCGTCGAAGACGGTCGTGCGTATCAGCAGCGGCTCGCCCACGCTTCCGTGCTTGACCACCGAGGAGACCAGCGCGGGTAGCCGGCCGCCGCTTGTCTGCTTGAGGTCCAGGGCGATTCCGCTGATCTCGCCCTGCATCCGCAGCAGCGGCGCGAAGTGGGTCTCGTGGTACAGCTTGCCGCCCACGGTCAGCAGGTCGGTGAACCTCATCCGGCCCACCACCGTCTCGCGTTGCAGGCCGAGCCAGCCCAGCAGCGTCGTGTTGACCTTGGCGATGGTGCCGTCCATCAGTGTGGACAGATATCCGCACGGCGCGGACTCGTACAGTTCCTCGGCACTGTCCTCCAGGAGCGCGGCGAACGTCGCATTCGACGCCTTCTCGTCGCCGGCCTCGTGTGGGTCGGGCTGCTGCCCGATGCGGCACATCACGGCAAAGTCGCCAAGAACTTCAGGATTGCCTCATTGGTGGCTTTGGGCGCGGACAGGTGGGGGCAGTGTCCGGTCGCATCCAGGGTGACCAGCTGCGAGCCGGGGATCGCCCGGTGGACGAAGGCGCCGACCTCCCGCGGCGCGATGACGTCCTGGGTGCATTCCAGCACCAGCGTCGGCATCGCCACCTTCCTCAGGTCGTCCCTGGAGTCCGACAGAAACGTGGTGCGGGCGAAGACCTGCGCCATCTCGGGGTCGGTGGCGCAGAAGCTGTTCTTCAGTTCCTCACCGAGCTCCGGACGCTCGGCGTTGCCCATGATGAGCGGAGCCATCGCCGCCGACCAGCCGAGATAGTTGGACTCCAGGGAGGCCAGCAGTTCATCGATGTCTTCGGCGCTGAAGCCGCCCCGGTAGCCGTCGTCGTCGATGTAGCGGGGAGACGGGGCAACCATCACCAGGGCACCGAGCCGCTCGGGAGCCATGCCGGCGGCGAGCACCCCGATCATCGCGCTGACGGAATGCCCCACGAACACCGCATCGCGCAGGTCGAGTGCTTCGCACACCTCCACCACATCGCGGGCGTAGCCGTCCAGGGAGGAGTAACGGTCCTTCGAGAACGCGGACGGTTCCGAGCGGCCCGAACCCACGTAGTCGAACAACACGACCCGATAGTCCTCGTCCAGCGCAGGGACCGTCAGCCGCCACATGTTCTGGTCACATCCGAAGCCATGGGCCAGCACCACCGTGCGCCCCTGCGGGTTGCCGGTGGCGGTGACGTTGTTCCTGCGAACGATATCCATCTCGTCAGTCTCTCAAGCTCTGGCCACTGCTCCGGTACGGCATCGAAATCGCCCCACGGTCCACACGCCACCACTACACGGGTCCGACGCGGCTTCCGCCGGTACGGGGAGACAGGGCGAAGGGCGTCCGGCCTACACGTCGGCCGGACGGACGCCGGGCAGGTCTGACCTGGCAGTAGGCGGCGAGAAGCATGCTGGGGGCCGCCGGAATCCTTGACGGTCCCGACGTGTCCCTTCGAAACACTGCCCGGCATCGCATGAGCGACACGAGGTGTGGCGCAGACCACA
The DNA here is from genome assembly GCF_055572275.1 of Streptomyces sp. NPDC030798. Taxonomy (NCBI): domain Bacteria; kingdom Bacillati; phylum Actinomycetota; class Actinomycetes; order Kitasatosporales; family Streptomycetaceae; genus Streptomyces; species Streptomyces sp. NPDC030798. The sequence goes on along the minus strand of NZ_JBVIDR010000020.1, from coordinate 108,380 downwards.
GATTCCCGGTACGTCCATGGGGATGTCCGAGCCGATCACGGGTACGCGGTCCTGGATGAACGACGAGTGAAGGTGACGCGAATGAAGCGGGCCCTGTCAGGCGACGACAACACGACATTCATGGGATCCCACCTCGTGGATGGCCCCCTGCATGCCTCGGCAGCTTTCGAGGGGCAGGGTTCCTGCATCGCCGAGGCACGTGACATGGCCGCCGACTTCTTGACCCGGATGCGCACCGAGCACGGCGCCGCCGTCTCCCAGCGAGCCCTGGAACTGACGCAGCTGGTGGTGAGCGAACTGGTCACCAACGCCTGTAAGTACGCCGCCGGCCCCATCCTGCTGGATTTGCGTATCGCCGGTGAGCTGGTGGAGATCCAGGTGTGGGACTGTGATCCTGTGCTGCCGATGGCCCGCGCCGCGGAGGCGGGCCGGGTGGGGCAGCATGGCCTGGAGATCGTGATGGCTGTCTGCCAGGGCTTCGAAGCGAAGCGGGAACCGGTCGGCAAGCGCATCACCGCTCGCCTGGCGCTGACAGACGATCCGCTCGGTCAGGACGTACAGCGCCGCCGTTAGCCGCCGACGATGGATCCTCGGGCCGCAGGGTGTCGTATCGTCAGCTCGGTGCGGCTGTTCCGCCTGTGGCGCCGGAGGACGCCGCGCTGTACCAGGAGATGCTCCGCGCGAGCCGGGACATCACCCCATCCCAAGCCGCCAAGGGCGCGAGGGTGAAGTGACGTGGCCCCTCCCGCCCGCGCGGTCGCCCGCATATCACGTCGTCCCCTCCAGCAAGAACATCCGCCCGGTCAGCGATCGGCGTCAAGGTTCCGGACCGTACCGCGGCACCAAGGCATCACCGGCTTCGGCGACGGATGAGCGACGGCCCGCTCCGGGTGAGGGATTGTTGGCGTGCTGCGGCTGTGGGGCGTGCCGCGACTACCCCGTGCGGCATGACGGCCGGGGTGGCGCGCGGGCCGATGCGGGTCTGGGTATGGGACCGCCCAGTCAAGAACCTGGTGAAGTACAAGCCCCGGTGACCTGTGCTGAAGCCGCCCACTAACCAGGTTTTGGGACGAGGAGCCGGTCCAGGTCGTTCCCGCGGACGGCGACTGATGGGGGGTAGGGCCCCGCGCTGCGTGTCCTGCCTCATCCAAAGCTGGCATCGTCAGGCAAGTTTGACGACCGCTAGGTGCGTCTCGCCGACCGAGGGCGCAGCCAGGAGTGCGCTGTCTGTAGTGTGCGGAAATGACAAGAAGTGAACGGCTCGCGGAGCAGTTGGACTGGTACTGGAGCAAGAACCTGCGGCCGCGGCTGGAGGGTCTGACCGACGAGGAGTACTTCTGGGAGCCGGTGCCCGGCTGCTGGAGCATCCGCCCACGTGGCACGTCTGCCGCGCCGATGTCGGCAGGTTCGGGGGAGTGGACGATGGACTCCGCATCCTGTGCCCCGGTGCCGGCGCCGGTGACCACGATTGCCTGGCGGCTGGCGCACATCATCGTCTCCTGCCTGGGCTATCGGGTCGGATGGTACTTCGGCGGCCAGGACGTCGACTCCGCGACATTCGCCTACGCGGGGACCGCTGACGAGGCGCTGAAACAGCTCGATGAGATGTACGGGAGATGGAACGCGGGGGTCCGCGAGCTCTCGGACGCCGACCTGGAGAATCCGCCCGCGGTGGGTCCCGAGCCGTTTCCCATGGAGAACAGGGTCCTGCACGTCAACAGGGAACTGATCCATCACGGCGCCGAGATATCCTTGCTGCGCGGTCTCTACCGCTGGCAGGGCAGAGCCGTATCGCACCGAACATGACCTATCGGCAACCGGCGATCGAGCTGCGGAAGCGGAAACCTACGGGACTCCATGACGCTCCGTGGCTGCTGCCGCGAGAGACTTCACGATCTTCGACCGTCGCTATGCGCAGGTAGAAGGCCCCTGGCATGACCATCCCCGGCGAGCGCCATGCCAGGGCTTCCAGCATGTGTCGAAGTCGGTGAAGCTTCCATGCAAGGCACCCCGCCGTTCACGGGTCCGTACGAGCACGACTTCCGAGATCAGCACCTGCACGGAACCCGCCACCGCTCACCACCGCCCCGCCTCTCCGCGCAGCACTGATCACTCTTCCGTGCATACGCTGGCGGACGCGGACCGGCGCGCCCTAACGTGACGTCCCTGCACGCTACGGCGAGTGGGAAACCGTCTACGGCCGCTTTCGCCGCTGGCAGCGCGACGGCACGCACTTGGCGGCCGAGCACGGACAGAAGCCGCTGTCCTACGTGGTCACGGCCGGCCGGCGGCATGACAGTCCCCAGTTCCAGCCGGTCATGGAGGGCATCCGGGTACCACGCATGGGTGTCGGCAGGCGGCGCTGTCGACCGCACCGGGTCCGGGCCGACGCGGCCAACGGGTCGAGCCAACCGCGGCTACCTGCGCAGACGCGGCATCCGCTGCACGATTCCGGAGAAGTCCGACCAGATCCGCAACCGCAAGAAGCTGGGCGCTCGCGGCGGTCGCCGGCCGAGGTTCGACAAGGCCGACCACCGCGGGCGGCACGCAGTCGAGTGCGGGATCAACCGCCTTGAGCGCCACCGGGCGGTGGCCACGAGGTACGACAAGCCGGCCGTCCGCTACGAGGCCACGGTCGCCAACGCCGTCATCGACGAGTGGCTGTGATCGCTACAACGATCCGCCACTTGCTGGGTCGGAGTGCGACCCTCCGATCCAGAAGGTCAGCCCCTTCCGTCCACCGCCCAGTGACCGCCGCATCGCATTGACCAGTCGCACCTGCGCCTGAGCCACCTCCGCTCCGGCCTCCCGGAACTCCTCTTCGCCGAGTGGCGTATGGACTGGATCGACGTCTCGCGCGACGCGGTCCAGGAAGCGGTCGACCGCCTGCCCAAAGCTGTCGACCTCTCCCGCAACCTCTGCGGGCGCGATCAAGCTGACCCGCGTCAGGACGGCGCTCCACTCGGCCCAGTCGTAGTCCCAGCCGCGATGGTCGGTGTGTGCTCGCTTGATCACCATGGTGAACTTGGCGTAGTGGCTCAGGAGTTCTTGGTAAGCCACCAACTGCTGATCCCGCGACCACTGATGGTCCTGGCCCCGTCTGGTGACGATCCCCCCCACCAGCACTCCTACGGTCGCCGAGGCCGCTCCAGCAACGGTCGTGATCAACGCCTCCAGCAAAGCCACCCCAGCCCCCGTGCCCAGCAACCTGCGTTCGATCCCCGATCGGAACGTAGCACTGGTGCATCATGGCGCGTCAGAGCATGCGATCGTCTGCATGCTGCGGACTCGGCCCGCGGCATCGTGGGAGTGTCACCTCCTGAGCAAGGTCACGCCGCAGTGCAGAGCAGGGCTGACGCAACCTCGCGTGCCTCCGCTGCGGGAGCCGACGTGCGTTCCCGCAGCGCGGTGACGATCGCGCCGTCCATCAGCAGAACGAACCGTCGCGCGAGTGCCTCGGCATCCTCGTGGCCACTCTTGGCGAGCAGGCCCGCGACGTACGCGGTGACGCGCTCCTTGTGCTCGGCAGCGACTCGGTACGCCGCGCTGCCGGTGTCGGCGGTCTCGGCCATGGTGTTGATGAAGGCGCAGCCGCGGAAGTCGGCGTTGGTGAAACGCTCGGCCAGCGCACGGAAGACGTCCAGGGGCTCTCCGCCGAAGGCGTCCACGCGTTCGGCCAGCCAGGCGCGCCAGGCCTGGTCCCGTCGTTGCAGGACGGCCACGACGAGGTCGTCCTTGCTGGCGAAATGCCTGTAGAAGGAGGCTCGGCCGACTCCGGACTCAGCCAGGATGCGTTCGACGCCGACGGCCCGGATGCCCTCGGCGTAGAAGAGATCCTCGGCTGCGTCGAGGAGGCGTTCGCGTGCGTGGGTGGCCATGTGACCAGGCTATCCCGATCTTGACGCGTACGGAACCGATCAGTACCGTCTTGCCGCAAGAAGACGGAACCGATCGGTACCATCTGGAGGGGCTCATGCCACGCATGCCACAGCTCACCGACGACCCCTTGGGGCTTCTCGACCGCACCCGCCGCCAGCTCGGCCGGCTACCCAACCTGTATGCGGCGCTGGCCAACGGCCCGGCGGCACTCGCCGGGTACCTGGCCATGCGCGATCATCTCGGCCGCGGCGTTCTGTCCACGCGGCTGCGCGAGCAGCTTGCGCTGCTGGCCGCACAGGAGAACCACTGCACGTACTGCGTCAGCGCCCACACGCTGCGGGGCCGGAAGCTGGGCCTGAGCGACGAGGAACTGGTCCGCACCCGCGAGGCTGCCGACGACACCGACCCGCACGCCGACGCCGTGCTGCGGATCGCCCGCGAGGTCATGCGTACCGGCGGCCGCGTCGAGGACACGGCGCTGGCCGACGCCCGCCGAGCCGGGGTGACCGATGCCGAGCTGGCCGAGATCGTCGCCCACATCGCGCTCAACACGCTGTCCAACTACTTCAACCACCTTGCCCAGCCGGACCTGGACTTCCCGGAGGTGTCCGCATGAATCGCGAGTGGCGCAAGGGCTCGATCGAGCTCGTGTCCGGCTACACCATCACCGACGCCGACGGCCGCTGCGTCGACCGCGCCGAGGGCGTCGACTTCGCGATCGAGGGCGGCTTCGTCAACGTCCGAATCCCCGGCGCGTCCCGTACCCAGTTGGTCTCAGCTCCGGCCGTCCGTCTGATCACCAGCGAGTCCTGAGATCCCGCACTGGTTGGCCTCTTTGCAAGGCGGGCTTCCACGGCCGCCTGCCAGGGAGCCCACACGGTTTCCGGGCTGCGGCGATGGGGCCAACGGGTGACCTCGAGGCTCTGACGCGGGCTATTGCCCGGCCATCAGGCTGCCGGCGTCAGCAAAGCGTTCAGGGGCGCCATCACCTCACCCCGGCATTGCGTGGGCCCGGCCTTGGATCGAACGTTCCTGGGCCGGGCCGGTTACTGATTTCGGATGGCTGGCCGGCCTCCAGTGCGTCGTAGTCGACGGGCTGGACGAGCGTGGCCTCTTGGTCCGCGCGACGACGCCGGCCAGGCCGTCCTCGCGCGGGCCGCCTTGGCGCGGGACGAAGCGCCGGCGCCCAGGCCACACCGAGCGGGCAGACGGGGCGCCGCCCGGCCGCGGCGGCCGCTGTCCGGAGGGCGAACCCGAGGATGCACACGGCCAGGGCCGGTGGATCCGCAGCCCAGTGCGGTGGCGAACGTCGGCTCCCGTCTACGGCGGTCCCCTGTGCGGCGCACGGGCATGGTCACGGTGACGTTCCCCTCTCCTGACCAGCCCCCTGACAGGAACGAAGATCACGCAGTGAGCTCCCCGGCCGCACCCGCCCCTGGCCGCGTCCGTGCCGGGTGTTACCCGTCCCGCCCTGCGGGGGTGTCGTCGGCCAGGGCGGCCCACATCGCCCGCAGCCTCCCGTTCTGCACGTGTCCCTGGTACGCCATCCACCCCACGAAGACCACGGTGAGCACCCCGAAGCCGATGGACTGCCGGGCGTCCCCGGTCAGCGCCAGGAGCGCGGTGAGCCCGCCGAACAGCACCCCGAGAAGCACCAGGGCAGCCCGGCGATGGCGCGTGCGGTGCAGGCGCTGCGCCACGAGGTCACGCATGGCTCGGCGTTCCTGGGGGGCCTCGGGCACCTCACCGTGGCGGAGCCTGAGGTCCAGGGACACCAGATCGTCCGCGGAGCCGCCCGCGGCACGCCTCTCCTTGCGCCGCCGGGCGACCAGCACGGCGATCGCCCCCACGGAGGTGGCGGCCGTGCGAACGAGGACGGACGCGAACGAGCGCCCCGGGAACAACAACATGATCAACGCGCTGGCGGCCAGCAGGGACAGGATCACCTGCAGCCATAAGTGCCGGCCCAGGAAACGGCCGACGCGCTCGCCCTTGCGTGCCCGGCCGGCACGACCGGTGTTCTGCACTCGCTCGCTCTCGGACAGGGTCACGAGCCGATTCCTTTCCCGTTGATCGTGTCATGTGACCCTGCGGATACCCTGCGTCGGCAGGGACAGCCGCCCGGGCGCGCAGCTCGGGTCACGAGCAGGCGACGAAATGCGCCCGGTGCAACCACCGGCCGCCGGAAAACCGTCCGTCCCGGCGACTGACACACAGCCCGCACACAGGGTGCGCCTGACAGACAAGGGACGATCAGCCGTGACGATGACCAGGACGACCGAGGACCACTGCAGACCCGGCGCCGTTGTCCGTACGACCGCGACGAGTGTGGCCGCTGCCCTGCTGGCCCTGACGCTCGCGGCGTGCAACGGCGACGGCGACTCCACGGGCTCCGCAGCCGGCACGAAGACAGCCACGGCGCAGCCCTCCGTCAGCAGCTCGGCGACGGGTTCACCCACGGCGGCCGCCGAGCCCGCCGGCAAGTCCACCCCCGGGGGCGCCGCGGCCTCCCCGGCCAAGACTGCGGCCCCGAAGGCGCCGGCACCGGCGAAGCCCGCCGCCTCCGGGGCCGCGGGCAGTGGCAGCGGATGCGACCACAAGATGCCCATCTCGCCGGACGAGCTGGCGGTCTACCGCTACACGCCCGAGGGTGGCGCTCTGCACCTGATCGTCAAGTACGGCGCCTGGGGCTGCGCGTCCGCGGACTCCGACGGCGCCCCGTTCGAGACGGTCGGCAAGGAGATCCCTGTGCCCATGAACCAGGCCGCCTACGTCACCGTCACGAATCCCGTCGTCGCAAGCACGGAGAACCAGCACATCGGCGTGCAGGAGTTCCTCGACTGGCTCGAGGCGCACCCGAACAGCGGGCTGGTCTTCAAGTACCACCTCGGTGCGGACGGGGCGATCGACAAGCTGGAGGAGGAATTCACCCCCTGAGCTCCCGCCCCGCCGGGACGGACGTTCGTACGTCCGGGTCAGGGGCGCGGCACCGGACCGGCACCGGTCCGGCAGGCCCAGGCCACCGTGACGCCTCCGCGCCACCATGACCCGGGCGACGGCGCCACGCGAGGAAAGCGTTGCCCGCCGGCTTCCGGGCGGGCAACACGTGGTGTCGGCTGGGAGGGTCCGGGGCGTCCACCGCAACCTCCTAGCAAGCCGCGAACGACGCGGCCTTTCTCCCCATGATGGCCGCCCTCTGGCGCAGCTGCTGCCAGCAGGAGTCGATCAGGCCGCGTGCCCCCTGGATGTCGGCGAGCGCGGCTTCCCCGAGCGGCTTGTAGCCGCTGTTCGGGTCGGCGAGGTCGATCGCGGCGTCCGCGGGGGCTGTCCATGGCCCTCCTGGTAGGCGGTGTGCAGCCAGTGCAGCGCTCTGGAGGGCCAGCGCTGGACGGTGGTGAGGTCGTCGGTGTTGTCGGTCATCGGTGGTCGACGGGCACAGTGCCCACGGGACGGACAGCCGGCGGGCGGCGACTCGAGGGCGGCCCTGCGCCGCTGGTACGGCCGGCTGGTCGCGTGCGTCCCTGTGAGCCTCAGCAGATCGAACGCGATGCGTCCGGGAAGCCGCACGGGCTGCTGGTCCAGGCGCACGCCATGAGGTGGGTGCTTGGGACTGGCAGGCCAGCGACATACCGCTCTTCGACGGCGTATTGGTCATCCAGTTTGAATGGCTGCGGTTTGATCAGTGGGTGGGGGATGGCTTGGCTGGGCTGATCGGTTCGGGTGGTCTGAACCGTGGGGCGGGCGTGGGACGGGCTGGAACTGTGGGGTCTTCGCCGTAGGAGCAGGCGCGTGACGTCCTGACGTGGGTATGCGCCTGGACTTCCCGTGTGACTGTGTTGGTCCTGGTGGTTTTGCGGCAAGTGCCGGTTGTATCCCTGGTGAGGGGGCACTCGGCTGTGTCGACGGGCAACTCGTCCAGGCATTCTGGAGGTCTGACAGTGGCCGTTCGACGTCTGATCCGAGTCGGTCCGGATCCTCTTGGTTCGTGGTCAGTGGCCGCAGACGAATGCTGTGATCTGTTATGGGGTGCGGCTGGGCTGCGTACCTGTTCCAAACGAGACGGTCGTCCGCCAGCGCGGGAGGCGTCTGTCTGGAGTTGGAGGCCCTTGCCGGGTGCTGGGCACGGCCCGTATCGGGATCGAGCTGCGGCGGTGGTGCGGGCGTTGCTTGGTGCTCGTGGACGAGTACCCCCTGCAGGGGCGGGTGGCCGGCTGCACAACGTCGGCTTCGATGGGCCGGTCCAGTTGCGTCAGCGCGATGCTTGCCCGGCTCACCTGGCTGTGCGAGAGCGAGGCGCGGAGGGCTCACCGCGACCGCACGGGCGCCAGGCACTGACTTCCCGCCCCGCCGGGGCGGGCCCATCCCGGGAAGGAGCAGTCATGAACGAGTACGACCGAGCCCCCGGCGGCCCCGACCTCGGCCACCGGCGCCCCGATGGTCTCGACGACGCAACCGTTGAAGCCCTCGGAGCGCTGTCCAAGGCACTGGAGACGACCGAGCGGGCCAGAGGCCGCCTGTATGACTTCCACCAGCTGACCGGAACGGCCGACCTGCAACTGGACGACGCCGTCCGGCTGCTGCGCGAGGCCGGTCACCCCGAGTGGGCGGAGAAGGTCCGCTCGGAGATCCTTGGGCGCAACGTCATCCCCGGACACTGGACGTTCCAGATCGTCGAGGCATACAACGCCACCTACTACCGGCCGTTCCAGCAACTGGAGACAAGCGCGGTCCAGGAGCTGGCACAGGGCCGCGACCACCTGTACGAGGCGCAGATGAAAGAGGACCGCCGTACGCCCGGCCACCCCGACCACACCGCGCGCCCGCCGACATGGAGGACCCGACGCGCGGGAGAGCACGGGTCGGGGTGAGCAAGCGGCTGCCGTGAGGTGCGGCTGGCGCGACGCCCGTCCGAGCCGGGAAGGAGGGCACCTCCGCTCGCCGACCGGAGGGTCATCGTCACCCCGCCCGCAGCCTGCTTGCGGCGCTGGCCTGGGAGATCTTCCTGTGGGGGCGCCTGGGTGGCGTTGCTAGGCCGCGAGAAGGCCGCCTGTGGAATCGGTGGCAGCGTCCCTGCGGGCCTGGCGCCCAGGCTACAGACGCCGTCTTCATCGCCCTGCCTGCCCTGGACCGACGCCCCATGGGCGGGCTGGCCCGCCGCGACCTCGCCGCCTCAACTGGCCGTGCCGTGCACCCAGTGGCTCGTCACGCAGCCTTGGCCGGGTAATCTGCCTGCTGGTCGTTGGGCAGCACACTGTCTCCGAGAACTGATCTCGGAGGTGGTCGTGGGACGTCGACCCAATGTGTTCGTCCGTCCGGTCAGCATGGAGGAAGGCCGGAAGCTGCAGCGGATCAGCCGGATCGGGAAAGACACGGTCAAGGCGTGGGGTCCGGTGAGGCGTCCGTGAGGCGTCCGCGCAGGCTGCGGGCCACTTACAACCGCCACCACGGTGTGATGCACATGCTGTCGCCCCGATCGGGTCCGCGCCGACAGGCATACGCCTCCCGCAATAACCGCCCCTACCTGCGACAGCGCGGTATCCGCTGCACCATCCCAGACAAGGCCGACCATGCCCGCAACCGCAAGAAACGCGGCTCCCGCGGCGGCCGGCCGCCGAAGTTCGACCCGGAGGACTACAAGGCGCGGCATGCAGGGGAGTGCGGCATCAACCGCCTCAAAAGGGCACCGCGCCGTTGCGACGCGCTAGGACAAGCTCGCGGTCCGCTACGAGGCGACCGTCCTCGTCCGCGGCCATCAATGAATGGCCGTGCCACTCAGACGGCTCGTTCCATGCAGACCAGTTGGTCCCGCTCGTCCCACGACTCGGTGGCGGTGAATCCGAGGCGCTCGTACAGGGCGATCGCGCCTGCCCGCCACTTCCACACCGACAGCCGCACCGCGCTGACGCCGTTTTCCGCAGCATGCACGAGCGCGGCGTTGACCAGGCGGGACGCGATGCCCCGCCCCCGGAACGCCGGGTCCGTCCAGAGCCTCTTGACCTCGGACCGTCCGTCGACAGAGGCGGTCACCACCAGGCAGCCCACCGCAGTTTCCCCGCTCAACGCCAGCAGCACGACATCGTCTTCGAACACGGCCTGCGGATCCGCGATCTCTACCCGGTAGCGGTCCGGCAACCCACCCACACCGGCGACGGCCTCACCCTTCTCGGCCTGCGTCTGCAGATGGTAGGCCGCCAGCAGATCTGCCAGCCCATCCCGGGCAGAAGGCGCCTGACTTGGCCAGCGGACGATGGCAACCTCGCGTTGATCAGTCATGACGCGAGCATCGCACGACACATGCCAGAGCCAGAACGAGTACCTTGATCCACCTTCGATGCACGCCCTAGATCACTTCCCCGAGCACGTCGTTCACCGGGGTGACGCTCACGCCGAGGATCTTCTCGGTCTCGGAGTAGTCGATGACAAACGGGTGGCCGGGCTTGGTGAGTACTTCGTGCATTTCCGCCCAGAACGGCTCGGTGAACGCCAGCATGGTCACGTCGCGTTCGGTCATCTCTTCCATCCGGGGTTCCGGTGCGCCCGCGAGATCGGCGAGTCGCCCGGCCAGTTCCCGCACCGACAGGGTCGAGGTGGGTACGTGCCAGGCACGGCCGTACGCCTCCTCGTTGCGGCTTGCGGCAACCAGCGTGCGTGCGGTGTCGCCGATCGCCGAGTAACTGTGTGGCACGTCGAGTTCTTGCGGCACCAGGACCAGCCTGCCTTCCATGACCTGCCGCTGCACCATGAGGCTGAACACCGAGACAGCGCCGGCGCCGTAGAACTGGGCGGCCCGCACCTCGGTGACCTTCACCCCCGAGGCGGCGGCCTCCTCCCAAACCCGCGCCCTGGTCCGCCCCTTGGGACCGGTCGCCGTCAGAGGGAAGTCCGGCGTGATCGGCCCGCTCACCGGCCCATAGCCGTAAAGGTTGCCGAGCATGACGTAGGCGACCCCGGTCCGCCTCGCCGTGCTGAGGAGCGACGCGGACAAGGTCGGGAACTGTTCGGGCCAGAGGTGGTACGGCGGCGCGGCGGTGGTGAACAGTGTGTCCGCCCCCTCTGTCAGCACGGTGAGCCGATCGGTGTCGGTCGCATCCGCTGCGACCTTGTCGATGAGCGGGTGGTCAGGCCCGCCGCCCGTCCGGCTGATCATTCGCACCCGCTCGCCGTCTTCGGCAAGAAGAAGAGCGGTCTTCGACGCAGCGGCCCCACGACCCACGATCACATGAGATTTCATGCCGACAACGGTGCCGCTCCACGGCTCCGTGGAATAGTGGCCACAATGCCAACCATCCGGAGGATCTGGCCATGCATCGCGTCGCCGCAGTCATCGTGCCGCCCGTACTGAGCTTCGACGTCTCGATCCCGCTCATGGTGTTCAACAACGTCGAGCACTACGACGTGCATGTCTGTACGGCGCGGCCCGGCCCGACGCCGACCGTCGGCGGCCCCGACATCGTGGTGCCGGACGGCCTGGACGCGATGGAGGGTGCCGACACGGTGATCGCCGTCGGCAGCGGCGGCGAGCAGGCTCCCGCGGAGGTCCTTGACGGTCTACGGAAAGCCGCAGCCACCGGCGCACGAATCGCCTCCCTGTGTACGGGTGCGTTCGTATTGGCCCAGGCCGGCCTGCTCGACGGGCTCCGCGCCACCACCCACTGGGGACTGGCCGACGACCTCGCCACCCGGTTTCCGTCCATCGATGTACAGCCCGACCTCCTCTTCGTAGAGGACGGTGGCATCTTCACCTCGGCGGGCGCCGCGGCCGCCATCGACCTGTGCCTGCATCTGGTCAGGCTCGACTACGGCGCGTCGGCCGCCAACGCAGCCGCGCGGCTCGCGGTCGTCCCTCCCGTACGGCCGGGCGGCCAGTCCCAGTTCATCGAGACCCCACTGCCGCCCGAGCGCGGCACTTCACTCGCCTCCACTCGCGTCTGGGCGCTCGAACATCTTGATCGCCCGCTCACCCTGACCGACTTGGCCAATCACGCCAAGACGAGCGTGCGCACCCTCACCCGGCGCTTCCACGCAGAGACTGGACTGAGCCCGCTCCAATGGCTGCTGCACCGGCGCCTCGACCGGGCCAGAGAGCTCCTGGAGACCACCGAGCTACCCATGGATCAGGTAGCCAGGAAAAGCGGTCTGGGCAGCGCGGACTCCCTCCGCAAGCACATGGTCGGCCGGGTCGGACTCACTCCTACGGCCTATCGCGCGAGCTTCAACCGACGCCCACTGGTGCCTCCCGCTGATGCCGGAAGCACGCTGCGGTAGTGCGCCCCGTCCGCACTGCGAGGGCCATAATCTGCTGCCCCTTGCGCCTTCCTGATCCGTGTCGACGTCCCACGACCACCTTCGAGATCAGACTTGGCGACAGTCTTCTGCTGGCCGCCTAGCCGCAGGTCGGACCCGGCCACGGCTGGGACGGCGCCACCTTGCCGGCGCGATTGGCCGCGCCCTGGCCGCTCGGCGTTCCGCGAGGGCCGATCGCCGGCAGTGGACGCGTGCCGCGCTGGCCCGCGCCGACGCCGTCTGCGAAAGGTATATGCCAAGACCTACGCCGAACGCCGCTTCCGTGAGTGCCTGCCCGACCGTCTGTCCCGTCGGCTCCGCCACGGCGGCGGGGTCGGCGACTGGGTTGCCGGCTCCCACGCCCTCATGGACTCGGCACCCCTGAGCACTGGGCCGGCTGCCTTGCTGAGCGTCACTGCATCCTGGCCTGTTCGCTCGTCGAGCGTGGCCACACCCTGGCCGCCGCCGCGGCCGCTTGTACCCGTCCGCTCAGGAGTCCGCGGCCTTCCAGCGCCCCTGGGTGCCGCCGCGCGTCCGGGCGACCGCTGCGGCATCAGCGGTGTGCGCGGGCTGAGTCCGTGCCCCGCCGACCCGGGCGATGCAGCAGTGTGGGACGACCTGGACGCACGGGTGTACGCCTTGATCAGACGGCGCCGCCCGCTGCGCACTCTCCGCTGCTCGACGCCCCCGGCTCCGTCATGATGGCCGCGGCGCTGGGACACCTCGATGTGCCGCCGTCTGGCGGGTCCTTGCCCGTCCACCCGTCTGTGCGTGATCGGGTCCGCGTCGTCCCGCTGTCCTACGGTCGCGGCGGCCGTGTTGCCTCGGTCACCTGCGCCGTCGAGGCCTGCCGGATGCCGGCCCGCTGCGAGAACATCACCGCGCTGCGTGCCTCGGCCGCTGCGCATGCCGCTGCGCACGCGAAAGTGCACATTCTCGATCCCCATGCCTCCTTGCACTACGGCTCCCGGTGGTGCGGTGCCTTTCCCGATGCCCGGACGTGTACGGGCGGGGTGGTGATGATCCTGCGGCACGACCCGGTGGTGCGGCGTGTGTGGAGTGTGGAAGAGGTCTGCGAGCTGTGCCCTGCGCTTCTCCCGAATGCCACCGTCCTGGTGTGTGCGGGGCGCCGCGCGGCCGGACCGCCCGGCCCCACGAATCTGCTCGCTGCGACTGGCGAGCAGGTGCCGGCCCCCGGCCGGCCGGGCATTGCGGGCGGCTTCTCGGGGAGCCCCGCCGGAGGTGATCCGGCCCCCGTACGGCGCTCGCGTCGCATCCCACCAGGACCCCGCCACCGGTGGTCCGGGCAAGGACACCACGGCTTTGTGTGGCGATCGTCGACCGTCTCACCTTCGGCGGGAAAGTCATCGAGACCGGCACCGACTCCTACCGCCTTGCCCAGACCCGGGGCAGGGTCGAAGTCGCTGAACGGAAGCTGTGTTACGCCTCTTTCCGCAGGTCCCGGTGGCATGAAGTCGCTTCATGCCGACACCGGGGTCGCAGGTTGGGCTCAAGCCAGTCCGCCCGTCACTCGCAGGTTCTGGCCTGTGATCCACCCGCCGTCCGGACCCACGAGGAATGCGACGACATCGGCCACGTCGGACGGTTGACCCAGTCGGCCAAGCGGTGTCATGCCGATGACCGCTTGGAGGGCTTGTGGGGGATTGGTTCCACGGAGCAGCTCCGTGTCGGTCGCGCCGGGAGAGACGGTGTTGACCGTGATGCCGCGTTGCCCGAGCTCCCGGGCAGCGACTGCGGTCAGCTGCTCGATCGCGCCCTTGCTGGCAGCGTATGGCCCGATGCCTGGTGCGGGCCGCACTGTGTTCATGGTGGAGATGTTCACGATCCGCCCGCCGTCGCGCATCTGCCGGGCTGCATAACGCATCGTCAAGAAGACGGACCTGGTGTTGACTGCCATCACGCTGTCGAACACCTCCGCTTCGGTTTTGGCGATCGGGGCCGGGCTGAAGGACATTGCGGCGTTGTTCACCAGGATGTTCAGGCTGCCAAGATGCGCCTCGGCGGCTTCCATCAGCCGCTCTGGCGCATCCGGCTCCTTCAGGTCCAGGCGTATTGCCCGGACCTTGCCGCCGTCCGCCTCAACGGCGCGGACGACGTCGGCTGCGGCTTCCTCGCTGGTGGCGTAGTTGAAGACCACGTCCGCTCCGTCGCGGCACAAGCGTTCAACAATCGCCCGGCCGATCCCTCGGGATCCACCCGTGACGACGGCAGTCATGTCTTTGAGCACTGGTCCTCCGCGCCGGTGAAAAGATGACCTGGGACGTTCGAACGTACTGGTGTCACTGCTCCTGTTCGACGGCTTTCGCCGAGCGCGATACGACCCATCGGCCCGTGCCCGTCCAACGAGCTCCCCCACGGCCGTTCCCGCGCCCCGAGGTGGTGTCAAAACCCACCGAGATACTCGGGCCCGCGGAGCAGGAACCGCTGCCGAAACTCACCGGCAGGCGCTGTCGCTTGTCATCGACAAAGCCAGGCCGTGGATGTTCACGAGAAATGACGTCAGAACCCCCTCCCTGCACCGCCGGGTGAAACAGCGCGGCTTGTGGCACGTCGGATGGGGGCGGTGAGAGAAAACTCGACACAGGCCTCACCGCCTTCGTGACGCTCCGAGGAGAATGCGTCCAGCGCCTCATGACGGGCACGCCGGCCTCCGGATGGCAGGTCATCCAAGGCGCCAACCCGTTTCCCTCAATCCACCGGAATTGACAATTACTCTGACCACGCGGCCGGCCAGGCGAGACCGAAGGCGAGCAAGTCCGCGAGCGTACCGCCTGTCAGAACCGACTTGCGGTTCAGCGGAGACATCCAGGGAGCCGCTCGCGGGCGCTTGGAGTGCTCCCCCGGCAAGAGCGGGGACCCCTACGGCTACGCCGTGTTCAATGGCGCCACGCAGTGCGTGATGCCCGCTGACGACGGCTCCTGGGAAGCGCAGTGGGCGAGAACGTGGGCCCCGGCCGGGGGTGATCCGACCCCCGTACGGCGCTCGCGCCGCATCCCGCAACGACCCCGCCGTCGGCGGTCCGGACAAGGACGCTGACCGCGCAGGAGGCGCGCACCGGCACAGAGGCGCCCACATGTTGAGGGCGGCGTCGGGTTCCTCGACCGCGACGGAGGACCGTCCGGGCAGGGCGCGGTGGTGAATGATCAGGACCTGAGGTTCGACCCGGCCTTTCCCGGAGGGCCGATAGGCGGCCGGCACGTCGATGTGGGAGTCGTGGTGTCCGGCGAATCCGAACCGTCTGCGGGTGCAGGGGTGCCGCCTCGCCTGGTGCGACGTGGCGGCGAACGACGGTCTTGGTGCGGTCGTGGACGATCGTCATCGGGGCCCCGGCGAAGTGGGCGAAGGCCTGCCGGTGGCAGTCGAAGAAGGCGGCCGGGTCCTGGTGTGTGGTGAAGCGGCATGACGGATCCCGTGCGGAGGACGGCGTCGTGTGGACGAGTAGACCTTCGACATGCCGGCGTGGGGGAGGATCTGGTCGTCCGGCTGATGCCCGGTTCCTGATCGATACGGGGGCGGCCTGCTGTATGCAGAGCTTCATCCGCTGGTAGGTGCCGGTGGAGCCGCGCACCGGCGGCCGCGGCGAGCCGCAGCCCGCTGGGGCGGTGCGGTGGAGCCCCCGGGGACAGGTACGTGCGAACCGTGCGGCGGTTGAGTCCTGTTTCGCCTGCGATCTCCTACAGGCTGATAGCTCCGGACTCGGACAGCCCGCAAAAGCGTCGAAGCTGCATCCACCGTTGCGGATCCAGCACCACGGTCGGCCGCCGTCATTCAGCCCGGTCGGGCCCGCGGCTGACTGCCCCGAACGATCCCGGCTACGTCGGCAACTGGGCACGTTCACCCGTACATGAGCGGGCACGTTCACGTGCACGCCGGCACCCGCTCGTTCACAAGCCGCGCCGTATGCGTGCCGGCCTTGAAACTCTGCTCCAGTTCGGAGCCAAGCCCTCCGCCCACGTGCGGCCTCTGTAAAGAGTGACGACGACGTCTTGTTGGATCGTTGAACGATCCTCTAGTGTCTCGCCAACCCACCCCCCGGACGGGCCTGGTGGCCCGTACTCGGAAGAAGGTCCATGCATGATCGTTCTCCTTGGCGTGCTCGTGGTCGTCCTCGGCTTCGCCACCCGGCGCAACCCTGTCCTCGTCGTGGGCGCCGCAGGAGTGCTCACCGCCCTGCTCGGCGGCCTCAGCCCGCAACAACTGCTCGCCGCCTTCGGCAACGGCTTTGCCTCCAGCCGTTCCGTCACCGTCTTCGTCATCGTGCTGCCCGTGATCGGTCTGCTGGAGCGTCATGGACTGCGTGAGCAGGCCGCTGCCCTCATCGGCAGGCTCGCCAAGCTCAGCGCCGGGCGGTTCCTTGCTGTCTACCTGCTGATACGCCAGCTCACTGCGGCCACCGGACTCACGGCGGTCGGGGGCCCCGCCCAGACGGTGCGGCCGCTCGTCGCCCCGATGGCCGAGGCCGCAGCGGAACGCTCGGCGCAGCGGGCACTGCCCGCCACCCTCGGCGCCCAGGACCGCGCAGAACTACGCGAGCGCATGCGGGAGAAGGTGCGCTCCTACGCCGCCAGCGCGGACACCGTCGGTCTGTTCTTCGGAGAGGACTGCTTCATCGCCATCGGCTCCATCCTGCTGATCACCGGCTTCGTGAACACCACCTACCACCAGAGCCTGGAACCCACCGACCTCGCCCTGTGGGCGATACCCACCGCTGTCTGCGCCTTCTTCGTACACGGCTTCCGCCTGCTGCGGCTGGACGGCCAACTGGAGCGCGAGACGGCGCTCGCCGCCGACAAGCACCGCACCACCGCACCGAAGGAGACCGCCAAGTGATCAAGGTCGAATGGTTGTTCTGGCTGATCGGTCTCGTCTTCGTCGTCATGGCCTGCCAGATGGCTGCGGACCGCAGCAACCCGCGCAGATGGACCTCGGCTGCGTTCTGGGGACTACTGGGCCTGTGCTTCCCCTACGGCACCGGCGTCGCCAACGCCCAGCTCAACGCCGCGGCTCCCGGGTCGGCGAGCTGGACCCTGCCGGCCGAGCCGCTCGGCGTCGCCGTGCTGGCCCTCATCGTGCTGGCGGGCTTCAACCTCATCGGCAAGGGCACCGCACAGACCGCCTCCGCTTCGCAACGCACGGCGTCAGCCGCCCGTCTCGGCAACCGGCTCTTCGTCCCCGCCCTCACCATTTCTGCCGTCGCCCTGCTGTGCTCCACCGTCCTGAAGAACACGGGCCTGCTTGAGACAGGCAAAGAGACCCTGCTCGGCCTCGGTATCGGGTGTGTCGTCGCCCTCGGTGTCGGACTGCTCATCACCCGCGAAAAGTCGATCTCCCGCCCGCTGCACTCCGGACGCTCCCTGCTGGAAGCCATGGGCTACGCACTACTGCTGCCCCAACTGCTCGCCGTACTCGGCTCGATCTTCCAGACGGCCGGAGTCGGCGAACAGGTCGGGCGGATCACCCATACCATCCTGCCGGACGGCCAGAAGTACCTCGCCGTCATCGCTTACTGCGTGGGCATGGCTCTGTTCACGATCGTCATGGGCAACGCCTTCGCGGCGTTCCCCGTCATGACAGCCGCCGTCGGCTGGCCGGTCCTCATCCAGCAGATGCACGGCAACGAGGCCGCCGTCCTTGCCGTCGGTATGCTCGCGGGATTCTGCGGCACCCTGGTCACCCCCATGGCGGCGAACTTCAACCTCGTCCCCGCCTCACTACTGGAACTGCGGGACCAGTACGGCCCCATCAAGGCGCAACTGCCCACCGCCGGCGCACTCCTCGTCTGCAACATCCTGATCATGGCGCTCTTCGCGTTCTGATCTCTGCCCCGGCCGTACAGCGCCCGCCTCACCCGCAACGCACCTGGAAGGGCTTGGATGACCTCGCACGTGCTTCTCACCGGCTTTGAGCCCTTCGGCGGCAGCCATGTGAACCCCTCCTGGGAGGTAGCCGCCGCCGTGGCGGCCGCCCCACCCGACGGGCTCGCGGTGAGCACCGTCCAACTCCCCTGCGCCTTCGGGACGGTACTCACCGCGCTGCGCAGTGCGATCGAGAGGACCGAGCCCGACCTGGTGGTCTGCCTGGGCCAGGCCGGGGGCCGCCCGGACATCACCGTGGAACGGCTTGCGATCAACCTCGCCGACGCACGCATCCCCGACAACATCGGCCATCAGCCCGTCGACGAACCCGTCGTCGAGGGCGGACCCGCCGCATACTTCTCCACTCTGCCCGTGAAGGCCTGCACGGCAGCGATACGTGCAGCAGGCGTCCCGGCATCCGTCTCCCACACCGCGGGCACCTTTGTCTGCAACTACACCGCCTACGGGCTCGCCCATCTCATCGCCACCGAACGCCCCGCTGTGCGGGGCGGGTTCGTCCATGTGCCCTGGGCACCGGATCAGGTGACCGACCGCAGAGAACCCTCACTGCCGGTGGCCACCGTTGCGCACGGTGTGCGCGCACTGCTGCGCGCCGCCGCCGACACCGTCACCGACCTTCGGCTGAGCGAGGGTGCGACACACTGAAGCGTGTCGCACATGCCCCGACGGAACGCTACGACCGCTTGGGGGAGAAACCGGTCATCGAAGGCGTGCCCGTGACCGCATGGCCGGCGATGAGCGTGTGTCAGGCTCGTGCATGGGCATCGGTGACTGTGACCGGACCTCGTAGACGTCGGGATTTTTCCAGCAGCCATGCGGTCATGACCGGCGGCCTCCCGGCCGAGGGTGTTCCGCAGGCGCTTGCCGAAGGATTTGGAGATCCCTGGTGTTCGCAGACCAGGACCCGGCGACGGAACGGTAGGAAATCCACGGCGCGCGCCAACGCTTCCCCGAGGTGCGCTCACCGAGCAGCCCTCCACCCTACCGACCGTTCCGGCGCCGTCCTCTAGACCGCTGCCAACTTGGCCAAGCTCGTAGGCATGGCCCCTCCCGTCTTTTCCCGCACCCGGAAGCAGGTCCCGAAGCCGGCTGGCTCGAGGACAATGAGAGGCTCCGCCACATCAGGGACTACCGGCTCGACCGCAAGCGCATGGGCTAAAACGTCGTCATCCCACTTCGCCGTGCCACATGACGTCCTCCAGACCGCACTTCAAGTACGTCACGTCAATAAGGTGCGGTCTTCAGGAGGCCTTCCTTAGACGTCGTTTCTCATGGCCTGATCGTTCGTTGAGCCGTGCATAACGGATTGGGTTGAGCGTCTGGTGCCGGACGAGTTGTGGGTGGTGTTCCGGCGAGTGGTACCGCGACGAAAGTGATACGTCCGCAGGGCGGTGGCCGACGTCGAGCAGGTGATCGGGAGTCGCTGGCCGCGATCATCTGCGTGGCGACGTCGGGCTGCACCTGGCGGCAGCTGCCACCGGTGTTCGGCCCGAGCTGGCAGACGGTCTACCGCTCGGTTCGCTCAATGGAGCCGGGGCCGGGTCTGGGCCCGGCTCTACCGCGTGATCCTCGACGAACTCGGAGCGCGAGGCGAGTTGGACTGGTCGCGGTGCGCGAATGACTCCGTCAGCCTGCGGGCCGCAAAAAAGGGGCCACTGACCGGACCGAATCCGACTGACCGCGGCAAACTGGGATCGAAGATCCACCTGATCACCGACCGGAACGGGTTGCCACTGTCGCCGCGCATCTCCGGCGCGAACATGCACGACAGTCAGGGCCTGAAGCCGCTCGTGCGCGGCATCCCGCACATCCGCTCCCGCCGCGGTCCCCGGCGCCGACGGCCAGCGAAGCGGCACGCCGACGAAGGCTACGACTACGACCACCTGCGCCGATGGCTCCGCCGACGGGGCATCCGCCATTGCATTGCCCGCAAGGGTGTCGAGTCCTCGCAGCGGCTGGGACGACATCGGTGAGTAGTCGAGAAAACCGTGTCCTGGTTGGCCGGCTGCCGAAGGCTCCATCGCCGCCATGAACGGAAGGCCGAGCACTTTCTCGCCTTCGTCGGCATAGCAGCAGCCCTCATCGGCTACCGCCGCTTGGGCAGCCTTCTCACGGCCTGAGCCGGTTCTGCTGCACGTCGAAGCAGATCAGACCCATGGACTCCGCGACGGCCGCCGCGTAGGCCGACGCCTCCTCAGCCATGGTTCACCGCATGGGCAAGTAGATCAGCGGCCCCCTGGCCTCGCCGATCAACGGGCCGGTTGACCAGGGCGAGGTGTCCTCGTCCTCGGTGAGGTCGCACCACCGCTGAAGCAGCGCGGCCACGTAGGCCGCGATGCGCTCGGACGGAGGCTCTTCCACCTCGCTGTCGATGTAACGGTCGTGCGGCTCGCTGAGGGCCCGGCCGGCGGTCTTGTCATCCGCCGGCCTCGCCTCCCCTCCCGGAGCGCGCCCCGCCGCCTCGTCGTCACCCGGAGCAAGGCTGATGATGCGTACGAGGCTGCCCGATGCCGCGGTTGCTTGCGGCGCTGCGACGGGACACCGGGCGATTCCTCGACGGGGATGCTGCGCGGTCGGGGAGAGCGGCGGCGTAGTCGACCAGGTGGTCCCTGAAGCAGTGGCCCGGAGGACGTGTCGTCGGCAGGCGGTTCGGATTCACCTCGCGGCTGTCCAGTCTTCCCACCCAAGGTCAGGCACGGGACCCGTCTCCGCGACGGTACTTGAGCCCGATCTCGGCCGTGGTCCGTGACTGTATCGGCCCCTGCCCCGTTCGCACCCGCGCGACACCATCGCGCGAATGGTCCCACTTTCGGAGCAAAAGTCAAGACACGGAAAGTCGTATATTTCCAGCCATGCTGCTAGGGGGCATGGTGAGTGGCAGGAGTAGAAGAACTCGAATACCAGGAAAGGGGATCAACATGTCTACAAAAACGAATACCAACGTCCGGTGGAACGTTTCCAGGCTTATCGGCGCATCGTGCATAGCTGCGACGCTTGCTGTTTCAGTCGGAGCGACTGCCGCTACAGCGACTCCTCGGGCATCCGTGCAGACGCCCGCTGCGGCCCAGGATGTTGGCCGAGGCGGCGATCAGGTGAGGAACGGCCAAGGCAACGAGGCTGGCCAGGTCCCGTTCATGAAGCTCGGCGGTGATCAAAGCCAGGCAAGCAACAACCAGTCGGAGGCAGATCCCTGCCCCTACGACGGAAGTTTCAATGGTGCTCTCCCGTTCGCGGCCTGTGCCGCTGGCCAGCTGCCCAATACCCTCCAGAAGTGGATGGATCAGTGGCATGCAACTAACGGGTGACGGAAATCAATCCGTTGCCACAGGTGCTGCTGCATAGGCCCATAACAGCTTCGAGTGCCATCGCACCAGTACACCCTCAACCCACCAGGCCGAAGTTTGGCCTGGTGGGTTGACTCCACAAAGCGACGTCGGTCGCCTGCCCGAGGGCGCGTTCGGCCTTCCGGCCTCGCGAGCGGCGCGCGGCATCGCTGTGTGGTCGAGTTTCAGAGGGCGGTGGCGGGCCGAAGGAGCGGACGGGGTGCGGCAGAGAGCTGGCGTTCGGCACATTGACGGCGTGCAAACGATGCCGGTGGCGACGATGTACCCCAGCATCGAGTCTGCCGACTGGTTGCCGATTGCAGGTCCTCATTTCTTACGCCGCGCAGATTACTGCTCCGTCTTGCTTCTATTCCCGTTCGTTACTTGGCGTGAGGGGCCTAGGTTTCTGCTTCAGTGGGTGAACACGAATGATCCGGGAGGCAGCTTCTTTCCTTGTTGACGCGAGGTCACCAGGCACATTACGTATCGGAAGCCCTTCCGCCAAGTGTCCTCTGCATGATTCCAACCGCTCACGTCTCTGGAGGCGTTCCGGTAGGAACCGTACTGCTTGACACAAAGGTCACCGATGGCATCCCAAGCGTCGAATCGCATGGTCGAAGGTGCTTTGAGATAGCCGACCCCTTGCATTTCGTGCGGCTTTCCGCAGCTGGTGAGCAAGAACGCGTAATTGTGTTCCTCCAACTTTCTCGTGTTGTAGCAGTCGCCGATCGAGCTGTTCTCGACGAAGATCTGGTCACCGTAGTGCCTGTAGTTCCGTACAGGACCGTAAAGGCTGACGGTTCTGCCGAAGAGCAGGCAGGCGGTGTTCCGCACACCATGAGCCCAGCCCTCCTTGCCAGGTATCAGTGCGAAGGACTCAACGTCGACCATCCTGCGCAATGTGTCGCGCAGCAGGCCCCGGCAAATGCCCTGACCGTTGGATTTCGCATCACCCAGCGAGGTGGTCGCGTCCACGTCCAGAACCTGTCCGTCCGGATAGGAGTTGCAGTCCACAATGTGCAGCCGCGGTGGGCTTGCGAGGCGCTCGCCGTGCCATGAAGCGTTGACGCAGTCGCCGGGTTTCAGCTCGCGGGTCAGTCCGACGGTATCTCCGTAGACCAGATTCCTGCCGGTCGCGGCGGGGTGGTTCGGCGCCTTGAGCATGCCGACACCCGCCCAGATGCCGCCGATGATGAGCAGTAGCGCGGCGGCGATGACTGCCACGACCCGTGCTGAAGCAATCGAAAGGCGTGGGTGGCGTGAGAGCCGCGTCGGTGGCTCCGTGGTTCGGACCGGCTCGCTGGCCGTCGGGAAGGAGAGGGACTCCCATGAGCGCGGTACCGGTGGGTCGTCCTGTAGCGGTGTCGTCTGCGCGGCCGGGTCCGTCGGCTTGCTGGGTCCTGATGCCACTCCCGGTGGTGCGGCGAGCACGCAGAGCTTTCGCTCGGTCTCGTCCGCTGTCAGGCGGTGCTCCGGGTCCTTTGCCATGAGACCGACGAGAACGGGCCCCATGTCGCCGGCGTGTCGAGGGTAGGGGGCTTCCTCGAAGAGCAGCGCTGTCAGTGTTTCGTATGGCGTGGGGCGATCGAAGGGCCCCTCGCCCTCGGCCGCGAAGTACAAACTGGCGCCGAGTGAGAAGAGGTCGGAAGCCGGGCTGGGAGCGACGCCTCTGGCGCGCTCAGGCGCGAGGAAACCGGGCGTACCGACAAGCCCGGACGTCTCAGTGAGACGGGTCTCGCCGGAGTCCGGTTCCAGGGAGATCCCATAGTCGGCCAGCAAGACCTGCCCGCCCCGGCCGAGGCCTGTCACTTCCTGACCGGGCGGGGTCAGCAGGATGTTCGCCGGCTTGACGTCTCGGTGCAGGATGCCGACGCGATGGCCGGCCACCAACGCATCGAGGACGGCCAGGCCAATGCGCGCGACTTCGGCGGACGGCAGGGGACCGTGCTCACCGACCACCTCGGCGAGGTCCCTTGCCCCGGGGACGTACGCCATGACGATCCAGGGAAGTCCGTCTTCGTCAACGACGTCGTGCACGGTAGCCACGTGCGGATGGCCGCGAAGCCGAGCCGCATGCCGGGCCTCCACCCGAGCCCGGGCGATCCGGGAGCGCATCTCCTGCTCGCGCATCCCATGCGGGAGAGCGATCTCCTTGAGGGCCACCTGACAGTCGAGCTTTTCGTCGTGCGCCAGCCAGACGCGACCCATACCGCCGGCTCCTAGCCTTCGGAGCAGTCGATATCGCCCAGCCACGAGGCGTTCGGCGTAGTCGGCGTCCGTCACGACAAATCTCCCCGCCTACCTTCTCTGATCCTATTTTTGGCTCCTCGAAATGACAAACGGGCACGTACCGTTCCGTGGAAAGGACTGCTGCGGCTACTCGTCGAGCAGCTCCTCCAGCGCCGCCATCGCGAGGCGGTGATCCTGACCGCAAGAGCTGCACACAGCGGATTTCTACCGACGGGCAACTGATGGTCGCTGCGCCTGGCCGCGGAGCAGATCGAATGTGTCTGTCCGGGGTCGCTCTTCGCCTCGTTTGGTTGGTCCATCAAGTGAGTGGGCAGGGGGGAAGCGGAGGCAGGCCCTGATCGCCCTACGGATAGGCTCAGGCCATGACCGATGAGTGGCGGATGGATCGGATCGGGGCCGCTCTGCTCGGCGAGAATCCGACTGTGCTGCGGCGACTTGAGTCCGGCTTCGCGGTGATCGGCGACGTTCAGTTCCTGCCGGGGTACTCAGTTCTCCTCGCGGACGAGCTGGGTGTCCAACGGCTCTCTGACCTGTCCAAGTCGAAGCGGCTGTCGTTTCTGTCCGACATGGACCGACTCGGGGAAGCGGTTGAGCGGATCTGCCGGCGGCTGGATCCCGAGTTCCGCAGGGTCAATCTGGAGATCCTCGGCAATACAGACCCGTTCTTGCATGCCCATGTCTGGCCGCGCTTCGCATGGGAGCCGGCCGAGCTGGTGGGCAAGCCGGTGTGGCTGTATCCCCCTGAGCGGTGGAGTGACGAGCGGTTCAGGCTCGGCCCGCAGCACGATGCGCTGCGGGATGCGATCGGCGTCGAACTGGACCAGCTGATGACCTGACGGTGTAGGCCGCCACGCGCTAGGTGGACGGGCACGGCCGGTAACAGTCGGTGAACGGCACGGAACAGTTGGTGGCAGTGACGTCAGAAGGTCGTCGAGGCTGCTGCGGCAGCACACTGCCTTCTTGTCGAGGCTGTGACCGCCCGGCTCGTTCGGACGCTCGCCCAGGAGGTCCAAGCCCTGCACGTGAAGGTCGCCGAGATCGACGAGCTCTTCGAGGCCGGATTCCGTGCCCACGAGCTGGCCGCGGTCCTGGCCCACATGCCCGGCATCGGTCGACTGCTGGGCGCTGAGTTTCTTGCTGCGGTCTGCAGCGACCTCGCGAACTTCATCAGCCCGGACGCGCTCGCGGTATTCGCCGGCATGGCTCCGACGCCGGAGTCTTCTACATGTCCGCCTTGATGAGCGTCCGCTACGGCTCCAACCCCCGGGCGTTGTACGACCGCAAGCGCGCTGAAGGCAAACGCCATACCCAGGCCGTGATCGCCCTCGCCGCGGCAGAATCAACGTGCTGGGCCCTGATTCTGGACCGGCGCCTCACCGAAGTCATCCCGTCCCAGCCCACCGGCAGGTTCTGCATCGAAATCGAGGCGACGGGCCTTGTCCGTTTTCGGCAGACTGCAGACATGTCCACCGACGTGAGCGGGATGATCGAGTGCAGACCTCTGGCTCGAATCTGGGGAGAGGATGACGAGGACGCGGTTTGGCACGCCGCCATCGACCTCTTCCTCCTCAACACCGGTAACGCCTATGACGCCCTCGCATGTCTCTTCGGCGTTCGCAACTCCTTCGGGTTCCAGCCGTTGACCGAAGACCGTGGCCTGCCGGACGACGCATCGGACGCGCTGCGGGCCGCGTTCCACGCTTGGGGCGGGCCACAGGACGCACAGGGAACAACGTGGATCAACTGGGCCGAGTTGGCAGCTGCCAACTGGGACGAGACCGATCGGTCCGGCATGCGCAGCCGCGGCGCGGTCGCCGGGCCGGGAACCCATTGGGCACCGGTCTGGGACGTGATGCGGACGCTTGCCGAGCTGCATGGGCCAGAACACGTGCGACTCGTCGTCTGGTTCGACTGATCACAGAATCTCGTCGCTCGACACAGCTTGACTTCGCCATTGGGAAACCATTGGTGCGGTGGTCGATACGACGGATGAGCGCGGAGACGAGGTCGACGCAGCGGGCGGCGCCTGAGGGCGGTATCGAGTGCGGCGCGGGCATCGGCTGCGGCACGAAGTCGGTGTCTCGGTCGGGGTCTGGACGGGCCGGGGCCTGGCCGCGGTCGGCCTGACGGCCCGACGCGGGGCGGCACTGCCTCTGGGCGAAGGTCGGCACCCCGGACGCCGACCGGATCGAGCGTGAGCTCTGGGCGGAGGGCAAGACCCCGCGCAGGCGCGGCGGGCGATCGTGCTGGGCAGGCCCATCGAGCACAATGCAGAGCCCTGAAGCCATACGCCTGGCTCGGGCCCCATCACCCGCGCCTCCGGCGAGAAGCACTGCGTCGGCCGCCGCTTGGTCAAGAACAACCGGCTCATGCATGCCGGCTTCCTCTGGGCCTTCTCAGCCCTCAACGCTGCCCAGCGCCACCTGCTCAACCGCTTCCTCGGACAGCTCCACCACTGTCTCCTGACCCGGTAGCCGTTCGACAGGCAGCGCGCCTCCGCGCCACTCCTTCCAGCA
The DNA here is from genome assembly GCF_055572275.1 of Streptomyces sp. NPDC030798. Lineage (NCBI taxonomy): Bacteria > Bacillati > Actinomycetota > Actinomycetes > Kitasatosporales > Streptomycetaceae > Streptomyces > Streptomyces sp. NPDC030798. The sequence continues at coordinate 82,231 of NZ_JBVIDR010000020.1, read as the reverse complement.
CCTGCATGATTCGCGGACCCGGCCGACTGAGCAATGGTCAATACCTGTCGACTGATTCGGTCATGGACCGCCGGGCTGGCTGGTCGGACAGATGCGGGATCTCCTGATGTGGTTCGGGCCTGGCGCCGCAGCGGCGTCCTGCGGTGGCGAGGGCAGGGGGTGGCGACGGTTGTATCCGGAGCGCGGGATATTGTCCGGCCCGAGGTACCTCGGGCCGGAGCACTGGTGGCCTCGGTCGGCGATTGGGTCGTGCCGGTGCGCCCGGTCGACCCGGCCGGCTGAGAGGTGGTCGCGTCGGCTCCGGGGAGTCCGGATCGAACCCACACGAGGAGTGAGTCAGCCATGAACAGCCAGGAACCCGTCGACTCCCGGATCGTCGACCCGGCCCGCCTCCCTTTCGCTTACGCGGACGCGCTCAACGCCGGGGACGCCGACGCCGTCCTCGCGCTGTTCCACCAGGACGCGACGATGCGCACGTTCGCCGGCGAAGTTCTCACCGACCGGGAGGCGCTGCGCGCTGAGACGGTCAACTCGATCGCGGCTCAGGCGCGTCTGACCAACAAGCCCAAGTTCACCCAGATCGGGGGCGACACGGCCCTGATCATCGTCGATTGGAACCTCGAGGCGACGTTGCCGGACGGCACCCGGATCTCGCCGACCGGAACGACGACGGCCGTCGCCCGCCAGTCGGCCGACGGGTCGTGGCGGTTCGCCGTCCTCAACTGCCAAGGGACAGCTGGGTCCCCCGGGTGGCGGACAACAGAGCTCCCCGCTGGTGAACGGTAGAAGTCCCCAGGCCGGTCATGCCGCGTTCGCCTCCTCGCACTCACCGAGGACGCCCTTCTCGAACCGGGCACCGTTGCGGACGAGGGCAACAAGGTGGGGTGCGGTGATCGCGCGCCAACGGGTCTGGGCGGACTCGACGAGCCTGAACACCATCGCCGGGGCCGGGCTGCCTGCCCCGCGGGGTGGCCTTGGTCCTCAACTTCACGGTGCTGAAAGTGCTCTCGATGGGATGTGTCGTGCGCACGTGCGCCCAGTGCTCGGCGGGGAAGTCGTAGAACGCAAGGAGTTGGACGGCCTCGTCGGTGACCTTCTTGGTCGCCTTCGGCCACTTCACTCCGTAGGCGCGCTCGTAGTGCTTGGTTGCCTTCTCGGCGTGATCGCGGTTCTCAGGTGAACCCAGCACCTCTGGTGCCTTGCCTGCGGAAACACCTCTGCGAGGCCCTCCACAGGCCCATCGCGCCGTCACCGACCACGAGTTCGGGATCGCGCATGCCGCGTCGGCGGCAGTCACGCAGCAGATCCGCCCATGACTCAGTCGATTCGCGCAGCCCCTCGGCCAGCGCGATGAGTTCCTTGCGACCGTCGGGGCGCATGCCTATGAGGACCAGGACGCAGGAGTGGGCCTGGCCGAGGCGGACCTTGGGGTGGACGCCGTCGGCCCACATGTAGACGGAGTCGGAATCCGACAGGTCGCGTGCCTGGAAGGCGGTGTGGTCGTCGGTCCACTGCTTCGTCAGCCGGGTCACCGTGTCGGCGAGAGGCCGGCCGAGGAGCCCAGGAACTGCTCCATCGCGGGCACGAAGTCCCCGGAGGACAGCCCGTGGAGGTAGAGCAGGGGCAGGACCTCGCTGATCTTCGGGGGCTTGCGGCACCACGGCGCGAGGATCTTCGACGAGAACCCGCTTGCGCTCACCGGTCTCCACATCGGCGCGTTTGTCGTTCACGCGGGGCGCCTTCACCGTGACCGGCCCGGCGGCGGTGGTCACCGTCCATTCACGATGATGGCCGTTACGGACCACCAGACGGCGGTTGGCCTCGTCCTGCTCACCGGCCAACTCGGCTATGTACTGGTCGACTTCGGCCTCCAGAGCCGCGGCGAGCATCCGCCGGGCACCCTCGCGGACGATGCCGTCCATCAGGGATCCGGTCTCGGTGGTTCCGCCGTTGTTGACTACGCTGAGCACAGGCGTACCTTCCAACCCGCAGTGCAACGCGGGTCTACTCGGTGACCATCAATCGATCACTCGGGAAGGTATGCCCTCCGCGTTTCGCGAAGCACCCTGCCGAGGCCGATCCACAGATCTTGAGCATTGCTCGGCCGACTTCGTCAACGAGACAACGGTGTTGCGACAGATCCATCAGCCGAAGCGCGAACTCAAGCGGCGGGCGTGACCGGGATCCTCAGACCGAGCCACTGTTCGGCGTCCCAGGCCCGGAACCGCTCTACTTCGGTGAATCCCAGCTTTGCCGCGAGGCGCATCGAACGGGCGTTGGCGGTTTGGGTGGCGAGCACCACCGGCTCACCCGGAAGGACGTCTTCGACCCAGCCCAGTGCCGCCGCGCACGCTTCGGCGGCATACCCGTAGCCCCACGCCCGCGGCAGGAACAGGTAGCCAAGATCGACCTTCCCCACGGCAGAGGGGCAAAGGTGCTCCGTTGCTCTCCTGAGCAGGATCTGGCCGATCATCGCCCCGCCGAGATCGACGACAAAACTTCCGGGGCGCCCCCCGGGCACCTCGGGCATCTCGCGCTCAAGCTCGTCACGCGGGCGGGGGCCGCCTAGGTAGGTGTGCACCTTCGGTGAGGCGTGCAGCTCGATGAACGCCGCACGGTCTTTGGCCTCGGGCCCCCGCAGCACGAGCCTCTCGGTCTCGATCGGTGCAGGCGGCCACGCAACGGGTCCCAGGTCATCCATGTCGGCCAGCCAATCAGTGGCTTCCGTAGCGATCAAGACTCGCGGTCGCTCTTGGCTTCTTGTCCCTCTGGGATGTCTTGACCACGCCCGCGTCCGGCCGCCGTCAGATCGCGGACAAGGGGGTCTCCTGCACGTTGCTGTGCACCCTGCGGGACCTGACGAACGGCCTGCAGCCCGTGCTCTCCTCGAAACGCCGACCGCTTCAGTCGGCTGTGCTGCTACGCAGTGCTTGGCGCATGCCGGGGGTCGGTGGTGCGGTCGTCGGCGACGTGGCTGAGTGCTGCGCAGATCCGTTTTGCGGCACCCCGGGTTTTCCCCGACCCTGGTGGGGACGACACGGGCCCAGGCGGTTGGAGTGTGCCATGGAACAGGTCGGGGACAAGCCGGAGGAGCTTCGCAAGCATCTCGAGGAGGAGCAGCAGCGGCTCGGAGAGAAGCGCGAGAGGGCGGCTGCCGAGGGCGAGCAGGCGCCGAAAGCCGCTGAACCGCAGGCTGACGACTCGGGCGACGAAGCCTGATCACGAGGCCGAGCGGCACCGCTGCCCGGTTTCGAGCTGGCGTGAGCACCGCTTACACGCTACGTGCGTCTTTCGTACGGCATACGTGCGTCTTCCGTACGGAAGACGCACGCGACCTGTGGGACACGCGCGTCACATTGCACGGCTCTGCCCCTTTGATGTCCAGTCCCCGGGAGCGCGCGTCCGGTCACCGCTCAACGGGAGCTCTAATGGGTTGACACCCAGCACGGTCAGTCGCTCCTGCTGCGGCTGGCACCAAGGTCACCCGCGGCGCCGGGTCGCGGTCGGCCGCTCTGACCATGACGTTCAAGCTGATCGAGTCCGCCCAGGAACGCTGGCACGCGGTCAATGCGCCGCACCTGGTCGCCCTCCGCACGTTCGCTGCCCGGCTTCACCCCGAGGGTGTACCTCGTCCGAGCAGCCTGCTGAGCTCGTGGGCCAGGGCGACCGAGGCGTCGATCTCGACCTTGCGGATGGACACGCTCTCCACGAGGAAGCCGAACGGCATGCCGAGCTTGCGGCAGAAGGCGATCAGGTCCCGGGCGTTCGCCAAGCAGTGCTGGTATGACTCGGCCAGGGTGTCGTCCGCATGGCGCAGGGAGTTCTCCAGCCAGCGCGGGACGTCGACGCCGAGCCATTGGAGAAACTCCAGCGTCTTCACCGAGCCGCACACCGAGAGCGTGAACAGGACGGGCCTCGGTTCGAGGTCCCTCTCGCGGCAGGCGTAGTAGTAGTCGGAGACCATGCTTTTCGCCGCGTCGGCGCTGTAGATGACCTGCGAGATGAAGTACGCGCATCCGGCCACCTGCTTGGCGACGAGCCGCAGATGCTCCTCGGGGCGTTCGGTGATGGCCACGCCACCGAGCAGTAGGTCTGGGCGGACATCGCGGCGCAGGTCCTGCGCCTCGGACAGGCCGGTCCGCACCGCCTTCCCCTTCGAGGACGCGCCGACGAAGACGCCGAGCAGCCGGTCGGCGTCGGCCGTCTGCAGCCAGGTCCGCAGCTCCGTCTGGGAGTACTTGCCGACGCACCGGTAGACGACCACCGGGCGGTTCCACTTGCCGAGATAGTCCGCGTGGTACACGGCAGGGTCGATGGTCGGCAGGTACGGAAACGGCCGCTGCGCCGGATTACGGTCGCTCTCATCGTCGATGTCGTACAGCGCCAGACCGTCGACATCGAGGGACTCCAACCGTGCCAGGGTGGCTGCGGTGATCTCCCGGATCCGCTCGGGAGTGTTGCTCAGGCGGGGCGGCGTGATGCCGAACAACAGGACACCGCTGTCGGCATCGGCCACCCGGCTTCGGAGATCTGTGCCGTCGCTCTGGTTCGCCATGACGCGGAAGTTAGCAGCTCATCCGCCATGCGGCAGGCGAACACCACCCTGTGAGACAGACGTCCGGCCGCGCGGACCAGATCCCCAGGATTTGACAATTGCTTGCTGCCGGGACACGGGCAACGTGACCAGCGCGACGGTACGCGTGTACAACGAGGCGCGCACCACTGGTCGCCCAAGACCCGGGGAATGTGGTTGCGAGGTCTGTGCCGGCAGCACTACAACATCTTTTCCGAAATCTACTTCCGCCCGCTGGCCTGGACGCTGAGTCCCAGTGATGACCGCCTCGACCGAGCTGGGTTGGGGGAGTCGGTCCTCAGCTCGTGGCTGATCGTGGACCAATGGCTGCGGTACGGAGAGGATGTCACCGCACTCGACCTGAGACCTGTGCCGCCGTGGAATCCCCACAGTCGGTCACACTCTGCGCGATGGACGCGGTCAGTTGATAGAGACCTTCCAGAACGACACTGCGGCCTTCCTAGAGGGAACATCCCGGCCTGACGCACGCTGATTGCTGATCGCCTGCGAGTCCCGCCGGCTCTTGGGAGGCATTCTGCGCCTGCTTGCATCGCGGTCCCGCGCGGCTAGGAGTGGGAGGTAGGGCAGCCCGTGGGCAGCACGCCTGGAGAGACGAGACCTCGTCCTCGTGCCTTCCTAAGCGGGGATCGTACGTCGGCCGGCAGCGCCGCTCACGGACCGGGGCCGCCTGCGGGGTCTCCACCTCGACGCCCTGCGCTCGCAGCACGGTCGCCTGGGGGTGCTGTTCACGACCTCGTCGAGCAGGGGCGACTTGCCCACGCCGGGCTCGCCGCGGAGCAGCACGGCGCCGGCCGTTCCGCCACGGCCCGCCTCCACCAGCTCCGCGAGGGTTTCGAGCTGCCTTTCGCGGCCCACCACCATGCGCCGAACGTACCCCCGCGTGAGGCTCCGAGGCCGCGGAATCCCGGCGCTTTGACCGGGGTGAGGCGAAAGCGCGCTGCCAGGCTGGGAGCATGAATCACATCGGACTGCTGCTCTTCGACGGAGTGGAGGAACTGGACGCCGGCGGGCCGTGGAGGTCCCCGCCTACTGGACCCAGGAGTTCCCCGAGGACGGCTGGAGCGTCTCGTGCCTCTCCGTCGGCGGAGACCCCGTCACCGGCGCGAAAGGTCTCTCCCTCGGCGCGCACCACTCCACCGACGACATGCCGCCGCTTGACGTGCTCATCCACCCTGGTGGCGTCGGCGCCCGGCGGCCGCTGCACGACACCGATCACCTCGCCTGGGTACGCGCGCAGCGTGAGGTCGTCACGCTGATGACCTCGGTGTGCTCCGGAAGCCTCGTGTACGCCGCCGCTGGTCTGCTCACCAACCGGCACGCGACGACCCACTGGGCCTGGCTCGATCTCCTCTCGGAGATCGACCCCGCCATCCGCACCGACGTTGAATGCGCTTCGTGGACGACGGTGACGTCGTGACCAGTGCCGGGCTCAGCGCCGGGATCGACATGGCTCTGCACCTGGTGTCGCGCTTCGCCGGCACCGATCGCGCCGCCGACGCACGACGTGGAATCCAGTACGACCCGCAGCCGTGGTGACAGGGCTCCGACCAGCCCGCAGTCAGCCACGGAACGGCGCGAGCCGAATCGTGACGTCGCTGAAAGCGAAGCGATGGAGGTACCACGCCCGGCCGTGCGGCACCTGCTTCGCCTCCTCGTGCCACGCCCGGGCGAACTCCCGCTTGAACCCCGTCCGTGGGAAGTCCGAGACGACCTGCTTGCGGGTTGCGTCGGGAAGGCGGTCGCTGCGCAGGCCGAACACGTCCACACCTGCGCCGGCCGACAGCAGGAACGCCTCGGCTCCGGAGTCGATCCCGACGCCGGGGGTGTGGTGCAGAGCGATCGCGTTCGCGACGGTCTCGCGCTCCGGGGCTGCGAGACCGTGGTCGTCAGTGAACCTGCGGGCGAGGGCGGCGCTTCGGATGGTGAAGTCGACCTCGGGTACGTGGGTCGCGAGCCCGGTGTCATGAAACATCGCGGCGACGTAGAGGAGCTCACGGTCGAACTCGATGCCGTCCAGCGCAGCGACAGCCGAACCCCAGGCGTAGGACCGCCGGGAGTGGTTGAGCAGGGCAGGGCTCAAGAGGTCGCGCGCGGCGGTCTCTGCGTCTTTGGCCATCGCCGAGTCCGGCGGGAGGAGCCGCGCCGGGTCGATGGCCTGCCGACGACCTGAGTGCAGCCGGAGCGCCATGGCGATCCGACCGGTCACGATGGCGAGTTCTCCTCGGAGCAGAGGCCGTGCGAGGGCGCGCTGCTCGCGACGGGTCAGGACGCCGCCGGTGCGCTCGGTCCATGTGATCGAGCCGATCGCGTCTGTGGTCTGCGCCAGGCTCATGATGCCGCCCCTCCGGTCACGACGCTGCTCAGCATCTCGGTGTCACCGATGTGCTCGACGGCCACGATGAGCCCGTCCTGAAGGGTGACTCGGTCCACTTCGTTCGCCCGCTGGCCGGCCGGCTCGACGGCGACCACGGCAACGACGCGGTCGCCCTGACCGAAGAGCTCGATTGGCCGGACGGACAAACCGTACCGCGCGATGTCGACGAAGAGCTCCGTGACTGCCTCCCGGCCGCGGTGGACTTCACTGGGCCTCGTCGTGCCCGGTTGCTTCCATTCGACGTCCTCGAGTACCACGGCATCAATGGGACCGAGCTTGCTTGCGCTGATGGCAGGGCCTGGGAGCTTGGTAGAGCATGTGCCCCACCCGGATGAGCAGCTTTCTCCAGGGGGGTCGAATGTCGGGTCGGTAAGTAGCCGCCATCCGCCGAACTCGGTCAGGATGGTCGGGCCGCCGATGTGAGTGGCTGTCATTGTTGTCATGGAGAAGTCCCATACTCAAAGATGCCGTGCTTGGGCTGCCTTGACCTGACCGCAGCCAGGTCCGCTCAGGGCTCGTCGCCCCGAAGGACCAGGCCGCTGAGAACGGCCGGCCCCCGCTGGCCGGGAGCGGGGTTCTGGGGCGTGCTGCCGTGGCTCTCCTTACGTAGTGCCGGACTCAGTCCTCGCCCGGGGCCCGAACACGACACCGGTGAGGGTCTGGTTCACGTGGCCGAGCCAGCTCTCGCCGTAGGTGTGAAATCCAGCCGACGGGACGCCGCCCAAGGCTGCGACGAAGTCCGCGGAGAGGTTCTTGGCGTCGATCTCCTTGCGGCGCAGGCAGCAGTTGAAGAGAACCGCGCCGCCGGCCCGCCCTCCGAGTTCGGCGCGGGTTCGGCGCAGTGCGGCAGTGGTCTCCGTTATGAGGTCACCCGCCTGCATGACCTCGACCTCCATCCCCGGCATGATCTCGGCGTAGAACCGGAGGCCCCCGTCCGGCGTAATCGCCTGAGGGCTGCGGACCCACGGCTGGCCGTCGATCATGAGCCCCACCGGGTGCTCCGTCCAGGCGGCGTCGAGTGCGTCGACGCTCACGCCCAGGGCATCCGCGTACGCCTCCGCGGCCGGCCGCCCGTCGATCTCGAGGACGGTCCGGGAGGCAGCGTCCGCACGGGTGATCCGCAGGACTCTGCCGGTCGGGGTGAACGAGCATGACTTGACGACCCGGAACGGGACGGCGGTCCGGCACACCATGAGCGCCGCCCCGTGGTAGCTCACCTCGTGGCCCACGGCGGTCCAGGTGCCCTGGAAGGCGAAGTCGTCTCCGGCGGAACCGCCGACGAAGTCCAGCAGGGGTGCGGCGTTCCCCAGCATCTCGTTGACCTGCTCCTCGGATCCGTGCAGGCCGTCGATCAGCACGAAACCCAGGTGGTGGGCCGGGTCGAGGTGGCGGAGCTGAACCTGGAGAGCTTCCTCGAGCGACCGGACGGCGGCCGCGGTGCCGTCGCCCGCGTCGCCGTCCAACTCGCCGAGGACGGCGACCGCTTGGGTGATCAGACCGTCCGGAAGCACCACGGCCGAGATGCCGCCGGTCCCGTTGTGCAGGTCGGTGAACTCCCCGGCGGTGGAACAGCCGATGACCACCGCCTCGGGAAAGTGCCAGCTGATGAAGGGTGCGACATCGGCGGGGTCGTACACGCTGGAGGCGAAGTACATCACCGCGACCGCCCGGCGTCCCGACAGACCGTGGTCGAGCTGTGCCAGCAGCCGGTCGACCGCCTGTGGAGCCGGTCCGGTGACATGGGCGCGTACGACGCCCGTGCCGGGTACGACGGGAGGGAAGAACGTCATCTGTCTGCCTTGTTCAGAAGTCGCCGAAAGCGTTGCCGAAGGCCTGCCGTGGCGACGGGCTCGCCACCGGCCTGCCGCAAGCCGCTGTCCTCCGGGTTTGGTGGGTGGAGGAGCAGGTCGTGCGGCGAGGGCGACAACGAGAAGCCCAGCACCAGCAGGATGCTCAGGACTCTGGAGACCGCCGCCGCGTCGGTCTGCTGGTCCGGGCGGGGGGAGCGCAGGTCGACGCCGGTGCGCAGGGCGACCCGGGTGCAGATCGCCGCGAGCCCGCGGTCGTCGTCGGGGAAGTGGCGGGAGCGCAGCACGGCGAGGATCCCATTGAGTGTCTGCTCCCGCGGCCGGTCGTTCGCGGTGGCGACGTCGACCGGAGTGAAGCCGTCGTCCCGCGGTGTACCGCGACGCGGCTGCCGCTGAGCGTGATCCGGCCGCGACGGCTGGGCGTGATCCCTTCCCAGCCGGACGGCATCCGCGCCCAACCGGAGGTTCCCGCTGAGCCATGTGTAGAACGCAATCCAGTCGGAACTGAGCCGGGAGCCCCACTCGCTCCGGTGTATCTGGCGCACCGTGTCGAGGAGGGCCGCACCGAACGACCAGTGCCAGCCGTCGAAGAAGTCCTGCTGCTGGATTCCCCCGCCGACCTGGCGCAGGGTCGCCTCGACGGCCTCCGGTGCGTCCTGGGTCAGCGCGGCCCACAGCACCGACTGAGCCAGCCTGTTGCACAGCGGCCGTCCCGCCCGTGGCGGCAACTCCCGCACCTGGGGCACGAGAACGAGCATGCTCTCGTAGAAGCTGTCCATGAACCGCGCCTGGTTGCGGGAGAGCAACTGACAGGAGAACTGGACGCTTCGCAGGCTCTCGGCCGGAGGCCTGGCGCCCGCGTACGCCAGACGCTCCGTGCCGGTACCCGCTTGACCGAACACCATGGCGACTCTCCTCGGAGCATGGTGAGCACACGTCGTCCGGGCCGAGCAGACGCAGCGCCTGCTCGTGCACCCTCCACGCCCGACGGCGTGGCGACGCGCACCACTTCAATGGCCTGTCCGGGTCTCGGCCGAGCAGAGACTGCCGGCCGGCACCCTCACGGATTTCCTCGGCGGAGGCCTGGACCGCTTCGAACGGAGCATGTGACCGCCAGAAACCCGCCGGAGGCGATGAGGACGGTGACCACGCCCCGGCGGTGTGCCCTCCCGCGTCTCGTCGCGACACGATGGACGTCCGATGCCGGCGCTCCCGAGCGCCCGCACCGGGAACGTCCCCCACTGTCCGGCCCCGCGTCCCGCGAGGCCGGTTGCCTCCCGTGAAGGACGAGGTGATCACGGTGCGCGGCGAGGGTGCCGGGCCGGCTCTCCCGACAGTCCGCTGAGCGCCCACCCGGCGATCTCGTCGATCGGTCCGACGGCCTGGACGGTCAGCAGGATGTCCGCGTAGTGGTCGAGCAGAGGGGCGGTCTGGCGTTCGTACACCCGCTGCCGATGGCGGATGACATCCTCGGTGTCGTCCGGCCGGCCGCGGTTCAGCAGCCGCTTCACCACGATGTCCTCGGGAGCGGTGAACTCCACCACGGCGTCCAGTCGGGCTCCGGTGGAATCCAGTGTCGCGGCGAGTTCCCGCGCCTGTGCCAGGGTGCGCGGGAAGCCGTCGAGAAGGAAGCCGCGCCGGGTGTCGGACTGTTCCAGCCGCTGGCGGACCATGCCGCCGGTGACGTGGTCGGGTACGAGTTCGCCGGTGTCGAGATACCGCTTGGCATCCTGCCCGAGTGGCGTCCGGCGGGTGACGTGCTCGCGGAACAGGTCCCCGGTGGAGATGTGAGGGATTCCGAGTCTCTCGCTGAGTATGGCTGCTTGGGTGCCCTTGCCCGCTCCGGGAGGGCCGATGAGGACGATTCGCATCAGTGCGCGCGTGCCTTTCAGTGGTCGTGCCTGGTCTTCGTTCCTGGTCTTCGCCGTTGTCGGCGTGCTCCGGTCAGGCGGCCCGCGACGGGCGCAGAGGCCCCTCGGCCGGGGCCGGTCCGGGTGCCCGGTGCGCGCGGCGGGCCGGGGAGGCCGCACAGCGCGTCGGCGTTCGCCCTGCGGTACGCGTCCACCCCGACCGACGGACCGGTCACGACGGTGTGGACGCCGGTGCGGGGCGGCGGTTCGGCCGCCGGCCACCGGGCGAGCCCGGGCAGTCCTGCCGGGGCGGTGTCCTGCGACCGCTCCCGGACCGCATCCGTGACCACGTCGACGGCCGGTCCGCCGTGCGCGGCCGTCGGCGCCGGCCGGCTCGCCGCACGCAGGCCGGCGGCATCCCCGAGGTCCCTGGGCCGGACCTCGCGCAGGGCGAGGTGATCGAGGCGCCGGAAACGGTCGACGACCGTGTCGACGGCCCGGTCGGGGCCGTCGGGGCCGCTCGCTCCGGTGAGGCGCGCGACCCGGCCGGGCGACAGGCCGCCGCCGCTCATGCCGGGCCCGGCCTGTCCTGCTGCCCGCCGCCGAGACCGGCGTTGATCAGGTCCATCACGGAGGCGTCGGCGAGCGTCGTGACGTCTCCCACCTCCCGGTGCTCGGCGACGTCGCGCAGCAACCTGCGCATGATCTTCCCCGATCGGGTCTTGGGCAGTTCGGGGACCACCATGATCTGGCGGGGCTTGGCGATCGGTCCGATCTCCTGCGCGACATGCTTGCTCAGCGCCGCCGTGAGGTCCGGGTCGGCGCCGGCGCGCAGGATGACGAAGGCGACGATGGCCTGCCCGGTCGTCGCGTCCGACGCGCCCACCACCGCGGCCTCGGCCACCGCGGGGTGCGAGACGAGCGCGGACTCGACCTCCGCGGTGGAGATCCGGTGCCCGGAGACGTTCATGACGTCGTCCACGCGGCCCAGCAGCCAGATGTCGCCGTCCTCGTCGTAGCGCGCGCCGTCCCCGGCGAAGTAGTAGCCCCGGTCGGCGAAACGGGACCAGTACGTCGCCCGGTACCGCTCCTCGTCGCCCCAGATCCCGCGCAGCATGGACGGCCAGGGCTGGTCGAGGACCAGGTAGCCGCTCTCACCCTTGCCGACCTGATGGCCCTGGTCGTCGACCACTTTGGCGGACAGACCCGGCAGTGGGGCCTGGGCCGAGCCGGGCTTCGCGCCGGACTCGTCAGGCAGCGGCGAGATCATGACGGCGCCGGTCTCGGTCTGCCACCAGGTGTCCACGACCGGTGCCTTGCCGGCCCCGATGTGCGTGCGGAACCAGCGCCACGCCTCGGGGTTGATCGGTTCGCCGACGCTGCCGAGCACGCGGATCGAGGAGAGGTCGTAGCGGGCGGGGATCTGCTCGCCCCACTTCATGAAGGTGCGGATGAGGGTGGGCGCGGTGTAGTAGACCGTGACGCCGTACTTCTCGATGATCTCGAAGTGCCGCCCTTCGTGCGGGGTGTTGGGTGTGCCCTCGTACATGACCGATGTCGCCCGGTTGGCGAGCGGCCCGTACACGATGTAGGAGTGCCCGGTGATCCAGCCGATGTCGGCGGTGCACCAGTACACGTCGGTCTCGGTGTCGAGGTCGAAGACGGTGCGGTGGGTGTAGGCGGCCTGGGTCAGGTAGCCGCCGGAGGTGTGCAGGATGCCTTTCGGGCTGCCCGTCGTCCCGGAGGTGTAGAGGATGAACAGCGGGTGCTCGGCGTCGAAGGGTTCGGGGGAGTGCTCGTCGGACTGGGCGTCGACCAGGTCGTGCCACCACAGGTCGCGGCCCTCGGTCCACGGCACGTCGGTGCCGGTGCGCCGGACCACCAGGACGTGCTCGACGCTCGGGGTGTCCCTGGTCGCCTCGTCGGTGTTCGCCTTCATGGGCTCGGCCCTGCCCCGCCGGTACTGGCCGTCCGCGGTGATCAGCAGCCTGGCTTGGGCGTCGTCGATGCGCGACTGCAGGGCGGCCGGGGAGAACCCGCCGAACACAACGCTGTGCGGCAGGCCGAGACGGGCGCAGGCCAGCATGGCGAAGACCGCCTCGGGGATCATCGGCAGCTGGATGGCGACCCGGTCGCCCGGCCTCAGGCCAAGGCAGAGCAGGGCGTTCGCCGTCCGGCAGACCTCGCGCCTCAGCTCCGCGTAGGTGATCGTGCGGGTGTCGCCCGGCTCGCCCTCCCAGTGGAAGGCGACCTGGTCACCATGGCCGGCCTCGACATGCCGGTCGACGCAGTTGTACGCCACGTTCAGCTTTCCGCCGGTGAACCAGCGGGCGAAGGGCGCGTCCGTCCAGTCCAGCACCTGGTCCCAGCCGGCGTCCCAGTGGAGCTGTCCGGCCTGCCGTCCCCAGAACGCCAGGCGGTCGGCGGTGGCTTGCTCCAGCAGTCCGGACACGTCGGCGCCCCGGGTGGTGCGCGGGTTCTCGGGAACGTCGGGGTGGGCGGAGCGCGACATTCGGGATCCTCCAGTGGGGTGCGGGTGCTGACGGCTCGGGTGCCGGTTCGAGGGCGCGGTCGGCCGTCGCCAGGTGGACACGGTGGCGGATGAGGGTTGGCGGGAGGTTGGCGGCGGGTCGGGGGCCGCGGCTACGGCCGCTCTCCGGCGGTCCAACGGCTCACCAGGCGCAGGGCGAGGCGCGGCCGCAGCGGTGCGGTGGTCCCGCGCCGCAGGGCGCCCTGCCAGACCCCCCAGCCGTAGGCGAGGTCGTCCAGGCGACGGATCGTCAGGTGCGGGAAGGGGCCGAGCGAGGTGCCGGAGCGGCGGTGGTCCACCAGCCCCTCGGCGACGGCCGCGGCGATCAGCACGCACCGCGCGCGCCGGCTCGCCACGGCGGCGGCCGCCGCGAGGGGCCAGTGGTGCCGGGTGGCGCAGCGCAGCAGCTGCTCGGCGGTGCCGCGCAGCGCGGCGAGCGACAGCAGCGCCCCCGCGCGTGAGGGATGGTCGGCGTCGGGCATACGCCGTGCCACGCGGACGGCGGTCGCCGCCGTCAGGGCCGCCGCCACGGCCGCCGGCCCCGGCCCGCCGCGCAGCAGCAGGGCGCAGGCGGCCAGCGACCAGGGGGCGGCGTACAGCGGCGGCACCTGCCCGGGGTGGCGCAGCGCCAGGTCGGCGGCGCCGGTGCCGTACGCGGCTCGCTGGGCGAGCCAGCCGCGCAGGTCGGTGCGGTGCCGGTGGCCCACGCGCGCGGTGGGCACGTACCGCAGCCGCCAGCCCGCCTCGTGCAGCCGCATGCACAGGTCCACGTCCTCCCCGACGCGCATGCTGTCGTCGAAGCCGGTGCCTACGGCATCACGGCGGACCACGATGGTCGCACTGGGGACGTAGGACAGCGCGGACACCGGCACGACCGGCCCTTCCCCGGCTCCCATGTCCAGCGGCGAGCGCTTCTCCTCGTACCGGTCCAGGAGCCCGGGTTCGGCGACGGGCAGCGCGACCACGCGGGGAGCGGCGAGCGCCACCGCGGGGTCGGCGAACTGCGCCAGCAGGGCGGCGAGCCACCCGGATTCGGGCACCACGTCGGAGTCGCAGAACGCCACGTACCGGGTACGGGCGTGCCGCAGGCCGGTGTTGCGGGCCGCGGCCGGGCCGAGGTTGCGCGGGTGGGTCAGCAGTTCGGCGCCGTGCGCGCGGGCCACCCGGGCCAGGGCCGCGGGGTCGGTGGAGCCGTCGTCCACGACCAGGGCCGGCAGGGGGGAGGTGGGTGGGTCGGCGCGCAGGGCGGCGAGCAGCCGGTCCAGCTGGTCGGCGCGGTCCTTGACGGGGATGACGACGGTGGTGTCGCTCACCGGCACGGGCGCGGGGCGCGGATGGGCGATCCCGGCGTCGAGCAGCCGTCGTGCGAGCGCGCCGCTCGCCGGGCCCGTGACCGTGAGCCGGCCCCCGTCCAGGAGGCGTGCCGCAGGGGCGGTCAGCCGGAGCAGGCGAAGCGGTGATCCGCCGAGCAGCAGCCGCCCGTCCTCGGACCGGTGCGTGCCGGCGGCGAGTTCGACGGTGAATCCGGCCGGCAGTGCGGTGTCCGCCGGAGAGGGCAGCGGCGTGCTCGTCGAGGGAGCCGCGGTGCGGTGTGCGGATGCCGTCATGCGGTGAACCCTCCGTCCGCGTGCAGTACGGAACCGGTGAGAGCGAAGGACTCGGGGGAGCAGGCCCAGGCCACCGCCGCGGCCACTTCCTCGGGTTCCAGTGGGCGCCCGGTGAGCTGCTGGGCGGCGAGCTGGTCGACGTCGGGCAGGTGGTACAGGTCCGCCGTGGCCCGCAGCATGGCGGTGCGGGTCGAGCCCGGCGAGACGGCGACGGCGTGCACGCCCGTGTCACGCAGGTCGCAGGCGAGGCCGCGGACCAGGCCGACCACGGCGTGCTTGGCCGCGCAGTAGGCGCCAAGGCGCCACAGACCGCGGTGCGCGGCGGCCGAGGCGAGGGCGACGAAGCGGCCGTGCCGGGGGTGCGGCCTGCGCAGCAGGGCGGGTACGGCGGCGCGCGCGAGGTTGGCCACGCCCATGACGTCCACGTCGAGCAGGGTCCGCCACTGGGCGTCGGTCTGTTCCCACACCGGGTCCCCGCCCAGCATCACCGCGGCGGCGGCCACGGCCGCGTCGAGGCCGCCGAACTCGGTCTCGGCCAGATCCACCGCGCGCTGCAGCGCGGCGGCGTCGCGTACGTCGGCGCGAACCGTACGGAGCAGGGGGAATTCCTGTGCCAGCAGATCCAGTCGGCCGGGGTCGGCCAGCGGGTAGGGCACGTCCGGATCGTCGGCGCAGCGGTCCACCGCCACCACCGCCCAGCCGTCCCGGGCCAGTCGCCGTACCGTGGCGGCCCCGATGCCCCGCGCGGCGCCGGTGACGACGGCCACCCGACGGCCGGTCATCGCCCGTCCCCGGCGGGGGTGGCGACCGGCTGCGTCTGGGGCCGGCCGAGCCGGCCCCGCGCGCCCACCCGCCATCCGCGGACGTCCTCGGCGAGGCGGTCCGCCATCCGCTTCAGGAGCCGCTCGCCGTCGCCCGCGCAGGCCCCGGCGGGGTCGCCGAGGACACCCGACGGGCTCACCCCGCGCACCGATTCGGCGACCAGCCGGTCCATCAGCAGGTGAACGGGTTCGGTCGGTCCGGCGACGGCCCGCTCGGCACGGACGGCCGAGTGTCGCAGCCGCAGCATCATCGAGGTCTCGGCACGCCCGGCGTGGGCGTCGGAGCCCGGCGGCAGGCAGGGCCACCAGGCGACGTCGCGGCCCTCGCCGCGCAGACCGGTGACCGCCTCGGTCAGACCGGCGAGGTTGCCGCCGTGCCCGTTGACCACCAGCAGGCGGGACGCCCAGCGCAGCACCGAGCGGCCGGTCTCCGTGACCAGCAGGCGCAGCGCGTCGTGGCCGATGGACACGGTGCCGGGGAACCCCTCGTGCTCGCCGCTGGCCCCGTACGGCTGAGCGGGCGCGACCAGTACGTCCGCCTCGTCGTGCAGCCGGGCGGCGGCGCGTTCGGCGACCGCGGAGGCCACCGCCGTATCGGTGTCCAGTGGCAGGTGTGGGCCGTGCTGTTCGCAGGAGCCGAGCGGCAGCAGCACCAGGGGGCGGCGGTCCGCCACGTCGGGCCAGCTCAGGTCCGCGAGCGAACTCCGGGCGTCGGGCATGTCAGACCGCTCCGAGTGCCCGGATGAAGCCCCGCGGGACGAGCACGTCGTCGGGCGTGAGCTCGTGGACCGACGCACGCCCGAGCCCCAGCAGGGCGGAATCGATGCCGCGGCGCAGGATGTCGAGCACGTTCTCCACGCCGGTCTGGCCGCCCGCCGCCAGGCCCCACAGGTAGGCGCGGCCGATCATCACGGCCCTGGCGCCGAGTGCGAGGGCCTTGACCACGTCGCTGCCGCGGCGGACTCCGCCGTCGAGCAGCACCTCGACCTGGTCACCCACCGCGTCCGCGATGACGGGCAGGACGCGGATCGGGGCGGGGGTCGCATCGAGGTTGTTGCCGCCGTGGTTGGACACCGAGATCGCGGTGACGCCCGCGTCGACCGCGCGGAGCGCGTCGTCCACCCGGCAGATGCCCTTGAGCATGAACGGTCCGTCCCACTGCTCGCGCAGCCAGCGCACGTCGTCCCAGGAGGGCGGAGGGGTCGTCATCCACTCGCCGTAGGCGCCGAAGAACGTGGGCGCCTCCTGCCCCGGCTCGGCGATGTTGGGTGCCTTCAGGTCCGGGAGGCTGCGGGACTTCACGAAGTCCCAGAGCCAGCCGGGGCGGGCCAGCGCCTCGGGGGCGAACCGTGTCATGGCCCTGAGGTCCAGCCGCTCGGGAATCTCGGGGCTGCCCCAGTCCCGGCCGTACGAGAAGGACCAGTCGAGGGTGACGATGATGCCCTTGGCGCCCGCCTCACGGGCGTCCTGGAGGCGCCGGGCCATCGCGTCCCGGGAACCCATCCAGTACACCTGGAGGAACGTCTGCGGATTGGCCGCCAGGACGTCCCCGAGCGGCTTGCTCGCGAACGAGCTGAGCCCCATCGCGGTGCCCCGCGCGGCGGCGGCGCGGGCCACGGCCACCTCACCGTCCGGGTGCACCGCCTGCACACCCGTCGGCGAGATGAGCACCGGCAGGGAGATGTCCTGTCCCATGACGGTGGTGGCCTGGTCGCGCTTGGCCGACAGCCCGGCCACGTGCGGCGCGAAGCCCAGTTCGGCGAAGGCGGCGGTGTTGTCGTCGTAGGAGACGCCCTTCTCGGAGCCCGCGAGCAGCGCGCTGTACACGGATTTCGGCAGCCGTTTCCTCGCTCGCCGCTGGGCCTCGGCGACCGTCTCGATCCACTTGCTCATGACGTTCCTCTCTCGTCGGGTACGAAGGCGCCCGGGTCGGTACCTGCCAGCGGGCTCTCGTCGCAGAAGCGGTCGGAGCGGCGGGCGCGGACGGCGGGTATGCCCAGCGCCACCGTGCGGCGCGAGTGGTCCTTGCCCTGGCCCGGCAGCGTGGCCGGGTCGACGGCCGCGAGCGCGGTGGCCCCGTGGCCCTTGACGCACTCGGGGTCGGGGCCGTCCAGCGGCAGGCCCGTGAAGAACTTCGCGGCCATGCATCCGCCCTGGCAGGCGTCGAACGCGGAGCAGCCGGAGCAGGCCCCGCCGGAGGACGGCCGGCGCAGGTCGGCGAAGAGGTCCGACTCCCGCCACACTCCTTCGAAGCCGCCCGGTGAGCGGACGTTGCCCGCCTTGAAAGCGTCGTGGATGGCGAACGGACAGGCGTAGACGTCCCCGACCGGGTCGATCAGGCAGACGACCCGCCCGGCGCCGCACAGGTTCAGCCCCGGGATCGGCTCGGAACCGAGGGCGTTGAGGTGGAAGAAGGAGTCCCCGGTGAGCACGTTCCCGCCGTGGTCGACGAGCCAGTCGTAGAGTCGGCGCTGCTGCTCGGCGGTGGGGTGAAGGTCGTCCCAGACGTCCGCGCCCCGGCCGGAGGGCCGCAACCGGGTGATCCGCAGCTGGGCTCCGTACCGGTCGGCGAGCACGGCGAAGTCGTCGAGCTGCGCCACATTGTGACGGGTCATCACCACCGAGATCTTGAAGTCCCTGAAGCCCGCGCCCGCGAGGTTCTCCATGGCTCGCACGGCCATGTCGTACGAACCGGGGCCCCGGACGGCGTCGTTGACCGCGCGGGTGGCTCCGTCGAGGGAGATCTGCACGTCCACGTAGTCGGTGGCGGCCAGCCGCCGTGCCCGCTCGGGACTCAGACGGACGCCGTTGGTGGAGAACTTCACACCCACCTGGTGGGCGATCGCGTAGTCGAGGAGGTCCCAGAAGTCGGGGCGGACCGTGGGCTCGCCGCCGCCGACGTTGACGTAGAACACCTGCATGCGCTGAAGCTCGTCGATCACGGACGTGATCTCGTCCGTGGACAGCTCCAGGGGATCGCGCCGCCCGGACGAGGACAGGCAGTGCGCGCAGGACAGGTTGCAGGCGTAGGTCCACTCCCAGGTCAGGCAGATCGGGGCGGCGAGGCCTCCCTTGAACTGCTCGACGAGGGCGGGCACCTTCACCCGTACCCCTTCAGACACGGGGGTGTCCTCGTTCGCTCCGGCCCCGCTCCGCCTGGCGGCGTGCGGGGGCTCGTGCAGGGTGGTCATCACTGCGCTCCGGTTCCACTGCGCTGGGGAACGATCATGTCGGCGGCGGCCAGCGAGGCCAGCGCCCGCAGGAAGGCGCCCCGCCGGCCGTCGGGAACGCCGGCGAGGGCGTCCCCGACGCTGGGGTGCCGGTCGAGCCCCCGGACCAGTTCGACGAGTTCCGGTGCCTTGAGGAACGACAGCCGACGGTTGCCGAAGTGGTAGGCGAGCGCTCCGAACGGCTCGGGACGCAGCGCGACGGAGGGGTTCAGCCGGTAGGGGCGCGCCGCGTCGAACGCCGCGCCGGCCGGGGCCGCCGGGAGGGTGGTCATGGCGGCGGGCCTAGTAGACGCCGCACATGCCGTCGATCGACACCTCTTCGACGAGGACCTCCTCGATCACCTCGTCGACGGCGATGTCCGGCTCGGCGCTGATCTGGTTGTCGTTCATGGCCAACCTCCTGAACGGGTGGGGGATTCGACGGAGATCCGGTACCGCCGTGCGGTGACCGGCCGGAATCCGACGCTACGGAGGCCGCCGCCGTGTCTCGCCCTGCTTCCGGCCGCCGTCACCCTGTCCGGTCGGGCAGGTGTGCGCCGCCGATGCCGGTGTCCGCCGCTCACCCCCTCCGACCGGGCAGGGTGCTTCCCGTCCGTTCGCGTCCCGCTGCCGTCCGGGCGGCCGGTATCGCCCCACCACGCCTTCGTCGGAAGGTGAGTCACGCCACGCAGTCGACGCAGTACGCGCGGCCCACCGCGCGGAGAGGACAGTCGCGATCATGCAGGTCGAAGAACTTCTCAAGCCGTTTCCGATCAAGGAGTTCCACCCCTTCCCCCGGGCGCTGATGGGCCCCGGCGCCCATGAGCTGATCGGCCCGGAGGCCAAGAAGCTCGGGTTCAGGCGGACACTCGTGATGACCACGGGGCTGCGCGGCAGCGACACCGTGCACAAGATCGTCGAGTCGATGAAGTACCACGGCCTGGAGGTCGTGGTGTACGACAAGGTCGAGTCCAACCCCAAGGACTACAACGTCATGGACGCCGTGGCGCTGTACCAGGAGAACAAGTGCGACTCGTTCGTGTCGATCGGCGGCGGCTCGTCGCACGACGCCTGCAAGGGCGCCCGCATCTCGGTGGCGCACGACGGCCGCAACGTCAACGACTTCGAAGGCTTCAACAAGTCCGAGAACCCCAGGAACCCGCCGCACATCGCGGTCTCCACCACGGCCGGCACCGGCTCGGAGACCTCGTGGGCGTACGTCATCACCGACACCACGACCGACCCCGACAACCCGCACAAGTACGTGGCGTTCGACGACGCCTCGGTGGCCTCGCTCGCCATCGACGACCCGACGCTGTACTACGACTGCCCGCTGGACTACACGGCGCAGTGCGGCTTCGACGTCCTCGCGCACGCCTCCGAGCCGTACGTCTCCCGGCTCGACTTCCAGCCGTCGCTGGGCAACGCGCTGCACGCCATCCGCCTCACGGCCCGGCACCTCAGGCAAGCGGTGTGGAACGGCCAGGACCTGGCCGGGCGTGAGGGGATGATGTACGCGCAGTACATCGCGGCGCAGGCGTTCAACTCCGGCGGCCTGGGCATCATCCACTCCATCTCGCACGCCGTCAGCGCCTTCTACGACACCCACCACGGCCTCAACAACGCCATCGCGCTGCCCCGCGTGTGGGCGTTCAACATGCCCGCCCACTACGAGCGGTTCGCGGACATCGCCGAGGCGATGGGCGTGGACACGCACGGCATGACCAAGGTCAGGGCCGCCGAGGCGGCGCTCGCCGCGGGCATCCGGCTGCTGCGCGACGTCGGCATCCCGGAGAAGTTCACGGACGTCCATCAGGACACGTACTCCAAGAACCGGCTCGGCCAGGGCCCGACCAAGTTCTACGAACAGGCCAAGGCGATCACGGGCGACGCCGCCGACGTGGACCGCATCACGCACCACGTCCTCGGTGACGCCTGCACCCCGGGCAACGCCAAGGAGTGCACGTTCGACACCGTCCGGCCCGTCGTGGAGCACTGCATGACCGGCGACCTGGACGACCTGCTCGGCTGACCCGAACCCGCTGAGCCTTCCCACAGGGGGCGGGGGACCGACAACACCGCCGTCCCCCGCCCCGCACCCACGGACGGAGGAACCGTGCCCGCCACACCCCAGCCCCCCGACACTCCCGCCTTCGCCTCGGTCGACGACGTGGTCCGGCAGTTCGCCGACCACGGCTACATCGCCGACCAGCGGCTCGCCACGACCGTCTTCCTGCTGACCCGACTGGACAAACCGGCGCTGCTGGAAGGGCCGGCCGGTGTCGGCAAGACCGAGCTCGCCAAGACACTCGCCGCCGTCACCGGGCGCCGCCTGCTGCGCCTGCAGTGCTACGAGGGCCAGGACGAGAGCCGGGCGCTGTACGAGTGGGACTACGGCAAGCAGCTGCTGTACACCCAGATGCTGCGCGACAAGATCGGCGATCTGACGGCCGACGCCCCCGACCTCGCCGCGGCCGTCCAGCGGATCGAGGAGCAGGACAGCGTGTTCTTCTCCGACCGCTTCCTCGCCCCGCGCCCCCTGCTGGACGCGGTACGCGGCGAGCAGCCGGCCGTCCTGCTGATCGACGAGGTCGACCGGGCCGACGAGGCGCTGGAGGCCGTACTGCTGGAGTGCCTGGCCGAGTACCAGGTGTCGGTGCCGGAGATCGGCACGTACACCGCGAAGGTCGCCCCGTACGTCGTGCTGACCTCCAACAACACCCGCGACCTGTCCGCCGCGCTCAAGCGGCGCTGCCTGCACCTCTTCCTCGGCTACCCGGACGCGGAGCGGGAGTTGGAGATCGTCCGGTCGAAGGGCACCGGGCTTCCGGAAGCCACCGCCCGCCATCTGGTGCAGGTGGTGCGGGGCCTGCGTGACCTGAAGCTGCGAAAGAGTCCCAGCATCTCCGAGACCGTCGACTGGGCCCGCACTCTCGCCGTGCTGGGCGTCGACGAACTCGATCCGGCGGTGCTCGCCGACACGGCCAACGTCGTGCTCAAGTACGAGCGCGACCTGCACCGTGCTCTGGACGTGCTGCCACGCTTGATCGACCCGAACCGGGTCCTGCCCGAGCCGGGGCACCGGCACGACGGCGACGATCACCACCACGGGCACCACCACGGGCACCACCACCACGGGCCGGGACACGAGGAGCCCGACGAGGTGGACGGCCGCGCCGTCCGGGCCGCCATGGACCGGCAGGGCCGACACGACGAGGCCTACTACGGCGCCCCCGGAGCCGGACCGACCCATCGCCCCGCGGCCGGTGGCGGCCAGGGCGCCCGCGCCTTCGCCGCCGTCGCGCGGCGCCGCGCCGACTGACGGGGGAGGCGCACATGGAAGCGGGTGTGCACCGGTTCGTGCGCGTGCTGCGGCTGTTCGGGCTGCGGATCTCCGTGTCGGAGGCCGTGGACGCCATGCGCGGGGCGGCCCAGCCCGGCCTCCTCGGCGAGCGGGAGGGGCTGCGGGAGGCGCTGCGCATGACGCTGGTGAAGGACCGGCGCGACCACGCCCTGTTCGACGACCTGTTCACCGCGTTCTTCTCACTCCTCCCGGTGGCCGGGGAACCCGACGGGCACGGCCACGGCCACGAGCACGACGACCTGACCGACACCGGCGAACTCGAGTCGTTCACCGTCTCCGACGAGCCCTCGAAGACCCCGGAGCAGGGGCACAGCCACGGCAAACCGTCCGACATCCGGGACTTCTTCGACCAGCAGGACCTGGCCCAGCAATACAACCTCCACCAGGAGGCCAACAAGATCGACCTGGCCTCGCTGACCGACGAGATCGTCCTCTCCGAGGACGGCGGCACCGGCGGCCGGGACACGGGGGCCGCCGTCCAGCTGGAGACCCTGCGGCTGCACGGCGCGGGCGTTCCCGGCCGGCTCGCGGCGGCGACCGGTCAGCCGGTCGACACGGCACTGACCGTCGCCCGGCAGGACGCCCTGCTCGGCCGCCTCACGGACGATCCCGAGGACGAAGCCGAGGAGCGACCCGGCTTCCGGCGCGCCGAACTGGCGGGCGTGATCGAGAACCTGCCGGAACTGCTGAAGCGCCATCTGGACCGGCTGGCCGAACTCCGCTCGGTGGCCGTGGAGTCCGCCCGGATCGCCGAACGCGCCCGGATCGAGACGGTCGACGAGGACGAGCGCGCCCAACTGGAGGAGGCGCTGCGCCGCATCGGCCGCTCCCTGCACGGCGCCCTGACCAGCCGCAAGCGCGCCACCCCGCGCGGTCGGGTGCACCCGGGCCGCACCATGCGCCGCAACATGCGGTACGACGGCGTACCCTTCCGGCCCGTCACCGTCACCCGCGCCGAGGACCGACCCCGCCTGGTGATCCTCGCGGATGTCTCGCTGTCGGTACGGGCCACGGCGCGCTTCACCCTGCACCTGGTGCACGGTCTGCAGTCGCTGTTCGGCCAGGTCCGCAGTTACGCCTTCGTCGACGAGCCCACCGAGATCACCGAGCTGTTCGCCGAGCACCCGCTGGAGCGGGCGCTCGGCCTGGTCTTCGACGGACTGCCGGCCGGCGGACTCCTCGACGTGGACGCCCGCTCCGACTACGGCAGGACGTTCGAGCTGCTGCTGGGCGAGCACTCCGCCGCGCTGGGGCGGCGTACGACCCTCCTGGTGCTGGGCGACGGCCGCGGCAACGGCAACGATCCGCGGACCGAGACGTTCGCCGAGATCACGCGCCGGGTGCGGCACACCGTCTGGCTGACCCCGGAACCCCGCTACTCCTGGGGCCTCGGCGCCTGCGACCTGCCCGGCTACGCGGAGTACTGCGACCGCGTCCGGGTGGTCGCCGACCTCACGGGACTGCAGCGCACGAGCCACCGGATGGCGGCGGAGGCGACCGGGCGATGAGCGCATCCACCTGCCGCCAGGAGGAGTCGCCGTCATGAGCGTCCCCAGCCTCCGCACCGCCGTCGCGGCGCGCCGTATCGATCCTCTGGCGCCGAACCCGCCGGGCGTGTACGCCGATCACCTGGTTCGGGTGGTGCGCGGCAGCGCGTGCGGCGACGGCGCGGCGCCCCGGCCGGTCGTCCGCACCGAGCACTTCGCCCTGCGCCGCCGCGGCCGACGCGTCGAGCTGAGCCACTCGCTGCGCCCCGAGCACCTGGACAACGATCTGGCGGGGCTGCTGGCCGAGGAGTTGTTCGCCCCCGGCTGGCTGTCCGGGAGTGACGTCTTCGAGCGCGTCTTCACGGGGGTGGTGCGCTCGTGTGTGGACGAGCCGCTGCCCGCCTGGACCACGTTCTACGGCAACACGCTGGCCCGCATCCGGGCGGCCCGGCAGGCCCCGCAACCGGCCGACCACTCGTCGATCGCCGGCTTCGCCCCCGTGTACCACCACGCCATGGACCTGGTCGGCGCGGGCACGGTACTGGACCTGGGCTCCTGCTTCGGCTTCCTGCCCCTGCTGTTCGCGGAGAAGCCGGGGTACACGGTGATCGCCTCGGATCTCGCGGGGGGCACCATGCGGCTGCTGGACGCCGTGGCCCGGGTGCGCGGTCTGCGGCTGGAGACGCTGGTCTGCGATGCCGCGCGGGTGCCGCTGCCGGACCGCTCGGTGGACACCGTCACGGTCATCCACGTGCTGGAGCACCTGGACCCCGGTCACGGCGAGGCCGTCGTACGGGAGGCGCTGCGGCTGGCCCGGAAACGGGTGGTGGCGGCGGTGCCGTACGAGGACGAGCCGACCGCCGCATACGGACACGTGCGGTGCTTCGACGAGGATCAACTCGCCGCAATGGGCCGCCGCACCGGCCACCGCTTCTCCGTCGGCTCCCGCCACGGCGGCTGGCTGATCATCGATCCCGGCTGACTCCGGACGCGGGTGGGTGCCGTCGCCGGCCACCGCCGGGAAGCGGCGTACCGCTCGGCCCACCGGCTCGTGGACCGCCGGCCTGAGGCAGCGTCAGGAGGGCCTGGACCCCTCGCACCGGTTCAGGCCCTCCTCGGCCTTCCCGCTGTCAGATCACGCCCATCTTGCTCGCCTCGTACACGACTTCCGCGCGGCTGCTCGCGTCCATCTTGCGCATGACGTTGCGGACGTGGAACTTCACCGTCGTCTCCGAGATGTACAGCTCGGCCCCGATGTCCCGGTTGCTCAGCCCTCGGGCGAGCAGCTTCAGGACCATCACCTCGCGTTCGGTGAATCTGGGCTGCTCGGGCTGCACGCGCATGGCGCGCACCATCGCCGCGGCGGCGTGCGAGTCGAAGGCGCTCTCGTTGCGGGCCACGGCACGTATGGAGCGCAGCAGTTCGGTGGTGTCGACGTCCTTGACGACGTAGCCGCGGGCGCCGTGCTGGATCGCCTCCACCACCAGGGAGTCGTCGAGGAAGGTGGTGAGGACCAGCACTGCCAGCCCCGGATGCCGCTCGGTCAGTCGGGCACACAGGTCCAGTCCCTCGGTGTCGGTCCCGGTCGACAGCTTCAGGTCCAGCAGCACGATGGACGGTTTCGTCCGTTCGACGACGGCGACCGCCTCGGCTGCCGTACTCGCCTCTCCGACCACTTCCAGGTCGCTCTCCCGCTCCAGGATGGAGCGCACCCCATGACGGACGATCGCGTGGTCGTCCACGAGGACGATTTGCTGGGCCGCCGCGGGAGCCGTCGTCTGCTGGTCGCTGGTCATCGGTTGTCTCCTGGTCGTTCGGGCACCGGCAGCGGGATGTCGACCCGTAGCAGGACGCCTCCCATGCGCGAGCGGCGGATGGACAGTCTGCCGCCCAGCTCCTCCGTCCTGGCGGCCATGTTGGCCAGTCCCCGGTGACGACCGGACAGATCGGTGGCCCGGGCGAGCCGCAGGGCGCGGCGCAGCCCGGCCGGGTCTCCGCCGCCGTCGTCGGACACGGTCAGCACGACGGAGCCGGGCAGATACCGCAGCCGGACCAGCGCCCGGCCGGCCCTGCCGTGCGTGGCGGAGTTGAACAGGGCCTCGCCGGTCAGCCGGAGCAGCGACTGCTCGGCCTCGCCCGGTAGCGGCAGCGGGCTGCCGTCCACGCGCACCCGCACGTCGAGGTCCGTGGTCAGATGCACCGTGGACAGCCGTTCGAGCATCACGGGGAGCGGGCCCGCGGGCTCCTGCGAGGTGCGGTGCAGCGCGTAGATGGCGGCGCGCAGGCGTTCCACCGCCTGCCGGTTGAGATCCTTGGCGCCGGCCAGCCGCTCGGCGATCTCCTCGGCCCGCCCGCCGAGCGCCTCCAGTTCGGCCCGGCACACCTCGACGGTCATGCCCGCGCTGAGCACGTACTGCGTGACACTGTCGTGCAGTTCACGTGCGATGCGGCGCCGCTCGTCGTCCAGGGCCTGCCGTTGCATCGCGTCGAGCAGCCGGGCCTGGGTCTGGGCCAGCTCGGCCTTGCGTGCCGCCAGGTCACGGGCCTGCCGCTCGGCCGCTTCGGACAGTTCCTCCGTCCGCCCGCGCAGGGTGGCCGCCGCGTGGAAGAGGAACGTGTTGTGCACGGCGACGGCGGCCTGATTGGCCAGGACCCTGAGGATCGCCAGGTCGGTGTCGGCCACCTCGACGCCGACGCCGGGCTGCGCCGCGATCCCGCCGACCGGTTCACCGTCCAGGGTCATCGGCGCCCGCACCCACCCGGGCTCGCCGGGCGGCACAGCGGCCTCCCACGGCCGGGTGCGCAGCACACGCAGATGTTCCCGCACCTCCGCGGGCACATGGGTCTCGTCGTCGATCAGTACGTCGTCGGCGTACAGCAGGAAGCGCGGCCGCGCGGCGCGCAGGGCGCCGTCCGCCACCGCCAGCAGCAGCCAGCGCGCCTGCAGGTGCTCGGCCGCAGCCCGTACGACCGCCTCGACCAGGGCACGCGGTCCCTCCGCCGTCCGCACCAGGGCCCGGGAGATGCCGTCGAGCGCCTCCACCGTCCGCTCCAGCCGCTCGGTGGAGCGCACGTAGGCCGGGTAGTACGAGCGCTTGCCCGACCGCAGGCCGGTGAGCACCCCCAGATCGGGGGCGCGTCCGGGCCGTTCGGGGACGCTCACCGGTACCTCCTCACAGAGCCTCGCGGAACAGTGCCTCGACGTCCCGCACGTCGACCTCCCGGGGGTTGGTCGCCATACAGGCGTCCTTCAGCGTGGTGCGGGCCAGCACGGGCACGTCGGACTCCGCGACCCCGAGGCCGGCCAGGCCCTTGGGGACACCGACGTCGTCCGCCAGCGCACGCACCAGGTCCGCGAGTCGCGCGGCCACCTCGCGGGGCGGTACGCCCTCGGTCGCGATGCCCGCCGCCGCCCCGAGCGCGACGAACCGCTGCGGGCGCGCCTCGGCGTTGAACCGGATGACGTGCGGCAGCAGCACGCCGTTGACCACGCCGTGCGGGGCGTCCAGCAGGCCGCCGACCTGGTGGCTCATCGCGTGCGTCGCCCCGAGGATCGCGTTCGTGAAGGCCATTCCCGCCTCCAGCGCGGCCTGTGCCATGGCCAGCCGGGCGGCGAAGTCCTTCGGCCGCACCTGGGTGCGCACCAGATTCCGGGTGATCAGTTCCACCGCGTGCAGTGCGTGGATGTCCGTCAGCGGGTTGTGCGCCCGGGACACGAACGCCTCGACGGCGTGCGTCAGGGCGTCCAGGCCGGTCGCCGCGTTGAGCCAGCCCGGCATGGTGGTCAGCAGACGCGGGTCGATGACCGAGATCTCGGGCACCAGCGTGCGGCTCACGATGGTGATCTTGATGTGTTCGGCGGTGTCCGTGATCACGGCGAACTGCGACACGTCCGCCCCGGTACCCGAGGTGGAGGGCACCATCACGGTGGGCGGAATCGGCCGGCCGACCCGGTCCACGCCCTCGTAGTCGAGGATGCGCCCGCCGTTGCTGGACAGGATCGCCACGCCCTTGGCCGCGTCGATGACGGAACCCCCGCCCACCCCCACGATCACGTCGCAGCCGCTGGCCGCGTACCGCTGGAAGCCGGCCTCGACCTCGTGGTCCTTGGGATTGGGTGTCACGTCGTGCCAGACGACGGGCCGCAGGCCGACCCGGCGCAGATGGCCCACCGCCTCGTCCACCCAGCCCGCCTCGATCAGCCCCGGGTCGGTCACGAGGAACGGCCGACGGCCGCCGAGCCTGAGCGCGCAATGACCGAGCTCGGTCAGCGAGCCGGGTCCGAAGAGGACCTCGGGCACATGGAACTTTGCCATCCTGGCGGACTGCCGGAGAGCCTCGGTGCCCATCCCCTGCGGCCCCAGGAGTTCGCCGTGGCGCTCGTCACGGCTCCAGTCGGCACTCGGGTCAATACCGCTGGTCACCATGGCACCGGAGGGGAGCGACATGTGACCTCCACAAGGGCGTACAGTCCGCAACCTGTGCGAAACCTTGATTTCAGTGCTTCATTCGCCGATAACACTGTCGTCAAACGCAGACCACGCTAGGGGCGTGCAACCGGACGCGGCACCTGCCCGTCCGGACAGGGGAACCTGCCTGATCGGGCAGGTGTGCTCTGTACGGTTGAGGCGGATAATTGTGATTCGCCCCTTTGTTACGACAGGGAAGCACATGTCACAGCGCAGTGATCTTCGGCAGCGCAGGGTCGCACTCGAAGGTGAGTGGTCCCGGACGGTGTCGCTGGTGAAGTCCACGGGCTCGGCACCCAGCGGCCACGAGGCGCTGCGCCATGAGGTGGCCGACTCCTGGGTGCGCTCCCTGATCAGCGTGGATCCGGCCCGGGACAGCGCGCCGGTCGCCGACGACGGCACGGTCCGGCTCCGCTGGACCGACTCGCTGCTGCGCCGACCGGTCGACGCCCTCTCCGACGAACTGCGCAGCGTCGCGCACGACGCGGGCTTCGTCGCCGCGGTCACCGACGAGTCCGGAACGATCATGTGGACGTGCGCCGGACAGGACATGCGCCGGCGAGCCGAGCGGGTCAACTTCGCTCCCGGCGGTCGCTGGAACGAGCAGGCCATGGGCACCAACGCCCTGTCCCTGGCGCTGCGCACCGGCCGCCCCAGCACGGTCTTCTCGGCCGAACACCTGGTGGCCGCGCTGCACGGCTGGGTCTGTTACTGCGCGCCGATCCACGGACCCGACGGACGCATCCTCGGAGTCCTGGACCTGTCCACCACCTGGGACCGCTCACACCCACTGGCCATGTCCACGGTGCGCGGTCTGGCATCGGCCATCGAGGCCGGGCTCCGCGCCGAACTGCCGACCGGGCCCCGGGACGACGTGCCCCAGGTGCGGCTGACCTGCATGGGCGAGGAGAAAGCCACACGCGAGGGCGCGCTGCTCGCTCTGCGCCCCCGGCAACTAGAGATACTCACCCTCCTTGCACTGGAACCGGACGGCTTCTCCTCGGAGCGGCTGCGCGACGCCCTGTACGGCGACCGACCCGTGACGGCCTCCACGTTCAAGGCGGAGATCTCCCACCTCCGCCGGGCCCTCGGCGGCGGCATCGCGGCCCGCCGCTACGCACTCACCGCACCCGTCTCCTGCGACGCCGTCGACGTGCTGCGCGCGCTGGAGCGCGGTGACACGGACACGGCCCTGCGCCTCTACCGCGGTCCGCTGCTTCCGCGCAGCGAGGCTCCCGGCATCGAGGAGTGGCGCACCCGGCTGGAGGTGGCCGTCCGGGAGGCGGTCCTGGCGAGCGTCCGCCCGGAGCACGCCCTGCGCTACGGCGAGCGGGCGCCGTACGACGCGGAGGTGCACGAGCACGCACTGCGCCTGATAGGTCCGGGCGACGCCCGCCGGGCGATCGCGGCCGGTCGGCTCACCACCGCCCTGCGCTGACCGGCCGCCACCGGCGTACCGGCGTCACCAACCTTGCGCCAACCTCGCGGGCCCACAGTGATGCACACCACGACGGCGAGGGCCGTCGTACCGCAGCATCAACCATCGCCCACCGAGGAGAGCCGCCATGGTGTACGCGCAGCCGGGAACAGACGGCAGCATCGTCAACTTCGCCCCGCGATACGACAACTTCATCGGCGGCGACTGGGTCGCCCCCGTGGAGGGCCGCTACTTCGAGAACCTGTCGCCGGTGAACGGAAAGGTCTTCTGCGAGGTCGCCCGCTCCTCCGCCGCCGACGTCGAACTGGCCCTGGACGCCGCCCACGCCGCGGCCGACCGCTGGGGCCGCACCTCCGCCACCGAGCGGGCCAACCTCCTGAACCGGATCGCGGACCGGATCGAGGAGAACCTCGAGAAGATCGCCGTGGCGGACACCTGGGAGAACGGCAAGCCGGTCCGGGAGACCCTGAACGTCGACATCCCGCTCGCCGTCGACCACTTCCGGTACTTCGCGGGCGTGGTGCGCGGCCAGGAGGGAACGGTCGGCGAGATCGACGAGGACACCGTCGCCTATCACTTCCACGAGCCGCTGGGCGTGGTCGGCCAGATCATCCCGTGGAACTTCCCGATCCTGATGGCCGCGTGGAAGCTCGCCCCGGCCCTGGCGGCGGGCAACTGCGTGGTCATCAAGCCCGCTGAGCAGACCCCGGTCAGCCTGCTGTACGTGATCGACCTGATCGCCGACCTGCTCCCGGCCGGCGTGCTCAACGTCGTCAACGGCTTCGGCGTCGAGGCCGGCAAGCCGCTCGCCTCCAGCCCGCGCATCGCCAAGATCGCCTTCACCGGCGAGACCACGACCGGCCGGCTGATCATGCAGTACGCAAGCGAGAACATCATCCCGGTCACCCTGGAGCTGGGAGGCAAGAGCCCGAACATCTTCCTGGCCGACGTCATGGACGCCGATGACGCCTACCTGGACAAGGCCATCGAGGGCTTCGTGATGTTCGCGGTCAACCAGGGCGAGGTGTGCACCTGCCCGTCCCGGGCCCTGATCGCCTCCTCGATCTACGACGAGTTCATGGCCCGCGCCCTGGAGCGCACCAAGGCCATCAAGGGCGGCAACCCGCTCGACCCGCAGACCATGATCGGTGCCCAGGTGAGCAACGACCAGTTCGAGAAGATCCTGTCCTACATCGACATCGGCAAGCAGGAGGGCGCCGAGCTGCTCACCGGGGGCGGACCCCGCACGGTCCCCGGCCTGGAAGGCGGCTACTACATCGAGCCGACCGTCTTCAAGGGCACCAACGACATGCGGATCTTCCAGGAGGAGATCTTCGGCCCGGTCCTCTCGGTCACCACCTTCGACTCCCCCGAAGAGGCCCTGAAGATCGCCAATGACACCCTGTACGGCCTCGGCGCCGGCGTCTGGTCCCGCAACGGCAACCACGCCTACCGGCTCGGCCGCGAGATCCAGGCCGGACGGGTGTGGACCAACTGCTACCACGCCTACCCGGCCCACGCCGCCTTCGGCGGCTACAAGGGGTCCGGCATCGGCCGCGAGAACCACAAGATGATGCTCGACCACTACCAGCAGACGAAGAACCTGCTGGTCAGCTACTCGGAGCAGAAGGTCGGCCTCTTCTGATGGGGCCCCGGGTGCAGCGAGTCGAACTCACCGACACGGCTGACGAGTTGGTGCGACAGCTGACGGCTCGTCACGGCCCCCTGATGTTCCACCAGTCCGGCGGCTGCTGCGACGGCAGCGCTCCGATGTGCTACCCGCGCGGCGAGTTCCGCGTCGGCGCCGCGGACGTCCTGCTCGGCCACGTCGCCGGAGACACACCGTTCTGGATGAGCGCCGACCAGTACGCGTACTGGCGGCACACCCACCTCACCGTCGACGTGGTCCCGGGCAGGGGCAGCGGCTTCTCCCTGGAGGCCCCGGAGGGCGTGCGGTTCCTGCTCCGCTCCCGGCTGCTCACCGACGAGGAGTGGGAGCGCGCGGAGGCGGAGCCGCCTCTGCCGACCGGCGCGGAAACGACGGGATGATCTGACGCGTCGACGCGCCAGGCCATCCTCGCCACCGCATCCACGCAGGCGGTGGCGAGGATGGGGCTGGACAGGAGTGTCCGGCCGCCCTTCCGTCACGGGGTGTTGCCCCTGCACCCCGTGACGGAAGGGCATACGAGAGGGCCGTCGAGCACCGCGTTCCACTACAAGCCAGCCACGGGGACCGACGATGAGCACCAGAGCTCTTCCCGACGCCACACACCCAAGCGCGGCAGGAGCCAACCCCACCCCGACCGCGGCGGGACGTCCCGATCCCTGCTCCGCTATCACTTCCGCCCGGACAGGGCCGGCCCCTCCCCGCGGCGCACGGACCGCACCCGACCGCCGTGCGGTCCTGGCGCTTCCGGCCGAGGTCCGCTGGGTCCCGGTGGCACGCCGCAGCGTCACAGCGGCCCTGGCTCACTGGCAGCTGCCGCCCCCCGACCTGGCAGCCGCCGAACTCGTCGTCGGTGAACTCGCCGCCAACGCCGCCGAGCACGGTCACCGCGACATGACGATTCATCTGTCTCTCGGCGCCGGGGCCCTGCGGATCTGCGTGACGGACGCCGGCAGCCCGGCCGGGTCACGACGCCCGCATGACGACGATCCCGACGAGCACGGCCGGGGTCTCACCATCGTCAAACTCTTGACCAGTGAGGTCCGCGTCCGCCAGAGCCCCGTCGGCCGCCGGGTCAGCGTGCTCATTCCTACGGGCCTTGCCGACTGACCCGTCGTACGGCCGTCTTTCTCCCTGCAACCCCGCGATCGGCAAGAAGCTCTCGACCACGCTCGAGCCGAGCAGACCGACGAGCAGTGGCGCGCCAAGTACGCCGCCCGCGCTGGCGTCGACGGAACCATCCACCAGGCCGTCGCGGTCACCGGCATGAGACGCGCCCGCTACCGCGGCCTGCGAAAGACTCACCTCGAGCACGTCCGCGTGACGCCTGGTCCTGCTCACGAAGTCCGAACCGTCACACGGCATCATGCAGGCATGATCACCATTCATCTGAAGTACGAGACCGGGACACGCTACGCACGACGCCGTGACCTGTCGCGGTTCGTTCGTTCTGCTCGGCATCCGGGGCGTTGAATGCGAACTGAGGCCGAGAATGGCATCACCTGAGCCATGCCAGTGCCAGTGATCAAAGGGATGTCAGGCACGGCAACGTTCACCGGCTGGCACAACGGCGGGCAGAGGCCAAGGCGGGAGCCGCGTAGGTGGAACCACCCCGCCGCCTCCAATGAACGAAACGAACCGACCGCGGCACCCTGCGGGAGCGCCCGGTGGCCGGTGGTCGGTCAGCTGGTGACGACATCGCGAACGGAGGGCCCCGGTCGCCTCGACTGGGGCCCTCCTGAGTGGTGTGCCGCCGATGGTGCTCAGGCGCGCGCCTGGCCACCGCGTGTGCTTCAGCCGACCGTCACGGAGAACCCATGACTCAGGATGATCAGCAGTGCCATGAAGGCACCCACCGTCACCAGGATGCCGATCAGGCGACCCGTCCGGCGCTCCTCGCCGATGGCGTACCGTACGGTCCGCCACCACTCCTTGCCCAGCTTCACGCTGCTCACGTCCCCCGCTTTCCGGTGTACCGCGAACGGCAGCCTGCCCCCACGGCACGTTGATGGGAGATCGCGTTCGGGCCGGCACACGGCGCCCAGCTCACCGCCGACGAGATGGAGGGCGCCATCCGCGAGCGCGGGACCGCTACGGGCTGCCTCGGCAGAGCCGCTGGGTTCACGGCTACGAGCGGCCCGGCTACCACGTCGACCGCGAGGGCGTGGAGTTCTGCGCCCCGGAGTTCTGCTGAATGGTGAGCGCAGCAAGGCCCCGCCGCTTGAGACCGAGCCGCGAGCCTCACTCCGGAGGGACACGTCAGGTCGTGCTCCGGCCCTCGCGTTCGGGGGATCCGTGCGGGTAGTCGGTGGGGAGCCATTCGCCGACGCTGAACAGGCGGCTGCGGAGCAGGTCGCTGTCGGGCTTCAGGAGGCGGCTCGGGGTGTGCTCGTCCAGGTCGAGCCAGGACCGCACCATGCGGTCGTCTTCGGGCTGGTTGAGGTTGGCGATGACGCATGTGAGTGCGCCCTGCAGGACGTGAGTGCCGGCGGCGGGGGTCCACACCCTGAGAGTGACGGGGGCGAACAGGGCGACCCGGGTGATGATGTACCGGGTCTCCGGCACCGGGTCGTCCCAGTCGAAGTGGGTGTCCGCGAGTGGATACGGCGGGCCGGTGATCGCCAGTCGTTCCAGCACGGTCCCGGGATCGTGCGCTTCGAGGGCGCACTGGGCCTGGCCGCACAGAAGCTCGAACGGGTTGCCGAGGAACCGGGCGAACAGGTCGAGGGGTTGATATCTGCGGACGAATGCCGCGAAGTGGCCCTCGCTGGCTATCCCGGGGACGTCGTCGGGGGTTTCGGCCATGGTGAGCGGGCTTGTCCTTCCGCCGTGCGAGGGTGGAGGGCGCCTGTGAGTGCGGTGGGGCGGAGTGGCCCTCGGCGACTCCGGCTGCGGCACTTCCTCACGCCTGATCATATGGGCAACCTGCCGATAAGGTATGGCTTGCCCCTCAGGAACACACTTCCACGTGTGGTACACCACGTGGCCAGCAAGTACTGAGCGGCGAAACC
Source organism: Streptomyces sp. NPDC030798 (assembly GCF_055572275.1). Classification (NCBI taxonomy): domain Bacteria; kingdom Bacillati; phylum Actinomycetota; class Actinomycetes; order Kitasatosporales; family Streptomycetaceae; genus Streptomyces; species Streptomyces sp. NPDC030798. Next base: position 48,003 of record NZ_JBVIDR010000020.1, on the reverse strand, counting down.
AGGTCGACGCAGGTCAGTGCGGTACCCGATCATGCGTTCATGCCCCTGAGAGAGACCCTTGCCCGAGTCGATGCAGACCTGGCTGCCGGCCGGGTTCCCGTCGCGCGCCAGCGCCTGCGCGGCCTCGTCTCGTCCTTCCCACACGACTTGACGCTCCGCCGTCGTCTGGCCGAGGTGTACCGGCTCTACGGCGACGCCGCCGAGGCTGGACGCTGGATGTACCTCGAAGAGGACCGCAACGCCGACGAAACCGCTGCCTTTGAGGCGCGGTACGGGTCTCCCGGGTGGCGGATGAAAGCCCTCGCCTGGCAGGGCCCCGAGGCGAAGGCCGCCACCGCTTTCGCGGAGGAGCAGCTGGTCGCGGTGCGGACCGCCTGCGCCGAGGAATTGGGGCACCCCGTCGACTGGGAGGACCCCGCCTCCTACCGGAATGACTTGGAAGGGGAGTGCGAGGCGCCCTCCCAGCCGTGGACGGTCGGCGGTGTGCTGGCGGGCGTAGGCTGCCTGGTGGTGGCCCTTGGGTTCCTCGCGATCTGGGTGAATGGACTTGTTGCCCTCTTCGACTGACTCAGGTCACCCGGGCTTGTGAGAAGCGCCGCTCAAGGTTCGGTAAGACAGCCCGTTCACCGGGCTGAGCCCTCGCCTGTTCGGCACGCTGGTGACCGCACTGCGGCGCGAGTGTGCGGACCCGGTGCGCAAGGGCCGGCCGTGGAGTCTGCCGCTGGAGGACCGGGTCCTGCTGGTCGCCGTGTACTGGCGCACCAACCTGACCCTGCGCCAGCTCGCGCCAGGAGCACAACCGCTCACACTGCAAGGTCCGCACCCGCGTCGAGCACACCTTCGCCCGCATGAACCTGGAAGAACCTCCGCGACTGCCGCCTCAAGGGCGACGGCGTCCACCACGCCGTGATCGGCATCGCCCGTCTCCACAACCTCATCCTCGCCGGGGTAACCGGCAATCGACGCTGTTCAACCAGCATCCCGTAGATCATTTGCGGGACAGCCCTCAGACGTCGTCTCATGTGGCGAGTCTGCGGTAGCAGATAAGGTTGCAGGCGATGGCGGTGAAGGCCAGGAAGTGTTCGGCCTTGCGTTCGTAACGGCGGTTCAGGCGGCGGCAGCCGCCCAGCCAGGACATCGTGCGCTCGATCTTCCATCGGTGCCGGCCGAGCCGGGTTGAGGACTCGATGCCTTTGCGGGCGATGCGGTGCCGGATGCCTCGCTTGCGCAGCCAACGGCGCAGGTGGTCGTGGTCGTAGCCCTCGTCCGCAGGCAGCTTGGCGGGCCGGCGGCGGCGCGGTCCGCGGCGGGAGCGGATCGGCGGGATGCCGCGCACGAGCGGCTCGAGTGCCTGGCTGTCGTGCAGGTTGGCGCCAGAGATCCCGATCGAGAATCGAGAGGGGTAAACCGGTCCGCTCGGTTATCAAGTGGATCTTCGGGCCCTTCTTGCCCGGTCCACAGGATTCGGACCTGTCAGGTCCTCCCTTTCAGGGCCCGCATGTTCACCGAGTCGATCGCGGCACCGCGACCAGCCCAGATCTCCGCGCGAACCCAGCTCGTCGAGGATGAGGCGGTGCAGCTTCGCCCAGACCCGGGCGGCGGTCCACTCGGTGAAGCGGCGGTGCGCGGTCGGCCCCGAGGGGCCGAAGACCGCCGGCAACTGCCGCCAGGTGCAGCCTGTGCCACGAAGAAGATCGCGGCCAGCACCTCGCGATCCCCGTACCGGCGCCGGCCGCCGCCCTGCGGCCGCGATGGAGTAGGTGGGACTACCGCTCGAACAGTCCCACAACTCGTCCGGCACCATGCGCTCGACCATCACCACACGGGCAGACTACCCAGCACTTCACATGAGACGACGTCTGAAAGGACGCCTGGTGGATCGCCCTGGGCATCACTGCAGTATCACTCACCTTGTGGGCCTGGGTGGCCGCCGTCGTCTCCGGTCCACTCGCGCATGCCGCCCCCGCCAGGGCGTCGTGGAACGAGACGGCGGCCGCCATCTCCGTCCTGCTGGCCCATCCGCTGCAACCGCAGGACATGTACCCGGCAGGGTCCGGGGGCGGGCGGGCCCTTCGCCTTCTATCCACCCTTCCTCGCCGTGGCGGCCGGCACGGGTTGGGGTACCCGGGCCGGGTGGCGGCGAGGCGCACGATGCATGACGCGGGCACCGACGGACTCGCCACCAAGGGCCAGCTCGAAGAGTCGATCGGCGAAGCCAAGGCTCGGTCCCGGCTAGGCGCACTGCGCCCGAGCCTGGCCACTCCCAGCACCCGAACGGCAGTTTCCGGACGCGGAACAGCAGGGGGCTGCTGAGGCGGTGGCGACGCCGTACCGCCCACCGAACCGGCGCAGAACGCTCCTCGCCCTGCGTGGGAGCGGCGGGATCGGGGGGGAGCCACCGTCCGAAACCGTCGTGAGGAGCCGACCGGACGGAGGCGTGCACGAAGAAGTCCCGCTGGCTGACGGTCCGGGTGGCAGAGCAGACCTCGGTAGTCCGTGTGATGGTGGCTGTGCTGATCCTCCGGTGGGAACCCGGCCGTGGTACGGCCCGATGAGGACTGCTTCGGGGGCGACTCATCGCTTCCCCTCCCTCCCACCGGCTCCCGTGGGGCTCGCCGGGGCCGCAGGGGCCAGCTCCTTCGGGGATGCCGTGCCGTCCGGTGCGGAACGGAGGAGATCGGCGGAGAAACCTGAGGCAGGGGCGGACACCGGCGCAAAGCGGAGGAACGGGAGACCGCTGTCACAGTTTGCTGGCAAGGTTTCACACGGGCGGCCGCATCGCCCTGCGCGGGGACGAGACGCAGGCAGGATCGACGGGGTTGTCCCAGCGTCGCTCGCATTGATTTGCGTTCCGTTGGATTTGCCGCCCGGGTGGGTCACGCACATTCGGAACAACCGGAATGTGGCGCAGGATGTTCCGCATCGTTGGAACCGGGTTCGGTTTTACTGTTTCCGCAACCGGGGCCGGGGTGCCCTGAAGTGCGAGGGAGGGTCAGGCGTGCCGTTTGGCAACGATGTCCTGGCGAAGCAGTCAACGGAATCAGTGCGTCTCGGCGATTTCTCCCGTCGCACTTCGACTGGAAAACGCTTTCTCATTGGAGCGTTGCCCGCCGCGCGGAAATGCCGGCGCTGCTTGGCGGGAAAAGAACCTTGACTCCACTGGACGCCTGACCCAGTTTTGATGCCGCCGACCGCCGGTCGGTGTGCATCCCGCTGAGAAGGGACTCGCAATGAAGTCGACTGTCGCCATGCGCAAGAAGGCAGGCTCCAAGAAGATCGCGGTGCGCCGCACCGGCGACGTGCGGCTGACGTCTGCCGCCTGTCAGTGCCCGTACTCCGTGCAGGCGTAACGGTTCGCCGCTGTACCACCGCAATAGCTTGCGCTCGGGTGTGCCGTCGTCCGGCACACCCGAGCGCATCCGGCGCCGCTTCTTTCAGGAGGATCCGTGGTCGACGACGGCCTTGTGTTCCACGAACTGAGTTTCGTTCGCGAAGGCGACGAGGTCGTGGTCGGCCGTGTGGACACCGGGTCCTACGCGGTGTTCCCGACTGACGGAGCTGAGCTGTTGGAACAGTTGACCGAGGGCATGCCCCTGAGTGCCGCGGCCGACTGGTACGAAGCCACGTTCGACGAGGACGTGGACCTCGACGACTTCGTCTCCACCCTGCGCGACCTCGGCTTCGTACGCGAAAGCGGCCAACAGGGCCCGCCCGGATCGCCGACGCCCGTACGGCTGCGCGGGCTCGGCCGCGCGCTGTTCTCCCTCCCGGCGTGGGGGCTGTACGCGGCCGCCGTCGGCGGATGGGCGTGGGTCGCGACCAGGCACCAGGACCTCGTCCCGCACCCGTCGCAACTGTTCTTCGTGCATTCTCTCCTGGTGGTCCAGCTCGTCATCACTCTCGGGCAGGTGCCCCTCCTGCTGCTGCACGAGGGCTTCCACATACTCGCCGGCCGCCGACTGGGCCTTCCGACGCGTCTGAGTGTGAGCAATCGCCTGACGTACATCGTCGCCGAAACCCAGATCAATGGGCTGTTGAGCGTTCCTCGGAAGAAACGCTACCTTCCGTTTCTCGCCGGTATAGTGTGCGACGGAGTTGTTTTCACTTCGTTCGGACTCGTCGCGGAGGCGACGCGCAATCCGGACGGTACTTTTTCATTCACCGGACGACTCTGTCTCGCCCTGGCGTTCACCGTCGCGGTCCGGATGCTCTGGCAGTTCCAACTCTATCTGCGTACCGACCTCTACTACGTGGCGGCCACCGCCTGGAACTGCTACGACCTGCATGACGCAGCCATGGCCCTGCTGAAAAACCGCCTGTGGCGCCTGTTCAAGCGCCCGGATCGCATCGTCGACGAGGAGGGATGGACGCCACGCGACCGCCGCGTCGGCACCTTCTACGGTCCCTTCATCGTGCTGGGCTACTGCGCACTCGTCGGAATCACCCTTTTCGTCAGCGTCCCCGTGACCGTCCAGTACGCCCGCATCGCCGCACGGGCGATCGGCTCCGGGGAATTCGGTACGTCCTTCTGGGACGCCGCGCTGTCGCTGTGCATGAACGTCGCCCAGATCGTCGCGCTCGTGGTCCTGTCCCGGAGGAAGCGCCGGAACAACAAGCCCCCGCTTTCCCCGACGTCGTCGTCCCCGGAGGTCGAACTCGCATGACGCGCCATTTACGGATCGTGGGCGAGAGGCGCGCAGACCGCCTCCGTGTCATCGCGGCCCAGACGGACAAGGCCCTGACGGCCCGCTGCCACCAGCGACTGCGCGGCCCCTACACCGGCGTGGACACCGTACTGCGCGCTGTCCTCCCCGAGGCCCATCGGCGCTGGCCGGACCTCGTCGAGACCCACCGCATGGCGCTCCTGTACGGGATGCCCGAGCTGGCGCAGATCATCGGCCCGCCGCCGCGCACCCTGGCCGACGAAGCCCCCTACGAGGAGCGCACGCGCTTCTTCGGCGCCGGCTGGATCCGCTGCATGAACCAGGGAATCGTGACCTTCCTCCTCGAGTACGCGCAGCGTGTCCACGCCGGGGCGGCAACCGCGACCGAGGCCGCCGCCCCTGCCCTGGAGATCGCGTTCGAGGAGGTCCACGCCGCGGAAGCGACCACGAAGGAACTGCTGGCTCTGCTCGTGCGCAGGGCCGATGCGCGCGTGCTGCGGGTCGTGGTGTCGGCGACCGCCGACCCGCTGACCGACGAGCTCGAGTCCGCGCTCGACGCCGCAACGACACTGCCGGCCCCACCTGGCGCCGAGGGACGACCTGCCGAACAGCGGACCGCCCTCGAATGGGCGACCAGCTACGTGGACGGCGACTGCACCGACGACGACCCGCGTGCGGTACGCGCCTATCAGCATGCGGATCCGCACACGGTCGCACGCCTGCACGACCGGCGCGCCGACGCACTGGAGCGGAACGCCACATGGGGCGTTCGGCTGGCAGCCCTGGCCCACCATCGCGAACACGGCAGCGACCCCTCAGGGGCAGGGCGAACCGCCCTGCTGGCCGCCCAGCGCCATGCGGTGGCAAGGGGGTTCTCCACTGCCGTGGTCGACCTCGGCCTGCGCGGCCGCGGCCTGAGCGACCCTCTCACCCATGAACACGACTACTGGGAGTTCACCCGCGAGGCGGCAGCGGCATGCATTCCGATCGGACGCCTTGAGCAGTCCCTCGAGCTCTACCAAGACCTGCTGCGCCGCTTCACCGATCCCAAGATCCACATGATGACCAGTTACGCGATCGCCATGCTGCACACCCGGTTCCTGCGACCGCGGGACCACGAACTGGCCGTGCAATGGCAGCACAACGCGGTCGCCATCGCCGGCATCCTGCCGGATCCGGCGGAACGCCTGACCTACAGCGTCTTCCACGACAACGGCCTGGCCCTCGTGGAGATGCACCGCGGCAACCCCGAGCGGGCCCTGGACCTCGTGGAGTCCTGCATCAGCCGCCTGGACGGCGCTCTGGACGAGGACCGATGGGTGCTGCACCGCTCCCAGCTGCTCTACAACCGGGCTCGTCTTCTTGTCGCCCTGGGCCGGCCCGACGAGGCTCACGCCGACTACTCACGTCTCGTCGACCTCGACCCGTACTACACGGACTACCTGTCGGAACGGGCCAGGATCGCACGCGATCGCGGCGACTTCAAAGCCGCTCTGGCGGACTACGACCGAGCTGTGCAACTCGCCCCGCCGTTCCCCGAGCTGTACTACAACCGCGGCACGGCCCGAGCGCAGACCGGCGACCACCAGGGAGCCCTCGAGGACTTCACCCTGGTGCTGGAGATGGAACCCGGCGACCTGGAAACGCGGGTGGCCAGGGCCGAGCTCCTCCTGGAGACGGGCGACCTGGACGGCGCCGAGGCCGACGCCGACACGGGCCTGGACCTCCATCCCGGTGAAGTCCAGCTGCTCTGCCTGAAAGGCACCGTTCTCCTGGAGCGCGACAAGCTGGACGAGGCCCTGACCGCCTTCGACGGTGCGCTCGCGAGGGACCCGCACTACCCGGCCGCGCTGGTCAACCGTGCCGTCGTGCACTACCGGCAGGCGCACCCCGGCAGGGCCGTCGCGGATCTGTCCGTGGCTCTCGACGTCGTCGGCGACGACCCCGACATCCTGCTCAACCGGGGCCTGGCCCACCTGGCCGACGGCCGGACGGCCATGGCGCTCGCGGATTTCGACCACGCGCTCACCCTGCCGGACGCCGACGTCGCCGAACTTCGCAGGCAACGCCGGCTCTGCAGCGCAAGCAGTGCCCTCTGAGCCGCGTACGCCACCTTCCGACGACTGCGGGGACAGCGCCTGCCTGCGGAACCCGGCCCACGCCATCACCGGCGACCCGGACAGGAGCGTGCGGTGCCCGCAAGAGAACGTCCCCCGTACGTCCTTGCGTTCACCGTGGTTCGTCCGGCTTCAGCAGGGTGAAAGGACCGCGACCTCGTGGCCGAACCCCACCACCATCCTGCCGTCCGGCACCATCGCCACGGCTACCACGACAGAGGGGAACGCCAGTTCCGCGCCCAGTTGTCGGCCGGTGGCCAGATCCCACACCCGTACCGCCCGGTCGTAGATACCGGCGACTGCGACGGCGCGGCCGTTCACCACCGCCGTCGCCACCGCCGACACCGGGCTGCCGACGCGAAGAGGTGCGCCGGCGGGCCGGCCGGTGGCCAGGTCCCACACCCGCACCGCCCCGTCGACGGCGCCGGTGACGGCGACCTGGCGGCCCTCCACCTCCGCCGGCGCCGCGGTGCACATCGTGCCGGTGCGGTCGTAGAAGGGTTCGCCTGCGGGCCGGCGGGTGCGCTGGTCCCACACCTTCACCATCAGCTGTTGGACGCCGGTGTCCGCGTCAGGGCCGCAGTGAATGACCCTCGACGTCTTCCCCACTCATGGTCGGTGAGGTCGGGGAAAGGCTCGCCGATGGGCCGGCCGGTACCCAGGTCCCACTCCCGCATCATCTTGTCGTCGCTGCCGCTGACGGCGACGGGACGGCCGTCCACCACCCCCGTCACCAGCTTGCGAACGCCGCCGGAGGCGGTCAGGGCATACCGGAACCGGTGGGCGACCAGGGAACCGGTCGCCCACCGCACCCGCCAGCGCGGCTCGGGCTCCTCCTCCGCCGGCACCGCGCTGATCCGTGCCGACAGTTCCCGGTCCCCGTAACGAGCGGCGTCCAAGGCCAGCAACTGCCGCCGTACCCCCGGCCCGGCGTCCTTGTGAAGATGCGCCGAGGCCCGGTAGAACGCCGCCACCAGCCTGGCATCGAGCTCCGTTCCCGTGTCCAGCAGCCCCCACAGGTGTTCCGGGTCACCGTCGACCAGGAGCCCGGGATCCGCCCACCACGCATCCGCAACCGACTCCGACACATTCCCCCAGAACCGTTCATACGCACATGGCTAGTGGTGAACCCTCACCATAGGTACCTTCGGCCCCCCACCACACCACACCTCGACCAGACCCACACCTCTCTCCCGTACAGCCCGCAGGACGCGGCCAAAAGTCAACTCCCACTCGTCACATCGCTCCAGGGCCGCGGAAGCCGGCCACACCGGCCGCGTCCCGGCGTCAGCGCCCGGTCGGCCAGGCGACCACAGCCCAGGCATGAGCTTGCCCGGTGCGGCGAGCCGGACGGTCACGGTGCCGCACCGGTGCGCCGACCGGCCCGGCGGGAGGAGGGGAAGGAGACGACGGCGCTGACCAGATTGTGGTCGGAGAGCCCGCTCATCTCCTCGACCGTGGCATCCAGGAGTACGGCACGGCGGACGGCGACGTGGTCGATGAACTGCGACTTGGTGCCCGATCGCCGTGGTCGTGTCGGCACCCGATCGTGGAGATCGCTGACGTGGAAACCCGTGCCGAGTCCGGCGGCGACGACGTCACGGTCGGTGTTGAAGTCACCCAGCAGCACGACCGGTCCCGTCCAGCCGTCGGCGAGTTCCCGGAGGCGGACAAGCTGGTCGGTGCGGCGACCGTCGCCGCTCAGGTGGGTGCACACGACGAGGGTTCCCGACACGGCGACGGCAATCAGTCCTTTGCCGGGATCCGCCGCGAAGGGCTCGGCGGTGACCTGGCGCGCTTGTCCCCGCACGAGGAGGAAGAGGTACTCGCGGGGATCGGCCAAGGTCAGCACACCCTGACGGGGGCGCGGCACGCGGGGCAATTCCAAGCTGAACAAGGCGCCCGCCGGCCCGGCCCGCCGTACGGCGGCCAGCAGGTCACCGCTGGCCTCCTGGACGGCGACGACGTCTTCACGGCGTTGCGTCAGCCGGGCCGCGACGGCGGCGACGCGCTCGGCCTCGTCCGGCCAGGGCGGGAGGCCGCCGTCGGGCCAGTTGTCCGCGTGAACGCGGTGCAGGACATTCCACGAAGCCACGGTGAGCACGGCCAGAGCCTACCGACCGGGCCGCGCAGGTCGTTCGCGGTCTGAGGCCAGAGTCGGGCACAGGCCGGCCCGCAGCGAGGAGGTGCCGTCGGTCCCACCGAAGGACGGGCGATCGTCTACGGCGATCACCTCTCGTCCGAGGCGGTTCCCCCACCGTGCCGTCCGACCGGTCCACTTCTCATGCCGTGTTCCGTCGGCGAGCTCGCTTGCTCGTGGCAGGATCAACCCCCGCGAGCAGCCTACGGAGTGCCGGCGAATGGTTCGTGGTGTATCTGCTGATAGGGCAGTGCGCCTGGTTGGTGTACGGCTCGATCGAGGCTAAGCGGCTGTACTGGCTCTTCAAGGACGTCGCCCCGACCATGATGGAGCGGGCGCCGGACGGAGCCTCAGGACTTCCCGTGGTTGTCGTCATGCTGTTGTTCTTTATGGTCGTCCTGTGGCCCCTGCCCCTGGGCATGAGTGTGTGGGGGGACCTGCGGCTGTGGCGCTAAGGTGAGAAGCGGGCAGGCAGGCCGATGCCGATCCGCTGGGCCATGTGGTCCGACAGCAGCCCGCCGCGACCGTCCGGGAAGGGCACTTCGTCGGTGAACATCGACTCCGCCGAGGTGACGGGGTAACGGGTCGGGTCGGCTCGGACCAGCAGGTAGTCGACGCGGTGTGCGCTCGCGCCGGGCGGCAGGACATGGGCGTGGAAGGTGGGCGCGTCGGCCGTCGCGAACGGATCCCGCCAGGCGCCGCGGACCAGGCGCGCATAGAGCGATGAGCTGCTCGGCAGATTGAAGTCTCCGGCCACGACCGTGAGTTCGGTACGCGCAGTGGCATCGTCCAGCAATTCTTGCGAGGCAGGTCCGACAGCAGACCCAGCACCAGCCGCCCGGCCCTCAGGCGGGGTTCGTACCGAGCGAACCGGCCCGCGATCCGGCCCATGGCCACCTCGAACGCCTCCCGCCACCGGGCGGGATCTATGCTGTGACCTGCGGCAACCATCTCGTCGTCAGTCTACACAGCTCACGATGATCAACGGTGGCCGCACTCGTCCACCCGCCGGACCCGGCCGGCACCATCACGCTCTACGAGCGTTCGGTGAGCAACTCCGCCAGGCAGTCGGTGAATTCGGTGAGCCAGTCCAGCCGTGGTCCACTGCGGACGATACGAAAGCCGTGGCGGCGGCCCCAGAATGCTGCCTGGACGCATGGAACTGGGCCCACCGCTGGACGCGTTCACGGTCGAGTTCCGCGGCCTCGGCGAAGACGTCCAAGACGCGGTGGACAGCCTTGTGCGGGTCATCCGCTTCGAGGAGCGTCAGCGCGCGGGACTTCAGCAGTGTGCCGCCGTCGTAGGCGGGATCTCCCGCGTAGCCCTTGGGGTCGACAGCCAGCCACGGCTCCCGGCCGGCACGCAGGACGTTCCGGGCGTGGAGGTCACCGTGGATGAGGGTGTCCGGCTGGTGCCGGCCCAGCTCCCGAACGGTCGCCACGGCAGCATCCAGCACCTGACGCGGCAGTGCATGCGGCAGCTCTTCGGCTTCTTGCACATCTGCTCCTCCCAGGCATCGGCCTGCTGACGCAGCCGGGGCAGGGCCGGGCGGTGCGGGGATGGCCAGGCGGCGATTGAGCCGCCCGGCGACCGTCACCACCTCGTCGCCGTCCTCGACCTCCGCCAGGGTCGACGGCTGAACCCGCTCCAGCAGCGTCGCGAACCGCTCGTCGTCGCGCTCACGCAGCCGGACGGCGCCGCACCCGCCCCACGCGACGAACGCATCCGGCTCATGGACGTTGCCGGGATGCGGAACACCTTCAGCACGGCGCTCTCCTCAGCCCGCCGCCGTACCGGAACGATGACGCCGACGCCGCCGTGCATGACCTCGCCCTCCGGGACGCACTCCCAGCGCCCCAGCAATTCCCCCACGATCCCAGGCAGCTCGGCGAGCCACGCCGCCCCGGCTTCCCCCTCGCGGTCGACGGTGCTCTGTGCGAACTCCTGTGGCATCGCGATCATCCCGGCACCCTACGCGCCAGCCCGCCGTAGCCACCCGCACGACGAAGATCGCGATCTACAGCTGGAGTACTAGACACCAAGACCCGGACGCAGCGGCAGGACAAGATGCGTCGAATCGACGAGCAGAACGGGGAAGCGTACGCTAGATGTACAGAGGTTTTGACCGCTTCGCGCGAGGTGAAGTAAGCCCCCGATGAACGGGAACCTAACGCGTCACGACGCGTATTTCGCCCTTGCCGCTTTCACCAACCGTCAGGACATGCTGGCTGAGGCACGGAAGATGGAAGACGATGCCGAACTGCGGTGGCGTATGGAAGAACGTTCGATCGGCTGCCTTCCGGATGACGCACCAGCACCAACAGTGCTGAGGGCAGAGACTTCGCATCCGCCCTGCGTTTCATATAGCCGACCTGTCTTCGGTCCCTCGCAGGCAATTCCTGAATGGGGATAACTGCATCCGTTCTGTGGACGTATGCGCCTACCCCTGCTCGGCTTACTCCGAAAAGAATCTCCAAGGGGTAGAGTCCTTCATCAACTTCCGTTGCGGATTCAATCCGACCTCCTTCGGTACGAACACATCGTCGATCATCAATTGGGAAACAATCCACCGGACTGGGGGGCTGAGGCCACGTCAGTCCACTGGCGTTGGGCTCGGCGGCTTTCAGTTCATGGGACGGGAGCTCTCCCGAAAGAGATCAACGGAAGGTGGACCACATGACTGCCATAGATGATAAGTGGGCTACGATCCCCTGGATCGGGGCTCCGGCGGATGCCGGGGCCGGCACCGACGAGGGTCCGAACCCCGACGGGCGCGGGCGCTCGCGCGACTTCGAGAACGGCACGATCGATTGGTCGCCGCAGACGGGGGCGCACGAAGTGCACGGTGCCATCCGTGACCACTGGGCCAAGTTGGGTGCCGAGAGGTTCCTGGGATATCCGATCACGGATGAGATGGGGTGCCCGGACGGGGTCGGCCGCTACAACCACTTCGAGAACGGTTCGATCTACTGGACCCCGGACACAGGAGCATGGGAAGTGCACGGGGCGATTCGCGACAAGTGGGCGAGCATGGGCTGGGAACGCAGCCAGATCGGCTACCCAACCTCGGACGAATCCGGGCCGTCGAACCACCGATGGAACCGTTTCCAGCTTGGGTACCTGCTGGAGTGGACACCTACCGGTGGTGTCGTCCTAACGCATACTTACGGGGATGACAACGTGGGCAATCCTGTGGATTAGCCTCGGGCTTTCACAAGTGAGCCCGTCCAAGGCTTGATCAAATAAGTGGAGAGTGCGTCTGACCTTCAACGATGGGACTTGTCGAGGGTCCTGTCAGCCGCAAGGAAAGAAGCACTCTCCAGGTGACCAAGCGCACTGCCCCAGAGGGAAGTCGGCGAGTGCGGCCGGCCATCCCTCGGCCTCCACCGCTTGGTCGTCACAGCCCGGGACGCGGTAGGTGAAGGGCACGCGCAGGTCTCCATGCAGCCGGTGGTAGAGGATCGCGGCCTCGATGCCGCGCCGCCAGTGGGCGTGTTCGGGGTTGAGGACGCGGAGGTTGATGAACGCGGCCAGCTGCGCGTGATCGCGGGGCGTGCCGACGACCTGCACAAGTTGATCGCCAACGAGTTCGTCTAGACCGGCAGGAGTACCCACATGCCCGCGGACGAGGTACCGGCCGAGATGGCGGCCGCGCTCAACGAAAACGCCTTCGGCCTACTGCAGCTTGAAGGTGTGAACGGTATCGACGTCGGGGTCGATGAGGCCGACGTATACACGCTGCGACTCCTGGTGAACAATCCGGACGACCCACCCGGGGGGCTGCCGGACTCCATCGGGGGATTCGCGTACATCCTCGTCGCCGGCACACCGCAACTGGAGCAGGCCGGGATTCCGGACCAGAAGACCTACGGGATGCCGGGCAGCGATCCGATCATGGGCGGAATCCAGCTCGGGTCCGCGGCGATTGTGGGCGGAAACGTCCACGCGGGCACGCTAGGTTGCGTGTTCCGCGACCCGGCAGGGTTGCCGGTCGTGGTCAGCAACGCCCACGTCATCTGCGGTGCGGTCGGTGATGCGATCCAGCAGCCGGCGCCGCAGACCGATCCGGCACCGACGATCGAACGGCTCGGCTCGCTCCACCAGTGTCTGGCGCCTGACACCCCATCGCTGTTCCCCGGCGGTCTCGTCTCCGGCTTCTTCGACGCCGCGCTGTGCTCGGTCGACGCCGCGCGTACGGTGGAGGTCGGACGGATCGCCGACATCGGTGTCGCGACCGCCATCTCCTCGCCGCGGATCGGTTCGGTCGTCCGTAAACGCGGGTATCGCACCGGGGTCTCGCACGGGGTGGTCGAGGGCACGCTCGGCGCCTACAAGGCACACAACCACGACGGCAGCGAGCGCTGGATGCTGCTCGGCCAGGTGTCGATCGTGATGATCCCCGACCTCGGGCTGAATCCGCAGGGGGTGTGGTCGCGGTCCGGGGACTCCGGGTCGGTGGTGGTGAACGAGAGCAACGAGATCGTCGCCCTGCACTGGGGTGGCGACGGGATGCGCGGCTACGCAACGGATTTCGCCCCTATCGCGATCGCGTTCGGGATCGGGCTGTAGGCGGAAACTGTGGCGACCTTCGGCAAGCCCGGGGCCAGTTACGGGGATCGGCGGGCGTAGCTAGTTCTGAGAGAGTCACAAGAGGCCCTTCCTGGGCAGAAGATGTTCGCCGCCCATAAGGCGGCTGGCCGGTGAACAACGGGAACGGGCTCGACCTGCGTACCGCGCCTTCTGCTCCTGGTCGGCGGGGCACCACGTACATCGCCCTGCTTCACCCCGCTGTCGGCTTGCGCTCCTGGTCGGCGTCGGCATGGTACGAGGAGGCGTGCGACGAACCGCCCGTGGGGCGTACGACCCCCATCCACGGTGAGCGCCGCCCCGCAGGCTAATCCGAGCTCGACGACACGCTCCCGAGAGTCACGGAGTCACGGGCTCCGGGACTCAGGCGCTTAGGGCGGCGTCCGACCGGTATCGCAACAGACTGCACTATTCTGCCTCACCGCGACTTTCAGGAGCCCCTTACTGACCATCCGCCAAGTCTGATTGCTACTGCCAGGTTTAATGGATAGATCGTAGTTTTTCCAGCGCGGAGCACGGCCGGTGGTGTAGACATCGACTGAACTAGGCCGTTTCCTTCAGGTCATGTGATCGTTGGTTGATGTGTGTCGTTGACTGATGCCCAGTGGACGCGCATCGAGCCGTTGTTACCGGATCGGACGCCGAAGCGGGTTGGGCGGTGGCGTGATCACCGGCAGGTGATCGACGCGATCGCGTTCAAGTACCGCACCGTGACGCCGTGGATGGACCTGCCCCGGCGCTTCGGTTCGTGGAAGGGCGCCCACAACCGGCTGCACAGGTGGGGAGCCGACGGCACACCTGGGAGAACGTTTTCACCGCCCTGCTCACCGAGGCCGACGCCGAAGGCGACCTGGAATGGGTCGTCGCGGTCGCTCCACGATCGTACGGGCTCCCCAGCACGCGGCCATTGAGCGGCGGGCGCTGTTGGTCGACGACTGGATCGGGACAGGCAACCAGGCAGCCGCAGTTAGGGAGATCGTGTCGGAGTGCGGCAGTGGCGACGGCACCGCCCTGGCCTTCCAACAACTGCTCACCGACCGGTGGGCGACGGCAACAGCGGAGCACACGACGCGCGAACGAGGCCGGCCCGAAGTACGGCTCCGCTGCTACCTTGAACCTGCGCCCGTGCTGTTCGGTGCAACTCACGGCTGGGGCGACATGGTCTCTCTTCACCGTGTGGCGGACATCGGTCACAATCCCTGCTCCTAAGCGGGTGGCCGCTGCGGTGGTGGCTTCCTCGGCCCTCGCCGTCGCCAATTTCGGCTATCAGAATCTCTACTTGCCGTACCGGCGTGAGGCAAGGCCGGTGATCACGTTGGATGTGGAGAAGGCCGTGTTGAGAAAGGACGGGAAGGCGTTCTCCGTACCAGTTAACATCACGATTCAGAACCACGCCGACGTGGGGTTCTATGTGCTCGGTACCGAAGTCCATGCCATGGGGGAACAGGTGCGGCTTAGTCCCAGGGACCGCCTCCGCCAGCAATGGCGAACCGATGCTGAGCAGATTGCCCACTCCACGGGGGAGATGAACCCGCTCTCCCGCAGAGAGATTCACCAGGCCGGCGAATTGGTGGAGGCAAAACCCTGGATGCAGCCCGGAAACTGGATTGAACCGAACGACGCCTTCACGACGCGCATGGTGATACAACTACCCGTGGGTACTCGGTACGACCAGGTGGCCTTCTATGCCACCGCGAGCCTTGCGCGTAAGGACCAGGTCGTGCTGGATCCACCGATCTCGTTCGTGGCGACCTCTTGGAGAGGCAAGAACGTCCCGAAGTGGGTTAAGGCTCAACAGAAGAAGGGCCTGGACTCCCTCGTCTACCGTGCCCGGCTGCACGAGAACAACGCGATCGATGAAAATATCAGGGAGGCGCGTTTCGTCATCATCTATTGGACGTTCGGAACGCACGGTGCATCTGTGCAGTCGAGCGTCACGCGAAAGGGCGACAACGGCAACAGCGAGTTGTCCGGGGAAGATCAACGGGAGCTGGTGAGCCGATACGGATTCGTCGATCTCGCCTCAGGCCCCATCGAGCGGACCTTGTGGGACATCAAAAGCCGGAACTGAGCCGCTCCGGCCACACCGCCAGGGCGAGGGAGGGGGCACGGTGGCTTCGTAGATGGTGCTCTGGTGGGTCACTGCCCGAAGCGCGTCCACGACGGCCGCGGCCCTGACTACAAGGTTCACGTGCAGAAGGCGTGCCAGTACAGCCGGCAGGAGTTCGCCCGCTCCGCGGGGGGCTCGAGCGAAGCCCAGTCCGTGCTGTCCAAGATCTCTTGGTAGCGGGAATCCCGGCGAGCACAAGTTCATCGCTCTGGCCACGGTGGTTGGTCACGGGCGGAGGCTATAGCGTCCCGGTCCTGCGCCCCCAAGGCTCGACGCCCACGACTGGGACCACCTCACGGATGCCATCGACCTCTACACCCACGCCCGCGTCCGACATCGCCTGGAACAAATACCGCCGAAGGCGCTCGTCGACGCCTGTGGACCGGGCGGCTACGTCCCGACCGGACCGGCAACGTCCTGACCCGCGCCATGCGGCTTTGCGAAGGGGATGAAGCGGGCGGATGGTCGATGGGCAGCTCGGGGCGCCAGGCGGTGAGGATCTGGGCGCTGCAGTCGAACAGGCCCGGCGGCAGGGCGTCCAGCCGCCACCACCTCCAGTCGCCAACCGGCTCGCCCGGCTGGTCGGCGGGTTCGCCGCGCCACCGTGTGACGAGCGCGCCGAAAGTGATCCGGACGATTCCGCCGGCCTGGTCCAGGAGCATGCCCAGCAGGCGCACGTCGGCAGGGTCCGCGTGCAGACCGGTCTCCTCGGCCAGTTCGCGCACGACCGTCTCCTCCAGCGACTCACCCGGTTCCACCGTGCCACCGGGCAGCTCGACGGTCCCCCGTCGGTGGCGGCCGAGTGCGGTCACCGACCTCGGCGGGCAGGGTGAGCAGCGAGCGTGACCACGGCACGGCGGGTCTCACGCGAGGACTCCGCCGGACAGGTCGGCGGGTAGCTCGGCGACGGCCGCGTGTGTATCGGCCCGGGGAGAGGACGGCTGCCGGCCGATGGCCGGGTCCTCATCGGGCGGGGTCGGGGCGGTGCGGGGGCTCACGTCATCGGCTCCATACGGATCGCTCAAGGCAGCAGGTGCCACCCCATCTACGCCCGCCCGAGCCGCCGCAGACCGCCTGCGCACGTCACGCGCCGCCGGGCGGGACGATCTCCCCGAAGAGCCCCGCTGCGCCTCCCGTCCCACGGACTTGCTGACCGGGCGCTGCAACCGCACCGGGCACCGGCCGGAATTGTGGACGGGACGGGTCCCGGGTGCGTCAAAGGCCGAAGGCGCCGCCTTCGATGAGGATGAGCAGTCCGATGGCGATCAGGACCAGCGGGAGCAAGATGTGTCCCGAGCGGCTGAGTGCCTTGGCGACTACGGGGCGGGTGGCGAAGTAGCGGCCGCGAAGCACCACACGGCCACCAGGATCAGGAAGACGATTGCGTACACGCTCATGGCGCCGCCGGGTACGCCTGGGACTACATCAGGGTCACCTCCGGCGCCGGCAAGGGCGTCAAGGGCTGGGTGCGCAACGACTTCGACGACTGGTGGTAGACCTGCCGACGAGGACGTGCACACGGCCACTGGGCGAGTACGGATGCCTCTGCTCCACCGGCTGCACGACCACCGCGCCCGCGCCCGGACGCGGTGACCCCCGGCGCGGCCGCGCCCCATAACGGAGCCTGCGTGCGGGCGGGGCTGCCGAACCGGCTGCACACGAGCGGCGGTCGTTGCGGCGGGTCGTCTGCTGCCGGGTTGCCGCGGAGCGGGCGGTGCGCCGGCCGAGAGCAGTTCACGAGAAAGCAGGTCAAAGCCCTGTGCGGCACGTCAACGACGACAGTCCGACATTGTGTTGGAGCTACCTGGAACAGGCGGCTGTCGCCGTGGTGCGTCGGGCGGCTGCGGCGCGGGTGCGGGCGCTGTCGGGATGCCGTAGCCGGCCGGATCGAGGCTGATCAGGTCGCGGTGCAGGCGGCGTATCCGTAGCGCCAGGTCGAGGCGGAGGCGGGGGCGTTTGTCGCGGACTTCGCCAACGGTGCGGGGTTGATGTCCAAGCGCTTCGCGAGTGTGGTGGCGGGCCATCCGACAGTGCCAGGTCAGTCAGCAACCGCGATGCCTCGGCGGAGTCGGTCAGGCCGGCGGCGCCGGGGTTGCGGGCGGGCGGGAAGCGGGATGCCGAGGATGGCGTCCGCAGCGGTGCGGGCGATGTCCCGGACCGTCTGCCCGTCTGCCGGGGTCCTGACGGGACGTCGCGGGGGCGCGGACGGCCGGCGGAAGGGGCCCAGGTGACACCGGTGGCGGCTTACGAGATCGCCCGGCGGAAGGGGCCCAGGTGACACCGATGGCGGCTTACGAGATCGCCCGGCGCGTGGCGGCCCGGCGCTCGGCACCGGCCCTGCACCCCCGGGGTGTGCTGTGCGCCGAACGGCTCCGGGTACCGGGCACGGCCGACGCGCGGTGGGGCGTGCCCTGGCTGGACCGGCCCGGCTCCTACGCGGTCACGGCGCGCTGGTCGCGCGCGCTGGGCCTGCCCCCCTGATGGCCGGACGGCCTCGGCCTGGCGCTGCGGGTCGAGGACGCCGACGGCGCCGGCACCGCCCTTGACCTGCTGCTGACCTCCAGCGGCTCCGGCCGCCTGGGCCGTCACCTGCCCCTCCTGCGGTTCGACGCGCTCGGCGGCCCCTGCTCCACCCTGCTGGCCTGCCGGGCGGGACGGCGGGACCGCGTGCTGGCCGCCTTCCCGGTACCGGACGCGCAGCGCCGTATCGGGGCCTCTCTGCCCGCGCTGCGTCAGGCGCTCGCCCGCGCGCCGCTGCGCTTCGACCTGCGCGCGGCCGCCGCCGACGAGCCCTGGCGCACGGTCGCCACCCTCACGCTCACGTCGCTCTCCCCGGCGCCGGAGCAGGCCACGCAGTCCTTCGACCCCTACCTCCACCGCCTGCCGGTGCTGCATCCGACGGGACGGTTCAGCAACCTCAGAGAGGCCGCCTACAGCGGCTTCCGGCACGGGCATGACGCCGTGCCCGGGCGCCGCTCCTGAGACGCGCCCTGGGTCAGGGGGCGGCGCCCGCCCGTTCCCAGGGGCTCGGTCCGGTGCCGTCCGTCCATGCCTGCAGGTCCTGGCCGTTGACGCACACGATGTCGCACTGGCGCGCGTACTCCAGGGCGGGTTCGGTGAAGTCGCTCGTCGTGACGACCGCCGCGACGTCCGCCTCGTGCACGGTGAAGCACGTACCGCCGAAACGCTGCATGTCCTGCGATCCGACCTTGTTGGTCTCGCAGTACTGCTTGCACTGGATGATCACCCGCCGCCCGTCCGGGGTGACCGCCCTGACGTCCGCCCCCAGGTCGCCGGGCCCTCCCTCGACGACCACGTCCCGGCAGGCGTCACGGACGCACAGGTCGGCTATGGCCTGCTCGAAACCGTCGGGGTCCAGTTCGGCGTAGTCGATCACGCCGGTGAGCCGCTCGGTCATCTGCTCGGCCTCTGGCCGCAGTTGCACGGTGGCGGCCCGGGTGCTCCCGGGGAGCGGGTACTCCTCGCCGCGGCCGGGGGCCGCCGGAGCGGCGCCGGTGAGCGGGTCCACCGATACGCCGGTCCCCGCGGGCACCGTCTCGGCCGCCGCGTCGGCGGACGCGACGCTCAGGCTGGTGGACGCCGTCTCGGCCGCCTCCTCCAGCGCCCGGGCGGCCCGCCGCGCGTAGGCCGCGGCGGAGAAGCGGCGCCATCGGGACCGGCACAGCACGGCGATTGCCACGCCGGACAGCACCAGTGCGCCGGCCCACAGCGGGCGGCGCTCCGCGATGCCCGCCGCCGTGCGCACCACGAACGCCAGGACGCACAGGATGATGGCGAGCAGGAGGAAGAACAGGGCGGTGGCGCGCAGATCGAAGCGCCGGTCGCGGCCCCGGCGTCGTAGGGGGTGCACGGGTGCGGTCATGCCGAGTTCCTCCTGGACAGCGACAACGAAGATCACTCCTGCTCATGCCCCGGATCGCCGGCTGTTGTCGCCGCGCGCCCCGAAACGGTCGGCAAGAACCGCCACCGCAGTTGAACGTGTCCAAAAACCCTGCCACCGTACGCGTTGTCACCGAGGAACGCCGGACGGGGAGGGCCACGGTCATGACGAGTTCGCTTCTCATGCCGCGCGGCGGAGTTCGCGCGGGCGCGGCCGGCAGGGGAACCGCCGGCGGGGCGACGGCCACGGGAAACGCGGGGAGTGTCGCCCCGACACCGATCCTCGACTGGCGGCATCCCGATGTCGCCTCGCTGGTCGGGCGGATCGGGACTTCGGGGCACTCCAGCGGCGCCTTGGATCCGGCCCACCGCATGGCGGCCCTGCGCCGGGCCCACCGTCACATCGCGGCAGTGGTACGGCCGGTGTACTCGGTCCAGGACGCGCGGCCCGTGTCCCAGGTACTCCGCCGCGGCCGCGGATCGTGCAGCCAGCGACTGGCCGTGCTGGAGTCCGTCGCCCGGGCGTCGGGGGGGCGTGGAGCCACTGCCTCGCGAGATCATCGCGCGGCCGGCACGGTGATGGAAGCAGACTGCTCCCCGCTGCTCACCGCGTTTGGTATCCACGGTCCTGGCAGCGGACGGGGCGTTGTCGGTGGGGGCTGGAACGATGTTCGGTATGAACGGCGATGAGCAGTTGCTGCCGTGGCCGGGTCTACGGCTGCGACCACGACGACCCCAACCCCGGCCCACTCCCATCACGGACCTACGCGACGCTCGTCGGTGGGCCTCTGGACGGCTGCTGCTGGACATCACCGGCTGGACGGCGGAGCAAGTCGACGGTGGTGTCGCCCTGGCCACCGAGTTGTCGCGGTGGCCAGGCGGCCGCGCCTTGTACGACCCCGGCGCCGGCGAGCCGCGCAGACCAGGCCCTGGAGTCGTCTGCCGCTTCCACTACTCCGGCGACACTCCCTGAGCCAGGCCCGCACGCCGCGGTTGACGAGGCGCTCTGCGCTGCGTGAGGAACGGGGCCTTCGGGAATCAGGCGGCACCGGCCGGCTCAGGGCTGCTGCGTCGGGCGAAGTAGCGCACGTGCCCTGCCGACGTCGAGCCGCCCGATGACCAGGGCGGCCGGTTGGTCCACATTCACGAAGAACCCGTCGGCCGCGCCTACGGCCTCTGGGACGTGATCGTCTTCCTCTACCGCGCCGGGCTGGACCAGGGGGACGAAGACAACATCGCCTCCTCAGACCTGATCGAGTGGGTCGCCGGAGACCCGACCGTTTGGGGTCCGTGACCGGCGAACAGGTCGCCAGCGCTCCGCCCGCACGGATGGTTCAGGACAGCGCGCCCACCGCCACCGTGAACGTTTCTCCCGCAGCCACGCGCGCAGCCTGCACACCTCCGCACGTCGAAACGGCGTCTACGAAAGAGACACAGCCAGCGCCTGTCGCGTATCCGTGATATCGCCGTGGCCCGCCGCATCATTGAACGCACCGCCAAGGGCATCATCGGCAAACCTCGATGCCAATCGTGCTTGGTCCCGCGAGATCGGGAGAGGACTCGAGGCACGCCTCGGCAGCGGCATGGCACGCAACGACAAGAGAGCGCTCCCAACTGGTGGAAGACTCCAACCGGTGAGCGGGGCGGCTGGCTGAACCCCCGCGTCTCTTCACCGCTGAGCCGAGGTGTCAGTGAAACAGGTGATGGCTATGTCTGCTTCGAATACCAAGCGAGACATCAGTGACCTCGTCGCGGCAGGCGCGCGAACAGTCCCGCAATTGCTTGCCTCGCGCGCCGCCATCGACCGCGATCGAGTGGCTATGGAGACTCCGGGGCACCACGCCCTGACGTTCTGCGAGTGGGACGACCGCGCAACGGCTGTCGCGAACGGACTACTTGACCGTGATGTGCGTCGTGGTGACCGTGTCGTGCTGCACTACGGTGCAGCCAACTGGGCAGAATTTGCGATTGCCTACTGCGGCGTGCAGCGCGCCGGAGCAGTGGCCGTGCCGTGCTCCGAGCGTTTGGCACAGGCAGAGGTCCGCTACATCGTGTCGCACTCAGGGGCCACGGGGCTGTTGCATGCAACGGGGACGTCCGCGCCGGATTGCCCTCCTTGGGCGGCGACCATCGCCGAGGTGGAACGCGGCGGCAGTTGCCCCGCCGGCGCACAGCCACGGCCGCACGACCTCGCCCAGATCATCTACACCTCCGGCACGACGGGACGTCCCAAGGGCGTGGCGGCAAGCCACGCGAACCTGACCTTCGGTGCGGCCACGCATCCCCGTCGGCGCCGTCTCGGCCACTCCTGGCATTTCCTGCACGCCTTCCCGATCGGTACCAACGCCGCACAGACCATGTTGATCAACGCGCTGGACGCCCACCCGACAGCCCTCGTCTCGCCCCGGTTCACGCCGGAGAGGTTCGTGCGGCTGGCCCAGCAGCACCACGTCGGCTCGGTGTTCGTGGTGCCGGCGATGGCGATTGAGTTGATTCGCTCCGGTGCGCTGGGCGAGCAGGCATTGCCGGACGTGGTCCTCCTCGGTTCCACGGCCTCCGCATTGCCTCCTGCTGTGGCCGGCGAGCTAGCGCGGCGCCTACCGGATGCGACGATCGTCAACTACTACACGTCGACCGAGGGAGCGCCCGCGCAGCTCAGTATGGTTTTCGACCCCCGGCGCCCTGATGCGGTCGGCTGGGCCGTTGACGGCAGCGTGGAGATCCGGGACGCCGCAGGCCGGCCACTGCCTGTGGGCCACGTCGGCGACGTATGGCTGCGCTGCCCGTTCCCGCGTCATTACCACCGCGACGGTGAGGCAAACCGAGCCACCTTCAGAGCCGGATGGGTTCGGATGGGTGACATCGGCTGGCTCGACAACGACGCGTACCTGCACCTGGTGGACCGCGAACAGGACGTCATCAAGTCCGGTGCCGACAAGGTGTCGTCGCTGCACGTCGAGGCCGCATTGTACGAGCATCCCGATCTGGCGGAAGCTGCCGTACTGGGCATCCCGCATCCGGTACTCGGAAACGCTGTGGCAGTGGCGATCGTGCCTCGCGAGGGTGCGACCGTGCCCGCCTTGCCCGACCTTCGGCAGTTCCTGACGGAGCGCCTGGCCCAGTACGAGATGCCGACGCGGCTGATCGTCATGGACCGCCTGCCGCGCAACGCAGCAGGCAAGGTCCTCAAGCGCGATCTGCGCGACTCGTTCGTGTCACCACTGTGAGGATTCACCATGATCGACCTGTCGCCCTCCCAGCAGGGTATTTGGTTCACGGAGCAGGCCGGAATCGCCGGTACGGCCTACCACCTCGCCGTGGCGCTGTGGTTCGACGGCGAGCCGGACGAGGCCGCGCTGCGCCGCGCCTGCCGATCGGTTCTGGCCCGCCACCCTGTCCTCGGCATGGCGGTCGCCGTCGGCGTCGACGGATCGCCCAGGCTGGTTCCCGCCGTCCGTCCTCCCACGTTCGCCCGGGTCGCCTGGTACGACGACCTGCACGACGAAGAGGTACGCCGTCCGTTCGACCTGACCCGTGGCCCGCTGTGCAGGTTCACCTTGGCCGCCGGAGAAGGCCGGCACCTGCTGTTGGCCGTGACACACCACCTCGTCTTCGACGGCGTCTCCAAGGACCTCTTCGTGGCTGACCTGGTCGCCGGCTACCGCGGCGACACCTTCCCGCCCAGCGTCGAGGTGCCCCACGACGCCGAGGGACTCCGGATCACCCCTGGCTTGCTGGCCGGCGCCAGAGGCTTCTGGGGCGAGCGCCGGCACGAGACGGACCACGTCGTACTGCCCGGACTGCGCCGCATACCCACTTGCGCACAGCCAGGTACGGCGCTGCGGTTCACCGTCGACAGCGAACTCTCGACTGCCGTGTCACTTACTGCGCGAGCAGTTGGGGTCACCCGTTTCGAGCTGCTGCTGGCCGCCATCCACGCCGTGCTGCAACGCTACGGGAACGCCGCTCCGGTGACCTCGGTGGCCCTGTCCACGCGCGAACCCGCCGAAGAACAAGGCCGGATCGGCATGTACGTCAATGAACTGCCCGTGAGCGTCGGGACGTTCGTGGGCACCTTCCGGGACCTGGCCCTCGCACTGCGCAAGGAACTGCGTGAGGTCTACCGATTCCGAACCGTACCGTGGAGTCATGCTGTGCCCGGCGTGCGGCCTCGGGTGGCGCCGACCCCCGTCTCGGTCAGCTACCGACGTCAGGGCACCGACCATGTCTTCGAGGGTGTGGACGCGACCGTCGACTGGGCTGTGTTTGGCGGGTCCGCCCGCAATGCCCTGCACTTCCAGCTCGTGGACGGCCCCGGTGACCTCACCGTAAGTCTGCAGTACAGCCCAGAGGCAATGGACGGTGACGCGGTCCAGCGCATCGCCGACCACCTGGGCACTCTGCTCGCCGGCATATGCGCGGACCCGGACACCTCGGTAACAGCTCTGCCCCTGCTCACCGCCGATGAAATGAACCTGGTCGTACGGGAATGGAACGCAACTGATCGTGCGCATCCGGCCGACGAGACGGTCGTGACTCTCATCGCGGCGCAAGCACGCCGCACTCCGGACGCCATTGCCGTGGTGTGCCCGGGCCAGAGCACTCTCACATACCGGGAACTGGTGGACGCGGCGTCGCGCCTGGCACGAAGACTCCGCAAGCGAGGGGTGTGTGACGGCGCGCTCGTGGGCGTCTGCCTTCCCCGCTCTCCGGAGCTGCTCATCGCACTGCTCGCGGTCGGAGCCGCAGGCGGGGCGTACGTGCCGGTCGACCCGGCCCATCCTGTCGAGCGACGCGCACTCGTCCTCGCGGAGGCCGAGCCTGTGCTCACGATCGGTACCACGGCACTCGCCGAGGGGCTGAACGGGCCGACCCTGTTGCTTGATGAGGACCCCGGGTTGACCATCGGTGATGGGCACCTGAGCCGCGACGCTTCACAAGCGGAGACCGCCGGGCTCGACGCTCCAAGCTCGGACAGCCCGGCATATGTGATGTTCACGTCAGGTTCGACGGGCCGGCCCAAGGGCGTCGTCGTCCCGCATCGGGCACTGGTGAACCTGCTGTGCGCGATGCGCGACCTGCTCGGCAGCACGGGGGACGACAGGTGGCTCGCACTGACCTCGGCGGCATTCGACATCTCCGCGGTGGAGTACTGGCTTCCGCTGATTGTGGGCGCGCGCGTGGTGGTCGCCCCGCCCGGCGCCGTGACCGACGGGAAGGCCCTGGTCGGCCTTGTGCGCCGGCACGGTGTCACACACGTCCAGGCCACCCCGTCGGGATGGCACGTTCTACTGGCGGGCGGATTGTCGGCCGAGGACGGTGTCATTGCGCTGATCGGCGGCGAGGACCTGCCGATGACGCTGGCACGGCAGCTGCGCGCCAGGGTGCGCCGGCTCGTCAACATGTACGGCCCGACCGAGACGACGGTGTGGTCGACCGCTGCCGAGATCACCGACAAGGCGCAGGAGGTGACCATCGGAAGACCCATCGCCAACACCCGCGTCTACCTGCTGGACGCGTACGGAAATCCAGTGCCCGTTGGTGTGCCGGGTGAGCTGTGCATCGGTGGCGCGGGCGTGGCCGACGGATACCTGCGCAACCCTGAGCTGACCGCCGCCCGGTTCGTTCCGGACCCGTTCGTGCCGGGCGAGATGATCTACCGCACCGGGGATCGCGCCCGGTATCTGACCGATGGGCGCATCGCATTCCTCGGCCGCTCGGACAATCAGGTGAAGGTTCGTGGTCACCGGGTCGAACTGGGCGAGATCGAGGCCCGTCTCCTCGAACATCCTGCCGTGGCGCAGGCGGCTGTCGCCCTGCACAGGACGGCAGGAGACCTGGACGCCGACCTGGTCGCCTACGTGGTGCCACGCGAAGCGCCGGTCGAGGGGACCCGGCTCCGCGAACACCTGAGCCGCTGTCTGCCGGCGGCGATGTTGCCGGGGCACTGGGTGGTGCTCGATCGACTTCCCCTGGGTCCGAACGGGAAGGTCGATCGCAACGCCTTGCCTCGGCCTGCGGTGACAGAGCGCTTTCAGGCGGACCGGCCCAGCAGCTCTTCCCGCACCGATGGGGACGAGGTCACAGAGCACATCCGGCAGGTATGGCAGGACGTCCTCAAGACGGAGGGAATCCGCTTTGATGACGACCTGTTCGAACTCGGCGGCCACTCGCTGACCATGATCCGCATCATCAGCCGCATCCAGCAGTCGTACGGCGTCAGCATCCCCATCGACGTGTTCTTCGACACGCCGACGGTAACCGGCGTCGCCGACATCGTCCGTACCGAGCTGGGAGCGACCCGGTGACCCGCGACGGCCTGCGATCCCGGGTGGCGGTGCTCGTCGAGGAAGCCTGCGATGGTCAGGTCAGCGCGGCCGAGGCGGCCGCAACACCGTCGCTGGCGCTGCTCGGCATCGACTCCTTGGCCACGATGAGGATCGTCGACGCGGTCGAGAGGCGGTTCGCCGTACAACTCGACCTGCAGGAAGCGGTCACCTGTCTCGACAGTGTCGACGGCCTCACCGAACACCTGATCCAGCTTGGTGTCACAGCGGACACGGAGACAACCCATGACTGAACGCCAACTTCCGCTGTCCGCAGGCCAGGAGCGCATGTGGTTCCTGCAGCGGTACGACCCCGGCGACCCGGCATACAACGTGTTCGTGGCGCTGCGGCTTGCCGGACCGCTCGACAGTGCCGCGCTGGAGCGTGCGCTCAACGACATCGTCGCCCGCCACGACACGCTGCGCAGTGCGTTCCCCGAGCGAGAGGGCCGGCCGGTGAGGGTGGTACGGGACCGGTCGACCGTGCCGCTCCAACAGGTCGATCTACGTGAAGCGGATGATCCCGAGCCTGCCGCACGGACCGTGGCGCAGGACTGGTCCAGCGCTCCGTTCGACCTGGACACCGCACCGCTGTTGCGCGCTCTGCTCGTCCGGACCGGCGAGGAGACGCACGTCCTCGCGCTGTGCATGCACCACATCGTCTCGGACGGCTGGTCGATGTCGATCCTGCTGTCCGAGCTCTCGGCCACGTACGGTGCCCACCACGCGGACCAGTCGTCGACGCTGCCGGATCTCCCTGCCACCTACGACGACTACGTGCGTGCTCAGAGAGCAGAGGTGGGCAACTCTTCGTACCGGGCCGCACGGGATTACTGGACACGGCAGCTCGCCGACCCTCCCGTTCTGACACTGCCCTCCGACCGTCCGCGGCCGGCTCAGCAGCGATCGCACGGTGCCACATGGCGCACCCGCGTTTCTGCCGAGCTCGTCGACGCCGTCCGACGGCTGGCCCGCCGGCACCGGTGCACTCCGTTCATGGTCTGGCTCTCCGCGTACCAGTTGCTACTGGCCCGGTACGCCGGGCAGACCGACGTCTGTGTCGCCACCCCCACTGGTCGTCGCCACCGCGTCGAGCACGAGGCTCTGATCGGTTACTTCACAAGCCACGTCGTGCTTCGCGGTGACCTCTCGGGAGACCCGTCCTTCGCCGAACTGCTGCAGCGCACCCGAGCCACGGCACTCGCCGCGTACACCCACGCCGAGGCGCCCTTCGAACAGCTGATGATCGAGCTCGACATTCCCCGGGACCCGAACCCGCTGTTCCAGACCTGGTTCAACCTGCACACCGAGACCACCGGCCCGCAGGCTCCGGAGTGGCCGCCTGAGCTGCAGGTCGAGCCGCTGCCTGTGGACCCGGGCCATGTAAAGGGCGATCTGATGGTCGATCTTTGGCCGGACTCTGATGGTCTCGACCTGGTGTTCACGTACAACCGTGACCTTTTCGACGAGGCGACCGTAGCAGATCTCGCCGACAGACTTCCGATGCTCATGTCTGCGTTGGTGGCAGACCCCGCCATCCAGGTAGGCCGGGCGCCGTTGCTGCGGCCGTCCGAACGCGGCGGCATCCTCACCGGGCCGCAGCAGCCGGACGGAGCCGGCCCGGACGACCTCACGGGCGACACCGTCATCGATCTCATTCTCGCCCGGGCAGCCCGGACGCCGGAGGCAGTGGCTGTTCGATGCGGTACGCAGTGGCTGAGCTATGCCGAACTGGACGTACGGACGGCAGCGGTGGCCGCTGCCCTGCGCGACCACGGCGCCGGTCGGGAAACCGTGGTCGGTCTGTGTCTGGAGCGCTCGCTCGACCAGGTGGTGGCCGTGCTGGCGACACTGCGAGCGGGGGCGGCGTACCTGCCCCTCGACTCCACGTACCCGCACGAGCGGCTGGACTTCATGCTGCGCGACAGCGGTGCCACGATGCTCATCACCGACGGACGCTTCTCATCGGCTGACGTGCCGTCATTGCGTATGGACGACCTCGCTTCCATGGCCGCCTCCGCGGCAAACCCGCCGCTTCAACGGCCGCTGCCCGAGCATCTCGCATACGTCATCTACACCTCCGGCTCCACCGGTGTTGCCAAGGGTGTCGCCGTCGAACATCGGAGCCTGGCCGCGCGGGTGCACTGGATGCGTGAGGCGTACGGGATGACCGAA
This sequence comes from Streptomyces sp. NPDC030798, assembly GCF_055572275.1. NCBI lineage: Bacteria > Bacillati > Actinomycetota > Actinomycetes > Kitasatosporales > Streptomycetaceae > Streptomyces > Streptomyces sp. NPDC030798. The sequence goes on along the minus strand of NZ_JBVIDR010000020.1, from coordinate 19,984 downwards.
GGCGATCAGGTCGTGCAGTTCGCCTCGCTCAGTTTCGACGCGCATGCGGAGGAACTCTATCCGGTGCTAGCGGCCGGCGGCACGCTCGTTCTGCCGACTGTTCGCAGGGAGCTGTTCGCCGACTGGCTCGCCGGTCCGGAAGCCCGTGACGTCACCGTCCTGGACCTGCCGACCGCCTACTGGCACGCACTGGTGCGCGACCTGGATCCCGGACACTGGCCGCCGGGGCTTCGGCTGGTGATTCTCGGCGGTGAGCAGGTGGACTCCGCCGCCGTGCGCGCGTGGCGGGCGGGTTTCGGCGACCGGGTGGAACTGGTCAACACCTATGGTCCGACCGAGGCAACGATCATCGCCACGGCAGCGTGGCTGCACGATGCCGATGCATCGGCACGGCCACCCATTGGGCACCCGATCGCGCAGACATCCGCCTACGTCCTGGACAGCGCACGCAACCCGGTGCCGCCCGGCGTGGTGGGGGAGTTGTACCTGGCCGGTGCCGGCATCGCGCGCGGCTATGTGAAGCGACCTGCCCTGACGGCCGCACGGTTCCTCGACGATCCGTTCACCGATGGGCGGATGTACCGCACCGGCGACCTGGTCCGGCAGCGCTTGGACGGCCGGCTGGAGTTCCTCGGGCGCGAGGACCAGCAGGTGAAGGTGCGCGGGTACCGTATCGAGCCGGGAGAGGTCGAAACGCGGCTCACCGGTCACCCGCACGTTGTCCAAGCCGCGGTCGTAGCGCGGGGCGACGCTTTGATCGGCTACGTCGTCCCGGTGGACGGCACCCGGCCCAGCGCAGCCGAACTGCGCCGGTTCGTCGCAACTGGGCTCCCCGGCCACATGGTCCCTTCAACCGTTGTCGTACTCGACAGACTGCCTCTGACGCACACCGGCAAGCTCGATCGTGCGGCTCTGCCGCCCCCCGGCGACGACTCCGTCCGGGAGCAGCAGTTCGTGCCGCCGCGCAGCCCTGTCGAGGAGTTGGTGGCCATCGTCTGGGCCGAGGTGCTCGGCGTCGAACGGATCGGCGCCCTGGACAACTTCTTCGATCTCGGTGGTCACTCGCTGCTGGCCACCCGGGTCATCGCTCGGCTGCGGGCGGCCGCTGGGCTCGACCTTCCCCTGCGCACGCTGTTCGACGCTCCGACGGTGGCGCAGACGGCTGCGGTGCTGGAAGACATGATGACCACCGAGATCGAACGCATGAGCGATGACGAGGTGAGGCAGCTGCTCACCGAGGAAGGGAGGTAACGATGACGTCAGCTTCCGAGCGGGCCCGACTCGCCGCCATGCTGCTGGAGAAGCGGCTGAGCGGCCGGGACACTGAGGGACCGGTGATCCCGCGTCGCCGTGAGGGCACGGCACCGCCGCCGACTTTCGCGCAGGAGCGGTTGTGGTTCATGGACCAGTTCGTTCCGGACTCGGCCGCCTACACCATCCCGGTCGTTCTGCGGCTGCGTGGGCCGCTCGACGTATCGAGGCTGCGCGCGGGGCTCGATGCCGTGACAGCCCGTCACGACAGCCTGCGCATGCGGTTCCCGGTCTCCGACGACGGGCAGCCGGTCGTCATCGTCGAGGATGCGGTCAGTGTCCCGGTCGTCGTCACCGAAGTCGATCAGAGTGTGCCGCTGCCGGACCGGGAGCAGGCTGCCCGGCGTGTGATCGGTGCGAGCGTGACCGCCCCGTTCGACCTGAGCTCCGGGCCGCTGGTGCGTGCCACGCTGGTGCGCATCGGCCCTGACGACCACGTACTCGCTCTGGTCCTGCACCACATCGTGTCCGACGGCTGGTCCGTCAACATCTTCCTCGCGGACCTGTTCGCGGCATACGCCGGCCGGCTCGACAAGAACGAAATGCCGATACGTTACGGTGATTACGCCGCTTGGCAGCGCGAGCACTACCTCGGAGAGACACGAGAGCGCGACCTGCGGTACTGGCGCGAGCAGCTGGCCGGCGTGACGCCGCTGGAACTGCCCTGCGACCGGCCACGACCGGCCGAGCAGACCTTCGACGGGGCCGGGTGCGCGGTGTCCTTCGACGCCGCGCTGAGCAGCGCGGTGCTCGAGCTGGCCCGCGTGCATGCGGCCACGCCGTTCATGGTGGTCATGGCGGCATACCAAGCGCTGCTGTTCCGGTACTCCGGGCAGCACGACTTCGCTGTCGGGTCCACAGTGGCCGGCCGTTCCCATCCAGAACTGGAGGGAATGGTCGGGCTGTTCGCGAACGTTCTGGCTCTACGCGCCGACCTCTCCGGAGACCCGACCTTCCTCGAACTGCTCGCCCGGGTGCGAGACACCGCACTCGACGCCTTCGCCCACCAGGACATGCCGTTCGAGCAGGTGGTGAGCGACCTTCGGGTGGCTCGGGAGGTCAATAGGCCGCCTGTCTTCCAAGTGACCTTCGCCATGCTCAACTACGCCCACGACCGACTCCCAACCGGGGAACTGGACATCGCGCCATTTCCGCTCGAAGCCTCGACCACCCGTTTTGATCTTGAGCTGTATCTGTGGGAGTCACCCGAGGGCCTGAACGGCTTCGCCACCTACAACAGGCACTTGTTCCTGCCCGAGACCATCGCACGTCTCTTCGGCCACCTGGAACGAGTGCTGCGCGCCGTCGTGGCCGATCCGGGGGTGCGGCTCAGCGACATCGACCTGCTCGGTCCCGACGAGCAGGAGCTGATACTGCGACGCTGGAACGACACCGCTGAGGACATCGGTGCTCCGGCGACCCTGGCCGGGCTCGTCGAGGCGCAGGTCGCGGCCACCCCAGACGCGGTCGCGGTCGTCATGGACGAGGGGAGGGCGGTCAGTTACCGCGAGGTCAACCGCATGGCGAACGGCCTGGCGCTGCGACTGCGGGCCGAGGGCGTCGACGCCGGAACGCTGGTGGCCGTGTGCGCCGAGCGTTCTGTGGAACTGGTCGCAGGCCTGCTTGCGGTGCTGAAAGCCGGAGGTGCGTACCTTCCGCTGGACCCGGAGTACCCCTCCGAACGCCTGGCATTCATGATCGAGGACGCGGAGCCGACCGTGGTACTGGCGGCACGGCAGTTCGCCGAGACTGTGCCCGTCGGTCAGGTTCTCGTCCTGGAGGAGATCCTCGGGCAACTCGGAGACGACACCGGGAACCTGCCGCCGGCGGCGACTGCGGACGACGACGCCTACGTCATCTACACCTCCGGATCGACGGGGCGACCCAAGGGCGTCCAGAACACCCATCGAGGGATCCACAACCGGCTCGACTGGATGCAGCGCACTTTCCCGCTCGGGCCGGACGACGTGGTGCTGCAGAAGACGCCGGCGGGGTTCGACGTGTCGGTGTGGGAGTTCTTCTGGCCGTTGCTGTCCGGCGCGCGGCTGGTCCTGGCCAAACCGGGCGGGCACAAGGATGCGGCGTACTTGCGCGACGCGACCATCCGGCACGGGGTGACGACGATCCATTTCGTGCCCTCGATGCTCGGGGTTTTCCTGGCGGAGCAGGACATCGAGCGGTGCACCTCGTTGCGCCGGATCATGTGCAGCGGCGAGGAGCTGTCCGTGCACCTGGCGCGGTCGGTGCACGAGAGGCTGGAGTGCGAGCTGTACAACCTGTACGGCCCGACGGAGGCGGCCATCGATGTCACCTGGTGGCGTTGTGATGCTGATGAACTGCACGGTTCGGCACGGGTACCCATCGGCAGACCGATCCAGAACACGCGTATCTGGCTGCTCGACCCCGTCGGCAATCCGGTCCCCGTCGGCGTCGTGGGCGAGCTGTACATCGGTGGCACTGGGGTGGCGCGGGGATACCTGCACCGACCGGAGCTCACGGCGCAGCGCTTCGTCGACCACCCGCTCGGGCGGCTCTATCGCACCGGAGATCGGGCCCGGTACCGGTCGGACGGCGCCATCGAATACCTCGGGCGCCTCGACGACCAGGTGAAGCTGCGCGGTGTACGCATAGAGCCGGGAGAGATCGAATCGGCGCTGCGCGACCAGCCCGGTGTACGGGACGCGGCCGTGGCCGTACGCGAGGTGGGGGTCGGGGACCAGCGGCTTGTCGCATACGTCGTCGGAACGGCCGAGACCGCCGACCTGCGTACGGGGCTGCAGCGCACTCTTCCCGACCATCTCGTGCCGGCGGCCTATGTCGTCCTCGACACGCTTCCGGTCACGCCGAGCGGCAAGCTGGACCGCCGCGCGCTGCCCGCACCAGCCTTCACGCGGCCCGATACCGACGAGCTCGTCGAGCCCCGGTCCGAGGTGGAACGGTGCCTTCACGCCGTCTGGGCCGACGTTCTCGGTATGGCCCGCATCGGCATCGATGACGACTTCTTCGACCTCGGCGGACATTCGCTGCTCGCCACCCAGGTCGTTGCCAGGCTTCGGGGCAAACTCCCGGCAGGTGCCGGACGAGTCAGCGTCATGGACCTGTTCAAGAATCCGACGATTCGGCGGCTGGCCGAGTTGGTGGCGGTGCCGGACGGCGAGCGAGGGCCGCGGCGGTTGCTGTACGAGCTGACCCCACCCGTGCCGGCCGGCCGACGCAGACTGACCCTCGTCTGTGTACCGTACGGCGGAGGCAGCGCGGTGGTGTATCAACCGTTGGCCGACGCGCTGCCGGCGGATGTGTCGCTGTACGCGCTCGCCATCCCCGGACATGACGTGGGACTCGACGAGCAACATGTCGAGTTCGACGCCCTCGTACGCGACTGTGTGACCGAGATCCAGGAACGCGTCGCGGGCCCGGTGACGGTGTACGGACACTGTGGCGTGGGCGGTGCGATCGCCGTGGCGGTCGCACTCGCGCTCGAGGAGGAGGGCAGGCATGTCGAGGCTGTGTACGCCGGAGCGATCCTCCCGTTCGCGCGACCGCACGGCAGACTTGCGGCGTTGCGGACCAAACTGGAGCGGTTCCGCAGCAACCGTGCCTACACCAACTGGCTCACGTCGCTCGGGATCGACCTGACCGGTCTCGGACGCGATCAGGTCCGCACACTGATCGACAGCATGCGCAAGGACAGCGAGGCGGCGGAGACCTACTTCACCGAACTGATGAACCGGGGTGTCCACCGGCTGTCCGCACCCGTCGTCTCGGTGGTCGGCGAGCGGGACGACATGACCATGTACTGCCAGGAGCGCTACCGGGAATGGCATTTCCTCACCGACACAGCCGGACTGGTGGTGCTGGACGAAGGCGGCCACTACTTCCTCAAGTACCGGGCGGAGGAACTCTCAGTCATCGTCACGACCACACACACCCGCCTCGACGACCCGCCCACCACCCCGACATGGCGCCTGGAGTCGGTCTCGCGGGCCCCAGCGTCTTCCGAGCGAGTGGAGGGACCCGAGCCCAGCATGCGGCGCTTCGCCGCCGTCGCGGCCGGACAGCTGGTGTCCATGACCGGCTCGGCGATGACCGAGTTCGCGGTGCCTCTGTGGATCTACATGCACACCGGGTCACTGGTCCGGCTGGCCCTCTTCGCCACCCTCGGGCTGGTGCCCGGACTGCTCGTGCTCCCTCTCGCCGGCGCCATAGTCGACCGCTACAGCCGGCGAGCGATCATGCTCGCAGGTGACTGTGCCGCCACGCTCGTCCAGTCCGTCTTCCTCGCCTTGTTGCTGACAGGACAGCTCCGGGTCGGGCACATCTACGTCCTGCTCGTCGCGCTCTCGATCGCCTTGGTCTTCCAACGCCTGGCCTACGGCTCAGCCATTCCGCAACTCGTCCCCAAGCGCTACCTCGGCCATGCCAACGGCCTGGTCCAAGCCGGTACCGGGCTCGCACAGTTCACGGTACCGGTTGCCGCGGTCGGGCTCGTGGCAGCGGTTGGTCTCTCCGGCGTGCTGATTGTCGACATCGTCGGCTATGCCGTTGCCATCGCGGTCGTGGCGATGCTGCGCTTCCCCAACACCATGGCGTTCCGTCGTCGTGAGGCGCTCACCCGGGAAATAGCCAACGGCTTCCGCTACGCGACGGGTCGGCCCGGCTTCCGCTCGATGCTGGCCTACTTCGCCGTCACCAACATCTTTGTCGGTCCACTGCTCATGCTCATTCAGCCACTGGTACTGGCTTTCGCTCGTTTGTCGGCGGTGACCGCGGTTTCCGTCATGGCGGCGCTCGGGGTCGCCGTTGGCGGCGTGATCATGGCGGTATGGGGCGGCCCGGCACGCAACCGCATGTTCGGGGTACTGTCCGCGTCGCTGGCGCTGAGCCTTGCGGGGCTGGTCACGGGCTTGCGGCCGTCCGTGCCGGTGGTGGGCGTCGGTGCGTTCGGACTCTTCCTCTCGCTGACCGTCATGAACGGCATTTACGCCACAATCATCCAGGTCAAGGTGCCGTCGCGATATCACGGCCGGGTCTTCTCCGTGCACACGCTGTTCGCCTGGGGCACGCTGCCCATCGGGTTCCTCGTCGTCGGACCGTTCGTGAGTCAGGCGCTGCAACCCCTGATGGCGCCCGGCGGGTCGCTGGCCGACACCGTGGGCCGCGTCATAGGAGTGGGGGCGGGACGTGGCATCGGCCTCACCTACGTAGCCTTCTCGGTCATCCTCGCGCTGATTGCCCTCATAGCCATGACGCGACCCACCCTGCGCCATTTCGACCGGGATGTACCCGACGCCGAGGCCGACGACGCCATCGGGCTGGCCAACCTGCGCAGAAACCGAGACCGGGAGCCGGTGTCATGATCCAGTCAGTGCACTTCGCCGGTGCGCGTACCGTGCGCGGTCCGCTGATGTGGACCCAGCGGGCCATGTGGTCCGTGCTGACCCGCCCGGGCTACGAGGGCCAGCAGTACAGCATGCCCGCGGTGTGGCCGGTGCGCGCCGGCACGCCCACCGCCCGCGTCCTGGAGGCGGTGCGGGTTCTGCTCGAACGGCACGAGGTGCTGCGCACGACCTTCGGCACGGAGCCCGACGGCACGCCGTACCAGCAGGTCCACGCTCGCGGGCGTCTCGACATCGAGTTCGTCCCCCTGCCGGCGGTCCCGGACCCGGCGCAGCTCGAGACCCTCGCCGCCGACGAGCAACGGCGAAGCTTCGATTTCACCACCGACTGGCCGCTGCGGATCCGCGCCGTCACCGTCGACGGACGGATCCGCCGGCTCCTGGTGGTCGCCTCGCACCTGGCGCTCGACGGATGGAGCTACGCCCTGCTGGCGCAGCAGTTCCACCGGCTCGTGAACACGGCGTCGTCGGGCGACCTGGGGCCGCTGCCACTCCAGCCATATGACCGGATGATGTTCGAGTGCTCGGTGGAGGGAGAGAGGATCAACCAGCGCTCACTTGCCTACTGGCGGACGATCGCCCAGCAAGCCCCTGCACCCATGGTCGCTGCCCCGGGCGCGGCCACCCAGCCTCGCCCAGACGGCGCACGCATGCGTTCCACGGTCGTCGCGGACGCGGTGCGCGCGCTCATGAGGCGCTATGCGGTGGGGGAGAGCACCGTGGTGCTGACCGCCGCGTCGCTCGTCGTGGGCGCCGCCGCAAGGACCGACGCATGCCTGTGGCGTTCGATCGTGGTACCACGCCACCGGGCCGGGACCCGCGAGTTGGTGGGCATGTTCAATCACAACTCGGCCTGCCATGTCCCGCTGGGTGGCGTCATCACACTCGGCGAACTGCTGCGCCGGTGCGCCGGCGCGATCCTGCAAGGACTCGGACACTGTGAGTGCGATCCATTCGTTCAGGATCCCATGGTCAGTCGCCTGCTTGCGGCACGAGGAATCACGGCCGAGGGCTACCTCTACTTCAATGACGACCGGTTCTCGCGGCCGCCTGACGGGCGCCGGCTGAGCGGTCCCACCCTGGTCGAACGTGTCCCCACGGAGCCCCAGGTAACCGCGAACGTCTTCCTGACCCTGAGCAGACTCGACGCCGAGGCGGTGCTGTCGGTCAACCGGGACCTCGCCTTCCTCCCCGGCGTACCCACCGAGCGACTGCTCCTGCTCATCGAAGAGGTTCTGCGGAGCGCGCACTACGGAGAAACGTCCGTCGCCGCGCTCGTGTCCAAGGTGAACGCCGGTCTGCGAGTGGAGTCGCGGTGAAGCCGACCCGAGCAGGCCGGAGGGCAATGCACCAGATCAGCGGAATTCCTCACGCGGTGGGCTGTCGACCAGGCCGTGAGACGGACCTTCCTCGTGTTCTGGGGGGCTGCCGCAAGGGCTGTGGCCGCTCAGGTGGCGCCACTCCCGAGGAGACATTCCATATGCAGTCCGAAACACGTGGGACAGTTGGGGCCCATCGAGGAAGCCCCAGCGTCTGGCGATCGCGTAGATCGGGTGGTCGAGCAACCCAGGGTCTGCGAGGTCGCGTCGGCAGTGCTCGATGCGCCGTTGCCGAACCCACCCTGCCACGGTGAGCCCTTGCTCGCGGAAGAGACGATGAAGCGTGCGTACGCTGATGTGGTGTGCGGTTGCGATGTCCGAGGGGCAAAGGTCTGCTTCCCCCAGGTGCTGGTCGATGAAGCTCTGGATCCTCAGCATCAATGCCCGATGGCGAGAGTCACGGATCGGCGCACTGGTCGTATCCGCGGCGGTTGCGAGGAGAATCACGATCAAATCCATGAGTACAGTGGACAGACGCGTGATTTCGCTCGGTCCGTATCGATCCGCCTCTTCGGCGAGTTGACCGACGGTTGCCCGGACGAGGTCCGATACGCCCTCATCCCCGGGGATCCGTACTCCCGTCAGCTGTGCGACTCGGTCATCAGGGACCGACAGAAGCTTCCGCGGGATGTTGACCATGATGAGTCGTGCGGGACCGTCAGGGACCTTGCGCCAGCCGCGCAGTTGCCGAGACGAGTCGTACAAACCCAAGTCACCGGGGCTAAGGATGGCCTCACGACCACCTTGTGAAACACCAGTGACTCCTTCCACGTTCATGAGCAAAGAGTAGGCTTCCGGATCCGACTTACGGATGAGTCGTTGACCACGCTGAACCTCCATCGAAATACGGCCCATGGCCGTGAAGTCCATCAGGTTGACTGCACCGAAGTCGGATATCTGGACGCGAGCCGAGAAGTCATCGGTGGAGTCCGCGCGGAGCTCGACCGGTCCCGGCACATCGCCGGTGGCCTCGCGGAAGTAGGCAAATCGCTCGGACGCAGGCAGGTGGTCAGTGGTGATCAGCACGCTTTCCTCAACGGTTCTGGATAGTTCGTTCAAGGTGCGGGACAACAGAGGCCAGTGCTCTCGTAGTCCCTTTCTAGGAGTTGATTGCCGATACGAGTGGTCCGGACTCCGATCGACTGCTGCATCGCAGCGGACAGTTGCAGTGGCATACAGTGACGGCGCCGGGTAGCAACTACGTGTGCGTGTCCCGCAAGCTGCAGGCCCAGGGTGAACCCTGACACGGACAGCTCCCGCTGCATGACGCGGCCGGCCGCCGTAGCCCGGAAGATGCATGCGCCTCGTAGAGGTTCGCGCCCAACCTGAAGCTGACGGTGGACCACTCGCCACCCCAGGCGATCAACGTCACGCCCACGCCGATCCTGGAGACGCGATGTCCGAGGACCACCCCTCAAGGCCAGCGTTCGCTGATCCAGCTGCCGCCAGCCCCGCGTTCAGGGACAGGGCTGCGAGGAACTTCCCCGCGGGGATCCGCATGTCTCTCCTTTGCCGAGTGGCCGGTGAGCCACGTGGGTAGAAGCCGGTACGGCCGGACGTCGCACACCGGACGGGTATGGCGACGCCCCGCAGCGGCCTGCCTTGCACCAGATTCCACGCGGTCAAGCGGTTGTCCGGCCAGCATCCGGCCAATCTCCGGACAATGAAGTGACAAAACCGCAGTCCTGATGGCATGATCCCCGCGTCAGCACGAGAGCGCTCTCAAGAGGTGGATCGGATGGGACGCCCGGAGCGGCCGGTCGATGCTTCCGCAGGCCCTGTCGCGGAATTCGCCGCGCGACTGCGGGCCTTGCGCCGCAAGGCGGGCAACCCGCCGTACCGGCAACTCGCCCGGCACAGTCAGTACTCGGTGACCACGTTGTCCGACGCCGCCGGCGGAAAACGGCTGCCGTCGCTGGACGTCACGCTCGCCTACGTGGCTGCCTGCGGCGGTGACCGTGCGCAGTGGGAGGAGGCCTGGCAGGCCCTCAAAGCGGAACTGGCCGAGGCGGAGGACCGGACGCAGCCGATGGCTGTGACCGCCGGGGCTCGCCCCGAACCGCCGCAGGCGACGTCGGAGCAGTCTCCACCGCCACAACCACCAGATCCGGGCACAGTCCCCAGCCTGGTAGGGGCGACGGACGATGCAGCGGTGCCGACCTCGACCAGCGGCGCCCGCCCCGGTCGGCGCACTCTGTGGGCGGTCGCGGTGGTCGGCGTGGTGGCAGGTGCTGCGCTGGGGGCAGCGGGCACCGTGGCCCTCACGCTGCCAGACGGCTCCGGCGACCAGGCGTCGGCGTGGCGGACCATTCCCCACCGGCCGCCCAGCACCGCACATCCCGGCGACGGCATGGACCCGATTCTCACCGGCTGCGGCGACGCGCGGGCGCAGAAGTACATCACCAGCCTTGACTCGGTGCCGGTCTACCTGCCCGACGGGAGCAAGTTCGGCGATCTGAGGATGCGCAGTAACCCCCGGTGCCCTGGCCTGAATTGGGGCATCGTCGACGGCCCGGTCCGGCCGAACCGCAAGGTGTACGTCATCGCCTACCGCCCGGCCGACCGGGCCAAGAGCATCTCCTGGTACGGCGGCACCTACTCGTCCGCTTACGGCTGGATGCTCAGCACGGACCCGGGCTGCGTATACATCGAGGCGTACGTGCAGACCCCGAAGGGCAACGGGCCCACCGCCCGTACCCAGTGCCTGTAGCGTCAAGCCGGACACCCCCACGCCGGGGCTCGTTGGGAGTTGGACTTTCCACGGGGACCCACCAGGCCGTCTGGCTCAGCACACAGTTGGCTCTGAGGGAACCATACTGACCGTCCAACGGATGAAGCGGGGTTCAGTCACGGTGTCGGCGCGGCACCTCGCAGAACTTCCACACCTACCGGTCGTCCACCGCCTGCCGTGCCTCATCTACGTTCAAGATCACGCGCAGTCGCCATGCCACAGTTGCGCAGCCCTACCGGTGCACGGGCGTCACCCCCGTTGCGGATGACGCCCGTGCATGGAGGTCGCTGCACCATTCAGCGTCAGAAGACCCAGAACGCCTCGCACCCGAAGGTCTGCGTGACGGAGAGCGGGGTGTTCGGGATCCCCGATGCGACCACAGCCGAACGGACGAAGTGAACCGAGTTACCGCTCACCGTGATTTGCGCGGGCTGGGTGCGAGTGACACCGCCGCCAAAGACGCCCGTAATGTAGGCATCACCGTCCGCCTCTGCCGAAATAACCCGGCTTCCTTCGACGTGGACTACCACGTCGAAGTTGATCCAGCTCAAGGGCTGGCCCATGGGCGCGCTGCAAGTCTTGGTGACGGCCGCCTCCGCGTGCGCCGGAGTGGCGGCTCCGACCGCAACGGCGGCAGACAACGCAGCAACCGTGCCTGCACCGATCAGCCGACGAATTCGCATGTCGCTCTCCCTCTGGCTACCACGTGTTCTGGACGGGGCTGTATGCGGTGAGGCGCGTTTCGTGCCCCCACGTGACGGTGAGGACGCTCCTGAAGGAACCGGGTGAAACGCCGCCGAGAAGGATGGGCGGGCCGTCGTAATCCGCCCCGTCGCCTCTGCACGGGGCCGAGGTGGACTGCAACAGGGTGCCATCCACGTCGTACAGCCCAACGGTCACCTGGCAGTCGCCGGGAAGTCGAACGTTGGTGAAGACGCGTGCCGAGGTGACCAGCTCCACACCGTTCATCTGGATGCAGGCCCACCCGCTGACCCCCTGGCCGATGCCGGAGCCGCAACCCCCGCCGCTGGCAGCCGGCTGCACCTCATCCGCTGCGTTCGCCGCCGACGGCGCGGCCAAGAGGCCGGCAATGCTCATCGCGCCAGCGACCGCGACTGACGCAGTTGTTCTTCGGAACCTTCTCAAGGTCTGCAAACCCTGACTCCCTAGTCTCGGTCATAGGAATCCGCCAATGACCGGAACGGCTATGAGTTCATGGCATCGGCTCTACGGATGAGCGACGACCTAATCCTGGATGTCTCCGCGGTTGCGTGAGCTTGCCCAATGCCGCTTCCCAGACTGGCAGATGAGCCCTGCCGACCCCTTGTCTGTGCGTGCCACGCGCTTGTAGCTGCGCGCCTGGATCGACCGCTTGACTTTTTCAGCCGCCGAGGGTGCGCCAGGACTCCGACCGCCTCGCTGACTGACCAGCCGCTGAGGTGTTAGATATGCACGGCGACGGCTGTAAGCACGTGTTCAGGTGGGCTTTTTTGCTGTCCCCGGTAGGCGCCCGACGGCGAAGGGACCGCTTACGTCAATCCCATGAGGTCAGGGTCGCCGCGCCGGTACGCAACGGCACCGCTCTCAAGGCCGACGATTCAGTGAGGACAGCCGGAGCCCAGATCGCGAAATCGGGCCGAAGTCTTGAGCGGTGCCTCCGAACCCCCACAGGTGGGGACCCGAGGTTTCCAGCGCAACGGCATGGCCGTCGGGCAGACCCGGCAAGTTGTACCCGTGGTGCGGCCGCGATGTGTACGTAACCCTCTGGACGGTCTGTGGCACGACGAGGACTTCGATGTCTGTCACCACGGGACGGGCGACTTGGCTCAAGCTGGACCGGCTCGCGCACCTGCCGCAGAGGTCCACGACCGCACTGCTCCTGTAGTCACGGCCGCGAGCGAGGACGCCCACCTTCGCTGCCCCTGGTGATATCCCGCCAGGGGCAGTCGCAGATCCGTCTCAAGTCTGACTGAACGTGAACCAGTTGGCGCTCACATAGTCGGCCGGCTGGCCGCTGGTGAAGGTCAGGTAGACGTCGTGCTTACCGGTGACGGCGGAGATGTTGCCCGGGATGGTCTTCCAGCTCTGCCAGCCTCCCGTATTGGCCACCGCGATGCTGCCGATGGGGGCGCTGCTGCGGCTGTCCAGCCGCACCTCCACCAGCCCGCTGATCCCGTCGGCGGCCCCGGAGGCCACCCTCGCCTTGAACTGGTGCGCCACGGTGCTGCCGAAGTCGACGCCGGGGTAGTACGCCCAGTCGCCGTTGGCCAGGCTGCCGATGTCCTGGCCGCCGCCGACGTCGGAGCACGACTCGACGCTGACGTCCGACTGTTGGCTGTAGTCCTCGGCCTGGATGGTGGAGTACGCGTTCGCACCTGAGCTGCTGCTCGGGGTAGGGCTGGGGCTCTCGCTGCCGGGGGTGCCGCTGCCCGCACTGTAGACGGCGACGTAGTCCACCAGCATGGGGACGCCCGAGCGGGTGTTGGCGGTGGGGGTGACGTACCCGGCGATCGGGTCGGGGAAGGCGCCGCCCATGGCGAGGTTGAGCAGCAGGAAGTGACCGCTGCCGGTGGCGGTGTTCCAGGTGGCGGCGTCCATCTGCGAGGAGTTCACCGAGTGGTACTGCACACCGTCGACGTACCAGCGCAGCTCCTGCGGGGAGACACTGCGGTCCCACTCGATGGCGTAGGTGTGGAAGTCGCCCTGGCACGCGGCATTGGGGCAGGCGGTGCTGCTGCCCAGGCCGGTGTTCTCGTTGCAGGGACCGCCTGGGCTGACGCCGCAGTGCAGGGTGCCCCAGACCTTGTTGACGCCGTTGACGTTCTCCATCACGTCGATCTCGCCGACGCCCGGCCAGTTCCAGTAGTTGCCGCGGTAAGCGGAGCCCAGCGTCCAGAAGGCCGACCAGTAGCCGTCGGCGGCCGTCCCGGTGACATCGGGCATCTGGATCCGTGCCTCGATGCGCAGCTTGCCCCCGACCGGCGGCTGGAAGTCGCTGCGCTGAGTCTCGATCCGAGCAGAGGTCCAGTTGCCGGCCGAGTCCCGGATCGGGGTGATGCTCAGATTGCCGTTGCCATCCAGTTGCACGTTGTCCGTGCTGCTGGTGTAGGTCTGGACCTCGCCGGTACCCCAGTGGCCTGCGCCGCCGGGGTAACTGGTGCCGGTGTCGATGATCCAGTTGCTACTGGAGGGTAGGGTGCCGGCGGCGCCCGAAAAGTCGTCGCTCCAGAGCTGGCTCCAGCCGCTCGACGGGGACGGTACGGCGGCTCTCGCCGTACCGTACAGGCCGAGACAGAGCAGCGCGGTTGCGGTCAGCGCGCCCGCCGCCGCGGCCAGTGGGCCGCGCAGTGTCCTGTGGTGCTTCCTGGGCATGAGGGGGTGGCCTCCGTGGGGTGAGTGGTGGGGATGGAAGCTGGTCGGCCGACCCGTACTGCCACTGTTGACGCCATCTGATGGCACGTCAATACTTAGAGCTTGAAAACGCTCTCACGATGTTGTGCCTTCTCTTGGTGAACGCAAGGTCGCCGACGACCTGTGTCATTCACCGGGCGCAAGGCTGCGGCTGCTTTTCGCATGGGTACTCGGCCCTCCGGCCTCCGCGCTAGTCCGGCTCACGACGCCCACGGCGAACCGGTTCGGCGTCGAATCCGCCGCACTCTGGCGTTCGCCACCTCGACGTACTACGCGGCCAAGTCCCGTTCGTCTGCGGTCCGGTCCGTGCGTGATGCTGCGAGATCCGGCGGATATGACGTCTACGGAGCGCAACGTCTGGCACCAACTGCGACGCGAGGGCATGCGACGGCCCGCTAGCTACGCACCACCGCTCCCGACAAGGACGGCCGCCGCGCGGGCGACCTGGTCAACCGTGGCGGTCCCGGGCCCGGCAGTGGGTGGCGGACTTCACTTACATGCCCTGCTGGGCCGGCACCGTCTACGTCGCGTTCAGCATCGACGCCTGCTCCGATGGATTCTGGGCTGGAAGGCATCGATGAGCAGACAAACGCGCCTGGTCCTGGACTGTGGTCGAACTAGCCCTCTGGCACCGGCTACCGGCCGCATGACCCGGTAACCGGGCTGCTACATCATTCGGACGCAGGCAGCCAGTACACCTCGATCGCCAGTACCGAGCACCTGGCCCCAGGCCGAGATCGCCCCTCAATCGGCAGTGTCGTCGATGCTTACGGCAAGGCCCTCGCCGAGCCCACCATCGGTCTGGTCAAGACCGAGCTGATCAACCGCCGCGAGCCTTGGAAGACCTCACGGACGTCGAGCAGCCGAGTACGCATCCGCCCACCATCACCAGCAAACCCGGGCCAACGTACCCGTCCATGGGCCCTCGGCCGCGTGCGCGCCTTGATTGCGTCAGCGATAGGGTCGAATGTCGATACAGTGCATGCCCGCAGCCTTGGCTGCGGCAATGCCTTCGTCACTGTCTTCATACACCAAGCAGTTGTGCGGTGCGCTGCCCAGTCTTTCTGCGGCGGTCAGGAAGATGTCCGGTGCAGGCTTGCCTCGCTCTACATCGTCGCGCGTGATGATGGCGTCAAATGCGTCGCGGAAGGGCTGGTGGGGAAGTGTTGCCGCGATGAGGGACCGGGTGCTGCCTGAGGCGATGGCCATGGGAATCCTGCCTGCGAAATGTTTCACGACGGCATGGATGCACGGGTGCGGGCGGATAGTGTGCGCGACACTCATGAAGTGTCTGTCACGCTCCGCGACAAGTTCGGTAATGGAGTGGCTCAGCCTCAGGGACCGCTCGCGCGCGAGCGTCGTGATCATCTCAACGGATGAGAGACCGGACCGGTCGTCGAACCACTGCTGGTCGAGTTCGACTCCTTCCCTGGCAAGGGACTTGGCCATGGCCAGATAGTTCGCTGCCTGGCTGTCCACGAGCGTGCCATCCCAATCGAACAGAAGGCAGGAAGCGTTGCGGGGGGAAAGGTCGTCATGCATCTCGCGTGTTTCCCTTCCAGCGAGAGAAGTGCTGAGGCTGCACTAGCCACGGCGGCGAAGTGCAACGTTCATAGCTCTTGCGGTCCGCCCCGGCTCATGGGGCTCGCACAGGACAGCGGGCTGGCGCCGAGGAGTGCAACTCCCTAGGCAACAGGTGCGGTTGGAGGCGAGGGCCGCCGTTCAGGCGCGAGTGAGGAGACCGCCGGAACCGACGCCGAGTTACGGTGGTAAGCGACAGGTGGCGAGTGACGCACGACCGGGAGGCAGGCCGGTCTGGGCACGCTGTGGTTGAAGAGGGCAGCTGTGGTCGCGGGGCTCTCGCGTAGTTGGAGCGGCTGGAGAACGGACTGAAACCTGGTCCTTCGGCGCACAACTGGAACAAGCCCCGCCGCGGACAAAGGCACCGTGGCGGACCTCGGCGCCGACGCCTGATCCGAGGACGAAACGGGCCAGCCACGGCGGGGGCAAAACTGATCCCGGCCGCAGGCCATCACGTCGTCGGTACACGTCGCATTCCTCGGTCTTGCTATCTGTCAACAGCGGGCCCGGCCCGGGGTGCGTGGCGCTTTTGGGCTCAGACTATGCGCAGCGAGCCGGAGCCGAAAGCCCCGCTCCGTCGTCCATAGCCTGTGTAACCAGTCCACTCGGCTGGATCCGAGAGTGGCAGGTGACTGCACTGTTCCCTTGTATCTCGGTGCCACATGATTGCAGACGCGCGACATGCGGGTTCATGCCACGCTCGTCCACGGTTACGAGGTGGACCTCGCGCACCTGGGCCGAAATGTTCACCGCACGCGCGCAAGGCTCGCTGACTCCTTCCCTGTGCCCATGCCCCGTGGGCCGTGGTGAGGATCATGGGACGCGGGCCAGGCTTGGAAGCGACGTCCCACTTCTTCAGTCTGAGCTGTACGACGATGCGCCCACCGTGATCTTCTGGTAGCGCCGCAGCGCCCCAAGCAAACCTCACGCAGTCGGCCCCGCTCGTCCTCCCGTAGGGGCCGTGTCTCGTACGTCGGCTCGGGTATTGGCGATCACATCGTGCGTCGCCTGGTCGCCGCTTCAAGGTTGTCGAGTTCGTCTTCACGCTGGGCGCGGTGCTGTTGCGTCCAGGTACGAGCAGCGTCGGCCGACGCGTCACGATCTTGTCGCTTCCCTCGTGCTCAACATCGGACGAAGGGCTTGGCCGAGGCCCCTCCACTATGCCACCATTTAACTATGAGACTAAATAAGCAGGTTGGTGATTCCTCGCCGATCGACTTCCGCCTCGACCTAGACAGCGGCGTGCCCCCCTACATGCAGCTCGTGCGGCAGGTCGAAGACGCGCTCAGGCTGGGGTTCCTGGTCCCGGGTGACCGCCTCCCCAAGGTCAAGGATGTGGTGGCGGCGCTGGCGATCAACCCCAACACGGTTCTCAAGGCCTACCGAGAACTCGAACACAAGGGACTCGCGGCGGGACGTCCAGGCCAAGGCACCTTTGTCCAGGAGTCCGTCGCCGTTGTGCCGTTGCGCAACGTGCATGCGCTGCGTCGGGGGATCACTCGCTGGCTTCAGGAGGCGGCAGAGGCGGGGCTGGACGACGAAGCGATCTCGGCCCTGTTCACAAGCGCCCTCTACGACCTGCGGCGCAGCCAGGACGGAACGGGGGCATCGGCATCGTGAACGCCCTCGAAACGCATCGACTGAGCAAGCGCTACGGCCGATCGTGGGCCCTGCGTGACTGCTCCCTGGCGATCCCCGGCGGACGAGTCGCGGCGTTGGTTGGTCCCAATGGCGCAGGCAAGAGCACCCTGCTGCAACTGGCTGTTGGCCTTACGCGGGCAACCAGCGGCCGTCTGGCGGTGCTCGGCGGTCTGCTGCCAGGCTCGGACCAGGCCCTACTGGAGGTCGGATTCGTGGCGCAGGGCGCCTCGTTGTACCCCCATCTCAGCGTCGAGGACACGATGCGGCTGGCACGCAGCCTGAACAACCGCTGGGACGACGGGTACGCCCGCCGTCGGCTCGCTGAGCTGGACATCCCCAAGGCTCGGAAGCTAGGGCGTCTTTCGGGTGGTCAGCAGTCGCAGGTCGCTCTCACGCTGGCGCTGGCCCGCCGCCCGCAGCTGCTGATTCTGGACGAGCCAGTGTCCCAGCTTGACCCTCTCGCCCGGCACGAGTTCATGGCGGCTCTGATGTCTGCGGTGGCAGAGGAAGGAATCTCGGTTCTCTTCTCCTCGCATGCGGTCGCGGAACTGCAACGGCACTGCGACTACCTGGTGGTGCTCGGCCGCGGAAGGGTCCAGGTAGCCGGCGACATCGAGCAACTCCTGGCCGAGCACCGGGTCTTCACCGGCCCCGTCGACGAGGCGGACGCCCTGACCGAGATGTTCCCGGTGGTGCGCGACCGCAGGGCAGGACGGCAAGCCACCCTTCTCCTGCGTTCCGACGACGGCAAGGTGCCGCCGCGCGGCTGGCGGTCGCAGCAGACCAACCTGGAGGAACTGGTCCTGGCGTATTTGCGGGAGCCTGACGCGAGCGTGCTGCCGGGACCAGCCCGCGACCAGAACGACGCACGGAGGGCTACGGCATGACCGCGACCACAACCATACGATCGATCCAGCTGCCCTGGCTTGGCAGACTGACTTGGGCCATCTGGCGCCAGCATCGCACCGCCTTCGCAGGAGTCGTCACGCTCATGGCGGTCGTCGGCATCTTCATGGTCGTCAATGGCTTCGCCGTGCGCACTGATTACACCCGCCTGGGCCTCGACCGCTGCGGAAGTCTTACCGGACCGGACTGCAGCGCACCCTTGACTGCCTTCCGGCAGAAATACGGCGCGTGGGCGCAGATCATGCCCTCCGCCCTGATGCTGATACCGGGACTCATCGGAATGTTCCTGGGTGCGCCGCTCATCGCCAAGGAACTGGAATCGGGGACCTACCGCTTCGCCTGGACGCAGAGCCGCCGCCGGGATCGGCTGGTCCTGACCAAACTCATGCTGCTGGCCACCGCCCTCACCGCGCCGGCGGTCGGATTCTCCCTCCTGTTCAGCTGGTGGTGGCACCCCTGGCGTCCGCTCATGGGCCGGATGACTCCCGGAGGGGCCTATGAGGTCTCGGGCGTGGTGTTCGCCGCCCGCACTCTTTTCGCTTTCCTGCTGGGCGCACTCATCGGCGCCGCCTTGCGGCGTACGGTCATGGCGATGGCCGCCACAGCAGCAACGTGGCTGGGCGTGGTCTGGGCCTCCGGCATGTACCTGCGCCCGGAAATCATGCGCCCTCTGGTGCTTCCTGCCGGCTCTTCCCTTAACAAGGCCGATGGGTGGACGGTCAACTCCTGGCTCCAGGACGCAGCAGGTCATCGCATCGACGTCAAGAGCAGCCAGTACGCGGAACTCTTGCATCGAGCCCACAGGGAGGGTGTGGGCTCAAGCGTGCCCTGGCGGACCTGGGTGGCCAATCATCACTACAGTGAGTGGGACGCCTACCAGCCGGCCAGTCGTTTCTGGCACTTCCAGACGATAGAAGCCGGCGCCTACGCGGTACTCGCGCTGCTGCTGGCCGCCGGCACCACCTGGTGGGTGCGTCGACGGGCCGCCTGACCCTGCCCAGGAAGTCCGTGACCGACACGGCTGGTTGAGGTACGCCCCAGTCACACCTCGCGCCTGACGCCATGCCAGCTGCAGGAACAGAGGTGGAACGGCTGACCAGTGCGCAGACCTGCTGCCTGCTGGACCGCAGTCACTTGACCGCGCTGTGCCAGGCCATTCGCATACGGACATCCTTTGTGCCCCGCCACGGGGGTGTGGGTCGATCAGGACCGTCGGCTCGGTCGCTCGTTGGTGTAGCCGTGGGGAAGTACTAGGCCGTTTCCTTCGGATCACCGGATCGTTGGTTGATGTGTGTCGTTGACTGACGCCCAGTGGGCGAGGATCGAGCCGTTGTTGCCGGACCGGACGCCCCGGCGGGGTGGGCGGTGGCGGGATCACCGGCAGGTAATCGATGCGATCGCGTTCAAGTACCGCACCGGGACGCCGTGGATGGACCTGCCCGAGCACTTCGGCTCATGGAAGGGCGCCCACAACCGGCTGCGGAAGTGGGCCGCCGACGGCACCTGGGAGAAGGTCTTCACCGCCCTCCTCGTCCAGGCCGACGCCGAAGGCGACCTGGAATGGGTCGTCGCGGTCGACTCCACGATCGTCCGCGCCCACCAGCACGCGGCCGGTGCCCGTCAAAAGG
>NZ_JBVIDR010000019.1:0-142082 GCF_055572275.1 Streptomyces sp. NPDC030798 | reverse complement strand
TCAACAACCGCATCTACGGCCTCACCAAAGGCCAGTACTCCCCCACCTCCGAAATCGGCAAAATCACCAAATCCACCCCCATGGGCTCCCTCGACGCCCCCTTCAACCCCGTCTCCCTCGCCCTCGGCGCCGAAGCCTCCTTCGTCGCCCGCACCATCGACTCCGACCGCAAACACCTCACCGAGGTCCTGCGCGCCGCCGCCGACCACCCCGGCACCGCCCTCATCGAGATCTACCAGAACTGCAACATCTTCAACGACGGCGCCTTCGACGCCCTCAAGGACAAACAACGCGCCGAAGAAGCACTCATCCGCCTCGAACACGGACAACCCATCCGCTTCGGAGCCGACGGCTCGCGCGGCGTCGTCCGCAACCAGCAGACCGGCGACCTGGAGGTCGTGACCGTCACCGCACAGAACGAGGCCGGCATCCTCGTCCACGACGCACACACCGCCTCCCCCACCACCGCCTTCGCCCTCTCCCGCCTCGCCGACCCCGACACCCTGCACCACACCCCCATCGGCGTCTTCCGCTCCGTCCAACGCCCCGTCTACGACACCAAAATGACCGAGCAGCTCGACACCGCCATCGAACAACACGGCAAGGGCGACCTCGCCGCGCTGCTCGCCGGCGGCGACACCTGGACGGTCGTCGGCTGATCCAGCCGCTTCGGCGGCGCGGTCCTCACGAGGCCCGGGACTCGGCGTCCCGGGCCTCGACCTGTGCCCGGCGGCTCTCGTCGTACGACTCGCGGGCCTCCTCCACGTCGCCCATGCGGTCGTGGGTCCACTGGGCGAGCGCGCGCACCTGCTCGGCGCCCTCGCGGCCGAGGGGGGTGAGCGAGTAGTCGACGCGGGGCGGGATGACCGGCTTGGCGTCCCGGTGGACCAGGCCGTCGCGCTCCAGGGTCTGCAGGGTCTGGGTGAGCATCTTCTCGCTGACGCCCCGGCCCCCGTACCGGCCGATGGCCCGGCGCAGCTCGCTGAAGCGGTACGGCCGTTCGAGCAGCTCGATGAGGACCAGGACGCCCCAGCGGCTGGTGAGGTGTTCCAGGACGAGCCGGTGGGGGCACATCGCCTCGGCGTCCGCGACCTGCTTCCTTACTGCCATGCCAGTACCTTACTTCAAAGTGGGTACTTTCATTTGGTTAGCGCTGTCCTTAAGGTGAGTGCCACACCCACCCCCAAGGAGTTCTGCATCATGAGCATCGTCGTCACCGGAGCCACCGGACACCTGGGCCGTCACGTCGTGGAGCAGTTGCTGGAGAAGGTTCCGGCGGAGCAGATCACCGCCGTCGTGCGCGACCAGGCCAAGGCCGCCGACTTCGCGGCCCGCGGAGTCAGGCTGGCCGTCGCCGACTACAACGCGCCCGAGACCTTCGACGACCTGTTCGCCGCCGGCGACAAGGTCCTGCTCATCTCCGGCAACGAGTTCGACAAGGGCCGGGTGCAGCAGCACAAGGTCGTCATCGACGCCGCCAAGGCCGCGGGCGTCGCGCTGCTCGCCTACACCAGCGCCCCCGGCACCCTGACCGCCGCACTCGCGGACGACCACCGGGCCACCGAGGAGGTACTGCTCGCCTCCGGGCTGCCGTACAGCCTGCTGCGCAACGGCTGGTACCACGAGAACTACACCGAGAACCTGGCCCCGGTGCTGGAGCACGGCGCGGTCGTCCAGGCCGCCGGCGACGGCCGCATCTCCACGGCCTCGCGCGCCGACTACGCGGCCGCCGCGGTCGCCGTACTGACCGGCGAGGGCCACGAGAACACGACGTACGAGCTGGGCGGCGACGAGGCGTGGAGCTTCGCCGAGTACGCGGCCGAGCTGAGCCGGCAGACGGGCCGGGAGATCGGCTACAACGCCGTCCCCGTCGAGACCTTCCAGGAGATCCTGACCGGCGCCGGGCTGCCCGGGCCGTTCGCCGCGATCCTGGCCGGCGTCGACGCCTCGATCGAGAAGGGCGAGCTGGTCGTCTCCTCCGGCGACCTCTCCCGACTGGCCGGCCGCCCGACGACCCCGCTCGCCGAGGCCGTCGCCGCCGCACTCAAGGGCTGAACGCCCCTGGTGCGAGCCCTCAGGAGCCCCTCACCCCCCGCCTGTCATGACCGTATGGCGATACGGGCATGACAGGCGGGGGCCTTCGGCGCTACCTTCTTTCTCGCGTGCCGGATGACGCGAGAAGGAGGGGCCCGTGACCAGGACGTCCAAGGCAGAGCACCGGACCGGCCTGCTCAACGGTTTCGCCGCCTACGGCATGTGGGGCCTGGTGCCGCTGTTCTGGCCCCTGCTGAAGCCCGCCGGAGCGATGGAGATCCTGGCCCACCGCATGGTGTGGTCCCTGGCCTTCGTCTCCGTCGCCCTGCTCGTCGTACGGCGCTGGGCCTGGGCCGGGGAGCTGCTGCGCCAACCCCGGCGGCTGGCACTCATCGCGCTGGCGGCGGCCGTCATCACCGTGAACTGGGGCGTCTACATCTGGGCCGTGAACTCCGGCCATGTCGTCGAGGCCTCCCTCGGGTACTTCATCAACCCGCTGGTGACCATCGCGATGGGCGTGCTGCTCCTCAAGGAGCGGCTGCGGCCGGCGCAGTGGGCGGCGGTCGGCACAGGTTTCGCCGCCGTCGTCGTCCTGACGGTCGGCTACGGCCGTCCCCCGTGGATCTCGCTCTGTCTCGCCTTCTCGTTCGCCACCTACGGGCTGGTGAAGAAGAAGGTCGGCCTCGGGGGCATCGAGTCGCTGGCCGCCGAGACCGCGGTCCAGTTCCTGCCCGCGCTCGGCTACCTGATCTGGCTCACCGCCCACGAGAAGTCCACGTTCACCACGGGCGGCGCCGGACACTCCGTCCTGCTCGCCTCGACCGGCCTGGTCACCGCGCTGCCGCTGGTCTGCTTCGGCGCGGCGGCCATCCGCGTGCCCCTGTCCACGCTGGGGCTGCTGCAGTACCTGGCCCCCGTCTTCCAGTTCCTGCTCGGCATCCTGTACTTCCACGAGGCCATGCCGCCCGAGCGCTGGACCGGTTTCGCGCTGGTGTGGCTGGCACTGGGCCTGCTCACCTGGAGCGCGCTGCACTCGGCGCACCGGGCGCGGACGTCCGCGGCGGTGCTCGGCGTGCCCCGTGTCGAAGCGCCGGACTCCGCCCCGGTGGACGCCTGACCCGGCTATAAGTGGGGGCATGTCGACACAGCCGCCCACTCCGGTCCACTGGAAGCTCGTCATCGACGCCGCCGACCCACACGCCCAGGCCGACTTCTGGGCCGCCGCGCTGCGCTACGAGGCCGAGGACAACAGCGCGCTCGTCGAACGCCTGCTGTCCCTCGGTGCGCTGCCCGGTCGGGCCACGGTCGAGTACCACGGCCGCCCCGCCTTCCGGGACCTGATCGCCGTACGGCACCCCGACGACCCCTACGACCCGGACACCGGCACGGGACTGGGGCGGCGGCTGCTCTTCCAGCGCGTGCCGGAGACGAAGACCGGCAAGAACCGGCTCCACCTCGACCTCCACCCCGGCGACGGACGCCGCGCGGACGAGGTGGCACGCCTGCGGTCCCTGGGCGCACAGGTGCTGCGCGAGGTGAAGGAGCCCGCCGGGGAGTGGGTGGTGATGACGGACCCGGAGGGGAACGAGTTCTGCGTCCAGTAGGGCTGGGACGGGGCGGCCCTGGTCGGCTGCGCCGGGGGCGGACGGGTCCCGCTGTGCGGCCGGTTGCCTCTGTGCGGCCGCGGGGGGTTACGTCTGGGCCGCCTTGGCCGCGCGGTCGGCGAGGCGGAGCATGCGGGCCCGTGCGGATTCCAGGGGGCGTGGGTCGTCGGCCGCGGGCCCGGGCTCGGCGGTGAGGTCCGTCCACAGCTCGATGAGGTCCCGGCCGAGCCTGAGGCCCTCCTCCGGGGCGCGCACCGCGCGCCAGGCGGTGGCCGCGCTCTGCACGTTGCCGTAGGCCGCCTCCGCGTCCCGGGCCTGCCGGCGCAGCCGGGCGAGGTCCAGGGAGAGGTGGCAGGAGCGGACCGGATCGCCCGCCAAGTAGGCGATGTAGGCGCTCAGTTCGCGCAGGTG
Organism: Streptomyces sp. NPDC030798; assembly: GCF_055572275.1. Taxonomy (NCBI): domain Bacteria; kingdom Bacillati; phylum Actinomycetota; class Actinomycetes; order Kitasatosporales; family Streptomycetaceae; genus Streptomyces; species Streptomyces sp. NPDC030798. The sequence goes on along the minus strand of NZ_JBVIDR010000019.1, from coordinate 138,033 downwards.
CAGCACCTCGGGGTGGCGGGGGCCCAGCACACCGGTGGCTTCGGCGACCGTGCGGTCGGCGAGCTCGGCCGCCGCCTCGATGCGGCCGTCCCGCACCGCCTTGTTGATCCGCCCCATCGGCTCGGTGAGCAACTCGGCGCCCTCCGCCGTCTCGGTCACGGGCTCGTCCCCGAGCACCTCCTCGGCGACGGCGTCGAAGCCACGGGCCGGGGTGGGAGTGGAGGCGGAGGAAGCGGCGGGGTCGGGCAGGGGGGCGGCGTGCGGGGCGGGCTGCGGCGCATGGGCGTCCGCCACGGCCGTCCGCGGCGAGGGCACGTCCATGACCGGCGCCGGCCCGAACTGCCCCGTGGGCGCCTGAGCGACGCCTGACGCACCGCCGCTCGGCCCGGTCGGCGGGACGCGCGGGGCGACCCGTGCCGGCACTCCCGCCACCCTGCTGGAGCCGTCCGCCGACACCTCGAGAGGGACGACACAGCCGACGCGGTCGTCGTGGATCGTGGCGCGTATCGGGGCGCCCAGGCTGATGGCCAGGCGCTGGAGGTGGTCGAGCACAGCCTGCTGGATCTCCTCGCCCGGCGCCGCCGCCACCGTCGTCCCGCCCACCGACGCGCTGCCGGCGCCGGTCACCCGAACGTGCACCACCGCAGGGTGTGCCGCGGGCTGCTGTGCCCGCTTCTTCTCGAAGCTGAGTCGAGACATCGGTTCCCTCGCTCCCCCGGCGTCGCGATCCGGTCGTACGCGTCCTGACAACCAGTCTGTCGGCTGCTCACGGCTCCTGCGTCACCACGACGTCACAGCCTCGCACCAGCCGCACCCCTGGAGGGTTTCGTTGTGTGTGCATATAATGCATGCGAATTTATTCGCTGTACGACAACATCCACCCTGGGGGACCCATGAGCCGCCGCTTCCTGTTCGTCCTGGGCAGTGCCCGCCTCGACGGCAACACCGAGCTGTTGGCCCGCACGGCCGCCGAGCAACTGCCCGGTGACGTCGAACAGCGCTGGATCCGGCTCGCCGAGCACCCGCTGCCCGACTTCGCGGACGTGCGGCACGACGCCGACCACGTACGGCCGCCCGCGGGCTCCGCCACCGGCCTGCTGCTCGACGCCACCCTCGCGGCGACCGACATCGTGATCGCCTCGCCGGTGTACTGGTACTCGGTGTCCGGCCTGACCAAGCGCTACCTGGACCACTGGTCGGGCTGGCTGCGCACTCCGGGCCTCGACTTCCGGGCCACTCTGGCCGGCCGCACGCTGTGGGGTGTCGCGGCGCTCGCGGACCGCGAACCGTCGGTCGCCGACCCCCTCGTGGGCACGCTCAACAACTCGGCCGCCTATCTGGGCATGCGCTTCGGCGGGGTGCTGCTGGGCAACGGCAGCGCGCCCGGAGACGTACGCAAGGACACCGAGGCGCTGACGCGCGCGAAGACGTTCTTCGCGCAGGAGCCGCCGCTCGCCCGCTTCCCGTACCAGGCCGCCTGAGATCCAGGCAGCTTGAGATCCAGGCAGCTTGAGATCCAGGCAGCTTGAGACCCAGGCCGCTTGAGACCCAGACCGCTTGAGACTTCAGGCGCCCTACGCGCTGATGTCCTTCGTCGTGAACCGCGCCCAGGCCGCCGAGCCGAACACGGCCGCGTACAGCGCCTGGAGGCCGAGGTTCTTCACCAGGTCGTCCCAGTAGACGGGGTCGCGCATCAGGTCGGCGAAGGACAGCCAGTAGTGCGAGAAGAAGTACGGCTGCAGCGCGTGCAGCTGCGGTATCTGGTCCAGGATCTGGATGGTGATGAGCAGGCCGACGGTGGTCGCCATCGCCGCGATGCCGCTGTTGGTCAGGGTCGAAACGAACAGGCCGAGCGCCGCGATGCCGACCAGTGAGGCCGCGACGACCAGGGCGATCAGCAGCGCCCGGCCGAGTCCCTCGGCGAAGCCGATGCGGGTGCCCGAGATGGTGGTGAGGTCGCCCAGCGGGAACAGCAGTGCCCCGACGATCAGCGCCGAGACGGCCACGACCAGGGTGGCCAGCAGGCAGAAGACCATGACGGTCGTGTACTTGGTGACCAGCAGGCGGGTGCGGCCGGCGGGGGCGACGAGCAGATAGCGCAGGGTGCCGCCGGCCGCCTCGCCCGCGATCGCGTCGCCCGCGACGACGCCGACCGCCATCGGCAGGAAGAACGGCAGCGTCGCGGCCAGGGCCGTGAACACCAGGAACAGGCCGTTGTTGGTGATCTGCGCGATGAATGCCGGTCCCCCGCCGCCGTCCGGACCCGAGGACGAGCCGCCGCGCGTCTCGATCTTCACCGCGATCCCGACCAGGACCGGGACCGCCGCCAGCACACCGAGCAGCGCGAGCGTGCGCCAGCGGCGGATGGTGGTCACCAGCTCGCTGCGCAGCAGCCCGAAGGTCCACAGCGGACTCGGCCGGCGCCCGGCCGGCGCCGGCGGTGCCTCAACCCGCGACATCGAAGCCCTCCCCCGTGAGTGCCACGAACGCGTCCTCCAGGGAGGCCCGTTCGAGCATGAGTCCGCGGACCCGTACCCCCGCCGTGACCAGCGCCGCGTTGACGTCGGCGAGGTCCCGCTCGGGCGGCTCGCCGGTGACGCGGTCGCCGTCCGCGGTGACGTCGCCGACGCCCTGCTCCTTCAGCACCCGCGCCGCGTCTCCCGGGTCCGGCGTGATCACCACCAGCCGGCTGCGTGCCCCGGCCGCCAGGTCGGCCACCGCGCCCTGCGTGACCAGGCGGCCCCGGGTCATGACCGCCGCGTGCGTGCACACCTGCTCGATCTCGTCGAGCAGGTGGGAGGAGAGGAAGACGGTCGTGCCGTCGGAGGCCAACTCCCGGACGAGGGTGCGGATCTCCCGCATGCCCTGGGGGTCGAGGCCGTTGGTGGGCTCGTCCAGGACGAGCAGCCTGCGCGGCTGGAGCAGGGCGGCGGCCAGGCCCAGGCGCTGCTTCATGCCGAGCGAGTACGCCCTGGCCTTCTTGCCCGCGGCGGCCGTCAGGCCCACCCGGTCCAGGGCGGCCGCGACGCGGGCGCGCCGGGTGCGCGGGTCTGCGGTCGGATCGGCGGCGTCGTAGCGCAGCAGATTGTCCCGGCCGGAGAGGAAGCCGTACAGCGCCGGGCCCTCGATCAGCGCGCCGACCTGCGGCAGGACGGCGCGGGTGGCGCGCGGCATGGGGCGGCCCAGGACGCGGGCCGTGCCCGAGGTCGGCTCGATCAGCCCCATCAGCATGCGAATGGTGGTGGTCTTGCCCGAGCCGTTCGGGCCGAGGAAGCCGAAGACGCTGCCCGCCGGGACGGTCAGGTCGAGACCGTCCACGGCGAGCTGCCCGCCGCGGTAGCGCTTGGTGAGGCCGCGCGTGGCGATGACGGGCACCGGCGCGTCCTCGGTCTGCTGCACCGCGGCGGACGGTCCCGCCTCGGCCCGCTGCTCCGCGGCCGACCGTCCGTCCTCGACCCGCTGCCGCGCGGCGGACGGTCCGTCCCCGGAATGCTGATCGCTGGCGGACGGTCCGTCCATCGGCTCCCCCTTCGACTCGTCGTGGCCCGGAGGGTCACTTCCCCGCGTCGGCCGCCTTCACCAGCTCGTCCTTGGTGACCGCTCCGGCGTACACCTTGCCGTCGTCGGTGATCAGGGCGTTGACCAGGCGGGTGGAGAAGACCGTGCCCTTGCCGAACTTCCCGGAGACCTGGTCGCCGAGCGAGCCGAGGAAGCCGCCGAGCTCGCCGCCCCGGGAGCCGCTCGGCACGCCGCCCTTGGCGCCGGTGTCGAACGTGGCGATGGAGGTCCAGCCCTTGCCGAGCACGTTCGCCCCGCCGAGCCCCTTGGCGAAGTCCTTGTCCTTGCCACCGGCCCCGGGCACGTGCTCCGGCGCCGTGGAGTGCTTCTTCTCCTCGGTCACCTTGGCGCCCTTGGGCGGGGTGAAGTCGAAGGTGGACGCGGCCGGCTTGGCGAAGGAGACCTGGGTGAAGCCCGCGTCGAGAACGGCTGCGCCGCCGCTCTTCGGGGTCAGCGTGAACTTCAGCGGCATGCCCGTCCTCGCGTCCACCGCGATGCTGATCGCGCCGACCGTGGTGCCGGACTGCTTGGGCTTGATCAGCAGCTTGTAGGCGTCGCGCCCGGCGACCTGCGCGGTGCCGTCGACGGTCACGGACGTGGTGTCGTCGACCGCCTTCAGGGCCTCGTCGGCGAAGTCCTTCGGGGTGGCGGGCGGCTCGGCCCGGTCATGCCTGCGGCCGGAATCGGCGGCGGTGCCGTGGTGGACCTCGTTGCTCTTGCTGTCGTAGCCCCAGACGTCCTTGCCGTCGTGGATCACGCTGTACTCGGAGCCGCTCTCCAGCAGCGACAGCTTCTGCCGGTCCGGGCCGTCGGCCGCCACGCGCAGGGTGTGCGTGCCGGAGACCAGTTCGGTGAGCTTGGACTTCGGGTCCGCCGAGGAGCCGTCGCCGCCCTGGGTCGCGCCGGAGGCCAGGCTGCTCTCCAGGCCACCGAGGTCGGGCAGGCCGAGGTCGGTGCTGACCTTGACCGTGCCCGACAGCTGCTGCACGTCCGACTTGGCGATCTTGTCGATGAGCTGCTGTGCGCTGATCCTGGGCAGGTCGGGGTCACCGGAGTCGGCGAGCGCCGGGACCAGCCCGATCGTGGCCGCCGCCACTCCCACCACCGCGACCGGGACCACGTACCGGGCGGCCTTGCGGCGTCCGGAGTGCAGGTCCCCCTCCTCCTGCGCGGCGGCCGTTGCGTCCTCGGATTCGTACGGTGCCATCTGTGCCTTACCTCCGTCGTCGGCGGCGGCTGCCCCCACACACTGGTCCACCTGAGCCGCCATTCTCACCCGAATCGGTGAGGAGTGGTGATTTCCGTGGTTTCCATCTCACCAAATCGGCCGTGAGGAAGCGTCAGACCTCGGGGCCAACTCCGTGTACGCCTGCGGTATGACACACGGGGCCGACGCCTCGCCCGACCCGTAGGGGTCGTGGGGGGACGCCACGGGTGGGGGGCCTCTGGGCTCCGGTCAGCGCGGGACGGAGGGACGCGGCATGCCGCCCATGAAGGGCGGGGCCGTCAGCCGGCGCGGTGCACCACCGCGTCGCACAGTTCGAGCAGTGCCGCCTTGGCGTCGCACTCCGGCAGCGGGGCCAGCGCGGAGCGCGCCTCCTCGACGTAGCGGACGGTGTCCCGGCGGGCCTGCTCCAGCGCGGGGTGCGCGCGCAGCGCGGCCAGCGCCTCGGCGTGCCGGGCGTCGTCGGTGAGGTCGGAGTCCAGCAGCTCGCACAGCGCCGCGTCCTCGGGCAGGCCCAGGCGGGCGGCCCGCTCGCGCAGCCGCAGCACGGGCAGCGTCGGGATGCCCTCGCGCAGGTCGGTGCCGGGGGTCTTGCCGGACTCGTGGGAGTCGGAGGCGATGTCCAGAACGTCGTCCGCGAGCTGGAAGGCGACCCCGAGCCGCTCGCCGTACTGGGTGAGCACGTCGACGACCGTCTCGTCGGCGCCGGACATCATCGCGCCGAACCGGCAGGAGACCGCCACCAGGGAGCCGGTCTTGCCGCCGAGCACGTCCAGGTAGTGGTCGACCGGGTCGCGGCCGTCCGAGGGGCCCGCGGTCTCCAGGATCTGCCCGGTGACCAGCCGCTCGAACGCGAGGGCCTGCACCCGGACCGCCTCGGGGCCGAGGTCGGCGAGGATCTGGGAGGCGCGCGCGAAGAGGAAGTCGCCGGTGAGGACGGCGACGGAGTTGCCCCAGCGGGTGTTGGCGCTGTCCACGCCGCGCCGCACGGAGGCCTCGTCCATGACGTCGTCGTGGTACAGCGTGGCCAGGTGGGTGAGCTCCACGACCACCGCGGCAGGGACGACCCCCGGCGCGTACGGGTCGCCGAACTGCGCCGCGAGCATCACGAGCAGCGGCCGGAACCGCTTCCCGCCCGCCCGTACGAGGTGCTGTGCGGCCTCCGTGATGAACGGGACCTCACTCTTGGTGGCCTCGAGCAAGCCTTCCTCGACAGCCGTCAATCCGGCCTGGACATCGGCTTCGAGAGCCTGGTCCCGCACGCTCAGCCCGAACGGCCCGACGACGGTCACGAGGGGTCTCCTGTCTGCTGGTGTCTGCTGGCGATTACACGGTTTGTCGATAGGTCGCTGCCATCACTCAAGTCAGCGTATCCGGTCCTGTTTCGATCACCGATAGCGCCCACCGGTCCAGCCTGGGCGGTATCGGATCACGACCGTTATGTTTTTGATCGGACGGTATGAACACATATTTACCGACTTAGCACAACGCCACAAGGCACACCCGAAGGCCGGCCGACCTGCGACTCCACCCCGGCGAGCCGAAACGCAAATCGCCCATGTCTGATTTAGAGTAATTTGCCATTTCGTGAAGTGGGTCACGCGGACCCGTCGGTGCGTCCGACCCCTCCTCACACGTTCTTCACCTTGTGGCGTCGGCGAGTTGAGCCTTGGCAACCGCAAAGGATCAAGTGCCTCAAATGCCTCAGACCAAGGTCAAGTAGCGCGTTGTGTGAATCCAGTACTTGTTCCGGACATGTGCTCTCGCATACGTTCCCGCCACGCCAGACGGACGCCGAATCCTGCCGCGTCTGGCATCACCCATCGACGGACTCATCCGTACGGCAGGAGCGGGGGACCCAGGTAAGCCGCCGGACCGGCCGGCACACGCCGTACCGGAACGGCTAGGGGTGAAGTCGTGCCTCCTTACGGGGGCACGGCCGGGCACCTCCCCGCCCGAACCCGACAGCTCACCTCGCAGGCGACGGAGAGGAACTTCGCCATGCCTGCTGCCGCTCAGCCCCGCCGCGCCCGCACCCACCGCCTGCTGCGCACGCTCGCCGTCGCCGGCACCGGCGCCGCCGTGCTCGCCCTCCCGCTCATCGGTGCGACCAGCGCCTCCGCGGCCACCCCGGCCGCCACGACGGCCTCCACGACCCCGGCCGGATACCCGAACAACCTGGACGGCTGGATCCGCGAGTCCCTCGCGATCATGGCCGAGAAGCACATCCCGGGCACCTACCACGGCATCTACCGCAACATCATCCGCGAGTCCTCCGGCAACCCCAACGCCATCAACCTGTGGGACTCCAACGCGGCCAAGGGCATCCCGTCCAAGGGCCTGCTGCAGGTCATCGACCCCACGTTCAACACGTACCACGTGGCCGGAACGTCGTACGACATCTACGACCCGGTCGCGAACATCACCGCCGCCTGCAACTACGCGGCCGCGCGCTACGGGTCGATCGACAACGTGTTCGGCGCCTACTGACCGGGGCCGACGGGCCCCCGACAGTGGGGCTCCGAGCGCCCGTGGCGGGCTGCTACTGATATTCCGGTCAGTCGGTCGATGGTTCGGTCAACCGGTCGGGAACAGTCTTTCGAGGACGACGGCGATGCCGTCGTCCTCGTTCGTTGCCGTGATCTCGTCGGCGACCGCCTGGAGTTCGGGGTGGGCGTTGGCCATGGCGACGCCGTGCGCGGCCCAGTGGAACATCGGGATGTCGTTGGGCATGTCGCCGAAGGCGAGGGCCCGCCCGGGGGCGATGCCGAGGTGCTCGGCGGCCAGCGCCAGCCCCGTGGCCTTGGTCACCCCGCACGGCTGGAGCTCCACCGTCCCCGGCCCCGACATCGTCACGGTCGCCAGGGAGCCCACCACCGCGCGGGCGACCGCCGCCAACGCGTCGTCGGAGAGGGTGTGATGGCGCAGCAACACCTTGCTGATCGGCGCGCCCCACAGCTCCGCGCGACGGTCGACCCGCACGGCGGGCAGGGTCGGGTGGGGCATCCGGTAGCCCGGTTCGATGAGCGTGAGCCCGTCCACACCGTCCTGGTCGACGGCCGCGTACACCTGCCCCACCTCGGCCTCGATCTTGCCGAGCGCGGTCTCGGCCAGTTCCCGGTCCAGCCGGACCGACCACAGCAGGCGGTCGGCGCCGGCGTCGTAGACCTGCGCGCCCTGCCCGCACACCGCCAGGCCCGTGCAGCCGAGGCTTTCCAGCAGGGGCTGCACCCGCGGGGCCGGCCGGCCCGTGACCACCAGGTGCCGGGCCCCGGCCCGCGCCGCCTGCTCGAGGGCGGCGCGCGACCGGTCGGAGACGGTGTCGTCGCCGCGCAGCAGCGTCCCGTCCAGGTCGGTGGCGATGAGTGCGTATGCGGGAGGTGCGGCCATGATCAGAGAATACGGAGAGCAGGCCCCGCCGACTCACCCCGCTCTTCCCGGACTTGTGTGCTGACAGGGCCCAAGTGGGGTGCGCCGGCCCCTTGATGGCAGTACCCCGGCAGGGAATTCCGGCCACGCCGCCTCGGTTGCGCGCGGGCGGCCGTGCGCGGGCGGCCGTACCGGAAAGGGCTTCGGCCGCCCGCCGCGGGGCTCAGCCGTGTGCGGCCGCCAGGTGCTTGGCCAGCCGCGGGGAGGCGAACTCCGTGCCGCAGACGAAGCGCATCACCGGGCCGTAGGAGGACGCGGCCGGCAGTCCGGTGAAGTACAGGCCGGGCACGGAGGAGACGTATCCGGCGCCGAGCCGGGGAGCGCCCCTGCTCACCGCGAGCCGGGTGCGCAGCTCGTGGCCGAGGAAGTCCATCGCGGCGATGTTCACGTGGTAGCCGGTGGCGGCGATGACGTGGTCCGCCGTGAGCCGCTCGGTGCGGCCCCCGTGGGTGCGGACGGTGAGGGCCGGGGCGCCGTCGGCGACCTCGGCGCCGAGCACCCGCTCCACCTCGTGGACCTGGACCGTGCCCTCGAAGCGGTCGCGCAGCCACCAGGCGCCCAGCGGGCCGAGGACCCGGCGGACCAGGTAGTGCCGGGCCGGTTCGGGCAGGAAGCGGTAGGGGTCGGCGTAGTAGCTCAGCGCCCACAGCGACCAGGCGCGGCCGAAGGGCGACTCGGGGCGGAGCTTCGGCTGGTCCCAGGGCGGCGCCCCGAAGGCGACCCGGCCGCGGCCGCGCGAGACGACGCGCACCTGGGCGCCGGCCTCGGCCGCGAGGGCCGCGGTCTCCAGCGCGGACTGGCCGGCCCCGACGACGATCAGCTCCTTGCCGGCGAAGCGGGTGAGGTCGTGGTGCTGGGAGCTGTGGGAGACCGGGCCCGTGGGCGTGGGCCCGTCGGCAGCCGCCCCGGCCAGCTCCGCCGGGAGGTGCGCGAGCCCGGACAGGCCCGTGGCGACCACCACCGCGCGCGCGGTGAGCTGCTCCCCCGAGTCCAGCTTGAGGTCGAATCCGCCGCCCTCGGCCCGGTCGACGGAGACGACGCGGACCCGCTCCAGGCCGGGGACCAGCTTCTGCTGGAACCACTCGCCGTAGGCGATGAAGGTCTCCACCGGGATGATGTCCTCGTCGGTCACGAGGCGGCGGGCGCCGGCCGCGTCGCAGTAGTCGGCGAGGGTGTGACCGGGCTGCGGGCAGTCGAAGCTGGAGGCGGCGGGGGTCGACTTCAGGAGCATGCCCTCGGGCATGTGGTCGCGCCAGCTGACCATGGGGTCGCCGAAGACGCGGACGGGGATGCCGCGCGCACGCAGATGGGCGGCGGTGGACAGGCCGAACGGCCCGGCCCCGATGACTGCAACCGGTCGAATCACGAAGTCCCTCCCCAGAGACACATTGCGCCACCTTCGTGGCCTTGCCTACTTCGTGGCAGAACTGGTGCTGCCGCCGCGGCGGTTGGTCCGCCACAGCTGATAGAGGTGCTTCGCGCCCGGACGCACGAAGCGGGCGAGCATCGTGAGGAACGGCAGCGGGTCGTCACCCGCGAGCCAGGCCAGCTCCGTCCCGCTCGCCCTCGGCGGCGCGTGCGGCGTCGTGTAGCCGCTGCGGCGGTAGGCGAGGAGGGCGGGCAGGTCGATGTTCTCCACGATGTAGCGGTGGCCGGCGCGCTGTTCACCCTCCGGGACGGGCCGGCCGGTCAGGTTCAGGTGCAGGGCGCGTACGACGTCCACGCCCGACTCGCTCTCGAAGAGCCGGAACTGGGCGCCCATGCGCGGGTTGAAGTCGAGGAGTTTGTACTGTCCGTCGCGGCGGTCGAAGCGCAGGTCGAGGTCGATGACGCCGCTGAAGCCGATCTGCTTGATGAAACGTGCGGCGAGGTCCGCGAGTTCCGGATTGTCGACGACGTACGCGTTCGCCGTCATGCCCGCGTGCGGCGGCCAGGAGCGGACCTTGACGCCGGTGAAGAGGGCGAGCGGGGCGGAGTCGGCGTCGAAGCAGGCGTGCACGATCCAGTCCTCGGCCTCCTCCCTCGGCAGGTACTCCTGGAGGATGACACCGGGTCGCTCGCCCCAGTCCCGGGCGAGGGCGAGCAGGCCCTCACGGGTGGCGATCCGCGTCGTGCCGTTGACGGCGGGGTGCCTGCGCCGCACGAACGCCTCCCGGTTCTTGGCCACCACCGGGAAGCGGGCGGTGTCTGCGAAGGCGGCGATCTCCTCGTACGACTCCGGGAACGCGGCCGCCGGGCTGGCGACGCCGTGTTCCACGCACAGCTCGTGCAGGCCCTGCTTGCTGGCCAGCCGGCGGGGCAGCCCGGGGTCGACGGGCGGGAAGAGAAAGGAACCGGCCAGCTCGCTCTGGTGCTCGGCGATCAGGACGGCGGCCTCCTCGTCCGTCGGGATCAGGACGGCGGGGCGACCGATCCGGCGGGCGATGCGCAGCAGGCCCTCGACCAGACGGGTCGGCTCCTCGGCACCGGTCGTCGGCCAGACGAACGCCCGGGTGAGGTAGCGGGACGAGGCAGCCGGTGTGTAGGCGTCCTCGGTGATGGCGTACATCGGGACGCCCAGACGGCCCAGGCTGCGGATCGCACCGACGCCGCCGTGGTGCAGCGGGTAGTCGCCGAACTTGACGATCAGCCCCGGCACGTCACGGTCCGCGTCGACGGGCGCGCTGACGTCGTTTTTGGCCACGGGTCCCCCCACGTGTCCCCCCTATGGAGCGGACCCACCCCGTCCGCGTCCCCCCAAAGGACGCTAAGCCGGAATTGCCGCCTCCGACAAGGCTTATCCGGACATTGCGAACTCTTTAGACCCTGTCCGAGCAACCTTTCGAGCGTCTCCGGGGGTACTGCCCAAGACCCACGACTCGGCCGTAACGTGTGCCGCGACCACATGGAACGCATCGCCATGCATGGCTTGGATGAGAGTGAGGCAGTACCCCATGCCCCCCTTCGACGTCCCCGAGGGCGACCCCTTCGGCCCGCACAACCTTCCCTATGGCGTGTTCTCGCCCTCCGGCAGCACGGAGCGGAGGGTCGGCGTCCGACTGGGCGACCACGTCCTCGACGCGGGCGCCGCGGCCCTCGCCCTCGGCTCGCCGTACGCCTCCCTGCTCGCGCAGCCCACCCTCGGCCCGCTGCTGGCCGCCGGACGCACGGCCTGGTCGGACGTGCGGCGCGCGCTGACGGCGTGGGTCACGGTACCGGCGCACCGGTCGGCGCTCGAACCGCTGTTCCACCCCTTGTCGTCGGTGACCCTGCATCTGCCCTTCGAGGTCGCGGACTACGTCGACTTCTACGCCTCCGAGAACCACGCCCGGAACGTCGGCCAGATCTTCCGCCCGGACGCGGCGGACTCGCTGACCCCCAACTGGAAGCACCTGCCGATCGGCTACCACGGCCGCTCCGGCACCGTCGTGGTCTCGGGCACGGACGTCGTGCGGCCGTCCGGGCAGCGCAAGGGCCCCGCCGACCCGGCCCCCGTGTTCGGCCCCTCGGTGCGGCTGGACATCGAGGCCGAGGTCGGCTTCGTGGTGGGCGTGCCCTCCGAGCTGGGCCGGCCGGTCGCGCTCGGCGACTTCGAGGAGCACGTGTTCGGGCTGTGCCTGCTGAACGACTGGTCGGCGCGGGACATCCAGGCCTGGGAGTACGTCCCTCTCGGCCCCTTCCTCGGCAAGTCCTTCGCCACGTCGGTGTCGGCGTGGATCACACCGCTGGAGGCGCTGGAGCACGCGCGCGTGGCGCCGCCCGAGCGCACCCACCCGCTGCTGCCCTACCTGGACGACTCGGCGCCCGGGATCGAGCCCGGCGGCTACGACCTGCGGATCTCGGTCGCGATCAACGGCCATGTGGTGTCCGAACCGCCGTTCGCCACCATGTACTGGACCGCCGCCCAGCAGCTCGCCCACATGACGGTGAACGGGGCTTCGCTGCGCACCGGCGACCTGTACGGGTCGGGCACGGTGAGCGGACCGGAGGAGCGCCAGCGCGGCTCCCTGCTGGAGCTGACCTGGAACGGCCGGGACGCCCTCGAACTGCCGGACGGCAAGCGGACGTTCCTGGAGGACGGGGACGTGGTGACGCTGTCGGCGTGGGCGCCGGGGGCGGACGGGAGCCGGATCGGCCTGGGGGAGGTCAGCGGGCGGATCGTGTCGGGGTGAGGCGGTGAGGTGCCGGGGCGCGCGGTGAGGTGCCGGTGCGCGCGGTGAGGTGCCGGTGCGGTGCCCCTCGGTCGCGAGGGCCGGGAGGGTCCTTCAGGTGTCCGAGGGCGGCCCTCGCACGGAACGATCGCTGCCGGACCCCTGACTCGTGCGCCCTGTCCCCGTCATACTGGCGGGGACACGCACGAGGCGTTGCGCCCCGGTGCGTTGCCACCGCACCGCCCCGTACCCGCACACTTCTCCGACCACGAACCGGAGCCCCGGCATGACCGTCTGCCTGCTCCTGCTGAGCGTCGTCGCCCTGACGGCCGCCGTGCCGGCGCCGCGCGCGCTGACCCGGGCGGCCTGGCCCGAGCGGGAACCCGTGGTCGCGTTGTGGGTGTGGCAGTGCCTGGTCGCCACGGTGCTGCTGTGCTGTCTGACCGCGCTGGTCCTGGGCGCGGCGGCCGTCTTCCACACGGTCCGCGACCATGTCTTCGCCCCCGCGCCGCCCGCGGTCACCGCCGCGTACGACCTCTCGGCGGCGCCGGTCTGGGCGGTCACGCTCACCGTGCTCCTGGCCTGCGGGGCCGCGTGGACGACCGCGATGCTGGGCCGGGAGCTCGCCGAGGCCCGCCGGCGCCGTGGCCAGACCCGCGCGCACCTGCGGGAACGGGCGCCCGACCTGCCTGCGGGACTGCCCGCGGCGCGCGGGCCGATGCTGGTGCTGGAGGACGAGTACCCGGACGCCTGGTGGATGCCGGGGCACCCGCCCCAGCTGGTCGTGACCACCGGGGCGCTGCAACGCCTGACCGACCACCAACTGGACGCGGTCCTCACCCATGAGCGCGGTCACGCCCGCGCGCACCACGACTGGCTGCTCCATCTGTCGACCGCGCTGGCCACGGGCTTCCCGCGCGTCCCGCTGTTCGCCCACTTCTGCGACCAGACGCACCGGCTGGTCGAACTGGCCGCCGACGACACGGCCTCCCGCCGCTGCGGCCACCTCACCACGGCCCTCGCCCTCATCGAGCTGAACCAGCACCGGGGCGTCCTGTCCTGTGCCTCCAGCCGGCGCCTGCTCGGCGAGCGTGTGGACCGCCTCCTCGCGCCGCCGCCCCGTCTGCTGCGCCGGCAGCGGGCGCTGACGACGACGGTGGCCGCGCTGGTGCCCCTGCTGCCGCTGCTCATCACGTTCGCGCCGGGCCTGACGGCCCTGTCCTGACTCCGAGACCCCACCGGACGGGAAACAGACCACCGAGCCGGTGGCAGATCCAGCCTGCCCCGACGCGAAATCCGCAGCTCAGCGCGGTTTCCAACACACCCTCACCTGGCGCAACACTTCAGAAACACCCCTTTCCCTACCGCTTCGGTATGGTTCCAGCCATGCCACCCGCCGACCGCCCCCGTGACCACGCCGGTCAGGGCGCCGCGACCACCGTCGCCGCCCACCGCGCGCGGCGCCGGCTGCGGGCGGACCGGGCCCGGCAGCTCGCCGACCTCGTACGCCGACAGATCCTCACCGGCGCCTTCGCGGACGGCCCCTTCCCCCACGAGTCCACCCTCGCCGCCGACTACCGCGCCACCCGCAACACCGTCCGCCAGGCCCTGGACCTGCTCCGGGCGGAGGGGCTGGTGGAGCGTCTGCCGGGCGTCGGCACCGTGGTCGTCGCCCAGAAGTACCCGCATGGGCTCGACCGGCTGATGGGCCTCGCGGAAACCCTCCGCGAACACGGCCGCGTCACCAACGAGGTCCGCACCATGGGACCCGCCCCCGCACCCGCTCCGGTGGCCGAACGCCTCGGCGTCACGGCCGGCGCCGACGTCCTGTACATCGAACGCCTGCGCCGTCTGAACGGCCTCCCCCTCTCCCTCGACCTCACCTACATCCCGCTCGACATCGGCACCGCCCTGCTCGGCGCCGACCTGGAGAACACCGATGTCTTCCGCCTGCTGGAAGCCATCACCGGCCAGCGTCTCGGCCACGCCGAGATCACCCTGGAAGCGGTGGACGCGGACACCCACTCCGCCGCCGTGCTCCAAGCCCCGCGCGGCGCCGCGGTGCTGATGCTGGAGCGCCTCACGCATCTCGCCGACGGCCGCCCCGTCGACCTGGAGTTCATCCGCTTCCGCGGCGACCGCATCACCATGAGCGGCCTGCTCCACCGGTCGCTCTAGCCCCTCGCCGCCTACACCCCTGCCTGCACGTTTCCTGGAGACAGCCATGCCCTTGGTGCCCCAGCGGGCCGACGTGCCCGTGACCATCGACGAGTCGAAGTGCATCGACGGCTGCACGCTCTGCGTGGACATGTGCCCACTGGACTCCCTCGCCATCGACGAGAGCAACGGCAAGGCGTACATGCACGTCGACGAGTGCTGGTACTGCGGCCCGTGCGCGGCCCGCTGTCCCACCGGTGCCGTCACGGTCAACATGCCCTACCTGCTCCGCTGATTCTGCACACCTGCTCCAGTGAGAGGCCGAACCACCATGAAACGCACGGCAGTTGCCCTGTCCGCCGCCGCGCTCCTCCTCCCGCTGTCCGCCTGCGGCGGAAGCGCGGAGGCGGGCAGCGGCTCCACGGTCACCGTGACCGTCGGCTACCAGTCCAAAACCATCAACACCGTCACCGCGGGGACACTGCTCCGCTCCCTGGGCTACTTCGAGAAGCAGCTGAACTCCCTGCACGACGGCCACACCTACAAGGTCGACTGGCAGGACTACGCCACGGGCGCTCCGATCACCGCGCAGATGACCGCCGGAAAGATCGACATCGGCTCGATGGGCGACTTCCCGTTGCTGCTCAACGCGGCCCGCGGCAAGCAGCTCGGGCGCCCCACCCACCTGGTCTCGGTCACCGGCTACAACCTGCGCGGTGGCCTCAACACCGTGGTCACCGCCCCGGGCTCCAAGCTCACCTCCCTGCGGGACCTCAAGGGAAAGAAGGTGTCGACCAGCATCGGCTCCGCCGCCGACGGCACTCTCGTCCGGGCCCTGCAGCGCGCCGGCATCGACCCGAACACAGGGATCTCGAAGCTCAATCAGCAGCCCGCCGTGGGTGCCTCGGCGCTCTCCGCCGGCAGCGTGGACGCGCTGTCGCAGTTCGTCGCCTGGCCGGGCCTGCTCGCGTACCAGGGCAAGGCGAAAGCCCTGTACGACGGCGCGCAGCTGAATCTCCCCACCTTCCACGGCGTCACCGCCCGCGAGGACTTCGCCAAGCAGCGCCCGTCCGTCCTCGAGGCCTTCCTCAAGGCGCAGGCGCAGGCCACTGACTACCTCGACGCCCACCCGGTGGCCGCCGCCGAGAAGGTCGCCAAGGCCACCGGGCTGCCGGCCGAGGTCGTGTACCTCTACAACGGTGCCCACGGCATCGCCACCTTCGACCCTGCCGTCAAGCCGCAGCTCGTCTCCGCGCTGAAGCAGGACGTGTCCGTGCTGAAGGCGGCCAAGCTGACCGGTGACATCGACGTGGATTCCTTCGTCGACGACCAGTACGTGAAGAAGGCCCTCGGCGCCTCCTACGCCCGGCGGCTCGCCGCCACGCCCGCCCCGGCCGCCGGCGAGGCGTGGCCCAAGGGCAGCGAGAAGACGGTCTCCTTCAAGTCCCCGGAGCAACTCCTGGCGTACGTGGCCGAGCACCGCAGCGGCATCCGCGCCGCCTACGTCCCCGACGCCACGACCGGCACCCTCTGGTTCGCCGACAAGGCGGTCTGGGTGGCCGACGGCGACCAGTTCCTGCCGTTCGTGGCGCCGGCGACCGCGCAGGCGTACCTCACGGCTCACAGCGGCGCCCGCACGGTCTCCTACGCCGACGCTCTCGGACAGGCGTCATGACCCGGCGTCCGCTCACCCGGTATGCGCTGCGAGTGGCCTCCCTGGCCGCCGCGCTCGGCCTGTGGCAGCTGCTGACCACTCTGGACGTCGACGTGTGGCTGCGTTTCTCGCAGTTCCCCACGGTCACCGACGTGGCCCGCGCCTTCGCCGACCGGCTGTCCGGGGCGGACTACTGGACCGACCTCACCGACAGCCTCACCCGGATCCTGACCGGCTTCACGCTGGCGGCCGTCCTGGGTGTGGCAACCGGAGTGCTCGTGGCCCGCTCCCGCCTCGCCGAGGACCTGCTCGGACCGGTCCTGGAAGTCCTCCGCCCCATCCCGGCCATCGCCCTCGTCCCGGTCGCGATCCTCCTGTTCCCCTCGAACGAGCAGGGCATCGTCTTCATCACCTGCGCCGCCGCCTTCTTTCCCGTGCTGGTCTCCACCCGGCACTCCGTCCGTGCGCTGACCCCCGTCTGGGAGGAAGCGGTGCGGACCATGGGCGGCGGCCGGTGGCGGATTCTCGGGTCGGTGGTCCTGCCGGGGGCGCTGCCCGGCATCTTCGGCGGCCTGTCGGTCGGCATCGGCGTCTCGTGGATCTGTGTCATCTCCGCGGAAATGATCTCCGGCCAGTACGGAGTCGGCTACCGCACCTGGCAGGACTACACGATCGTGAACTACCCCGGCGTGTTCGTCGGCATGGTCACGATCGGCGTGCTCGGCTGGGTCACCTCCACGGCCGTGGAACTCCTCGGCCGGCGCCTGACCCGTTGGCTGCCCCGCACCTCGTACGTCCCCGGCGGCCGGACCCGCACTCCGCCGGCCGGTATCGCCGCCCCGGTCGCCGGCAAGGCCGACCGCGATCCCGAGTACCAGCCCGAGGCCCAGCACCAGGGCCACGACCACACCGAGGAGGAGGCGCGCGATGAGCACCTCGTCTGAGACGGTCGCGACCGTCGAGCCCACGGCCGTGCCGACGGCACCCGCAGGCGTCCGCGGCACCCGGCTCGCCCTGCGCGGCGCCGTCCTCGGCCGGCCGGACGCTCCCGTCCTGCACGACGTCGACCTGGAGGTGGCGGCCGGTGAGATCCTCACCGTCGTCGGACCCTCCGGCTGCGGCAAGTCGACGCTGCTGCGTACGCTCGCGGGACTGCTGTCCCCGCTGGCCGGAGCGGTGGAGCAGGACGGCAGCCCGCAGACCGGGCCGTCCGCCGACCGGGCGCTGGTCTTCCAGGAGGACGCCCTGCTGCCCTGGCGCACGCTGCGCGCCAACGTAGAACTGCCCCTCGCCATCAAGGGCGTTCCGCGCTCCGGGCGCCGCAGCCAGGCCGATTCCTGGCTGCGGCGCGTCGGACTCGCCGCGCAAGCACGGCAGTTGCCGCACCGGGTCTCCGGAGGGCAGCGCCAGCGGGCCCAGCTCGCCCGCGCGCTGGCCGGAAGTCCCCGGGCCGTGCTCATGGACGAGCCGTTCGGCGCCCTCGACGCGCAGACCCGCTCCGGCATGCAGGACCTGCTGGTGGACGTGTTGCGCGGCACGGGAGCGACCGTCGTCTTCGTCACCCACGACGTCGACGAGGCGCTCTTCCTCGGCGACCGCGTCGCCCTCCTCGGCTCCGGCCGTGTGACCTCCGTACGGGACGTACCCCGCCCGCGTGACCGCGGCGCCCTCGACGACCCGGCCCGTGCGGCACTGCGCCGCGCCGTCTTCTCCTCGCTCGGCACCTGAAAGGCACCCCGGTGACCACCCCCGCGCACGCCACCGCTCCTTCGACGATCCCCGCCCTCACCGACGCCGACGAGCTGACCTGCGACGTCCTCGTCATCGGTGGCGGCACCGCCGGCACCATGGCCGCTCTGACCGCCGCCGAGCGCGGAGCGAACGTCCTGCTTCTGGAGAAGGCCCACGTCCGCCATTCCGGCGCGCTCGCCATGGGCATGGACGGCGTCAACAACGCGGTCGTCCCGGGCCGGGCCGAGCCCGACGACTACGTCGCCGAGATCACCCGCGCCAACGACGGGATCGTCGACCAGTCCACGGTCCGGCAGACCGCCACCCGCGGTTTCGCGATGGTCCAGCGCCTGGAGTCGTACGGGGTCAAGTTCGAGAAGGACGAGCATGGCGAGTACGCGGTCCGCCAGGTGCATCGCTCCGGCTCGTACGTACTGCCGATGCCGGAAGGCAAGGATGTCAAGAAGGTCCTGTACCGGCAGCTGCGGCGTCGTGAGATGCGGGAGCGGATACGCATCGAGAACCGTCTGATGCCGGTGCGCGTGCTGACGGCGCCGGACGACGGGCGGGCCATCGGTGCCGTCGGCTTTCACACCCGCACCGGCGCCTTCGTCGTCGTCCGCGCGGGCGCGGTCATCCTGGCCACCGGCGCTTGCGGCCGCCTCGGTCTCCCCGCCTCCGGCTACCTCTACGGAACCTACGAGAACCCCACCAACGCCGGTGACGGGTACGCCATGGCCTACCACGCGGGCGCCGAGCTGACCGGCATCGAGTGCTTCCAGATCAACCCGCTGATCAAGGACTACAACGGGCCGGCCTGCGCCTACGTCGCCAACCCGTTCGGCGGTTACCAGGTCAACCGGCACGGCGAGCGCTTCGTCGACTCCGACTACTGGTCCGGGCAGATGATGGCCGAGTTCGCCGCCGAGGTCGCCAGCGACCGCGGCCCGGTCTACCTCAAGCTGAGCCACCTGCCCGAGGAGTCGGTCTCCGCCCTGGAGACCATCCTCCACTCCACCGAGCGGCCCACCCGCGGCACCTTCCACGCCGGGCGCGGGCACGACTACCGCACTCATGACGTCGAGATGCACATCTCCGAGATCGGCCTGTGCGGCGGTCACTCCGCCTCCGGTGTCCGCGTCGACGACCACGCCCGTACGACCGTCCCTCGTCTGTACGCCGCCGGCGACCTGGCCTGCGTCCCGCACAACTACATGATCGGCGCGTTCGTCTTCGGCGACCTCGCCGGTGCGGACGCCGCCCGGTTCACGGCGTACGAAGGGGAGCTTCCCGCGGACCAGGTGCGCGAGGCGCACGAGCTGATCTACCGCCCGCTGCGCAACCCGGACGGCCCGCCGCAGCCCCAGGTCGAGTACAAGCTGCGCCGCTTCGTGAACGACTACGTGGCACCGCCCAAGTCCGGCGCCCGTCTGTCGCTCGCCCTGGAGGCCTTCGAGCGGATGCGCGCCGAGGTCGCCGGGATGGGTGCCCGCACCCCGCACGAGCTGATGCGCTGCGCCGAGGTCACGTTCATCCGGGACTGCGCCGAGATGGCCGCCCGTGCCTCCCTCGCCCGTACCGAGTCCCGCTGGGGGCTCTATCACGACCGCATCGACCACCCCCGGCGTGACGACGCCTCCTGGTTCCACCATCTCGATCTGCACAAGTCCCCCTCTGGTGCGATGGAGTTCACGGCCCGTCCCGTGGCTCCCTATCTGGTTCCGGTCGAGGGCTTCTCCCCGGCCGGAGGGTCCTCCCGGCGGCTGGGCGAGGTCCGTCCCGAGGACGTCGCCACCGCCGGACCGCGCGATGTGGCGCCGGTCGCCACCGGGCCGACGTCCACCCGCGTCACCGAGTCCGTCGAGCGGGCCGGCGCCCCGGACACCGCCTCACCCCGGCTTCTGCAGCTGCTGGAGCTGGCCGAGGAGCAGCCGGAACTCGGTCTCCTCGAGCCCTACTTGTCCGACCCCGACCCCGCGGTTCGCCGTACGGCCGTCTCGGTCCTCACCGAGACCGTGCCGCCCGGCAGCGGGCAGGCCCTGGCCGGTGCGCTCGCCGACCCCGACTCCGAGGTCCGCGCGGCCGCCGCGGCTTCACTGCGCGAGCTCGTCGAGACCCTTCCGTCCGAGCCCGCCCTGGGCGCCGCCCTCATCGGTGCGCTGACCGTGCCCGACCCCGTCGTCCGCGCAGCCGCGCTCGATGTCCTGCGCGCGCTCAGGCTCGGCAAGGCAGAAGTGTTCGCCGCCGCGTTGGACGACGTCGACGTCGCCGTCCGGGTCGAGGCGGTGCGCGCCCTCGTCTCGGTCGACGCGGCCGGGCCGCTGACGGGTGCCGCGGACGATCCCTCCCGGGAGGTCCGCGTCACCGTGGCCAAGGCACTGGCCGCGGTCAGCTCGGCTCTTCTGGAACCGCAGGCCAGGGAGCTGCTCACCGGCGCCCTCGACCGGCTCACCGAGGACCCCGATCCGCTGGTGCGCGGTGCCGCACTGGGCGCACTGGCCACGGCCGGCTGCCCAGGGCCGCTCGCCGCGCGCGCCGTCGCCGCCTTGTCCGACCCGGCCTGGCAGGTCCGGTCCGGCGCCGCCACCGCGCTGTCGGTCACGCCCGCCGACACAGCCGTCCCGGCACTGGCCAAGGCACTCGCCGATCCGAATGCCGACGTGCGCAAGGCGGCGGTGCTGGCGCTGACCCGGCACAACGCCACCGCCGAGGCCCGCGCGGCCCTGGCCACCGCCACGACCGACTCGGACGCGGACGTCCGGGCCTATGCGGCTCGGGGACGGTGAGCCACGTCGCCCGCCGAACCGGCTCTGTTGGGCCTCAGTCGCGGTCCGGCGGAGCCGAGCCGGTCCTTCCGGTCGCCGTCACGTCTGCCGACCACCGGGCGGGGCCGTAGTCGGTGGTCCCGGCCGCCAGGCCCGCTTGCTCCTCGCGTGGGCCAGCGGCCGGTCGTCCACCGGGTCTCGCCCGCCGGCCGTATCCGGCAGGGCCCCGGTCGGCCTATATCCAGTCCTCCGGCGCAGGCTCCTCCCCCGGCCCGGGCCAGTCGTCCGCCGGGGACTCAGCGGGGTCGGGCGCAGCGCCGCCGTCCGCGGAGCCCGGGCCGTTCAGAGAGTTCAGGACCTCGAGCACGCCTTCCCCGTACGTCGCCAGCTTCTTCTCACCGACCCCGCTCACCGTGCCCAGCTCCCGCACCGAGCCGGGCCACTGGGAGACGATCTCCCGCAGGGTGGCGTCGTGGAAGATGACGTACGCCGGGACGCCCTGTTCCCGCGCCTGTTCGGCGCGCCAGGCGCGCAGGGCCTCGAAGGCGGGGAGCAGTTCATCGGGCAGCTCGGCCGCGGCCGTCCTGGCCTTGCGGTCGCCCCGGCCGGAGGCACCCGAGCCCGAGCGGGAGACGGCCGGCTTCTTGGGCTCCTTGCGCAGCGGCACCTCCCGCTCCGCCCGGAGCACCGAGCCGCTCGCCTCGGTGAGCACCAGCGTGCCGTACTCGCCCTCGACCGCAAGCAGCCCCTGGGCCAGCAGCTGCCGGATGACGCCCCGCCACTCGGCCTCGGTGAGCTCGTCGCCGATCCCGAAGACGGACAGCTGGTCGTGGTCGAACTGGATCACCTTGCCGGTGCGCTTGCCGAGCAGGATGTCGACGATCTGCACGGCGCCGAACTTCTGCCCGCGCTCGCGCTGCAGCCGTACCACCGTCGACAGCACCTTCTGGGCCGCGACGGTGCCGTCCCAGGTCTCCGGTGCGGTCAGGCAGGTGTCGCAGTTGCCGCACCCCGCGGCGGGGGGCTCCTGACCGAAGTAGGCCAGCAGCTGCCCGCGCCGGCAGCGGACGGTTTCGCACAGGGCGAGCATCGCGTCGAGGTGGGCGGAGGCCCGGCGGCGGAACGCCTCGTCGCCCTCGCCGGACTGGATCAGCTTGCGCTGCTGGATGACGTCGTTGAGGCCGTAGGCCATCCAGGCGGTGGAGGGCAGACCGTCACGGCCCGCGCGGCCCGTCTCCTGGTAGTAGCCCTCGATCGACTTGGGCAGGTCGAGGTGGGCGACGAAGCGTACGTCCGGCTTGTCGATGCCCATCCCGAAGGCGATGGTCGCGACGACGACCAGTCCCTCTTCGCGCAGGAACCGGGCCTGGTGGGCCGCACGCGTGCCCGCGTCGAGGCCCGCGTGGTAGGGCACGGCCTCGATGCCGTTGCTGCTCAGGAACTCGGCGGTGCGTTCCACCGAGTTGCGGGACAGGCAGTAGACGATTCCGGCGTCACCGGCGTG
Source organism: Streptomyces sp. NPDC030798 (assembly GCF_055572275.1). Lineage (NCBI taxonomy): Bacteria > Bacillati > Actinomycetota > Actinomycetes > Kitasatosporales > Streptomycetaceae > Streptomyces > Streptomyces sp. NPDC030798. The sequence continues at coordinate 115,880 of NZ_JBVIDR010000019.1, read as the reverse complement.
CTCCTCCCGCAGGAAGGAGAGCAGCTGCTTCCTGGGGTCGGCCTTGGGCACGATCCGGTACTGGATGTTGGGCCGGTCGAAGCTGGCCACGAAGTGGCGGGCCGCCGGCATGTGCAGCCGTTGGGTGATCTCCTGGTGGGTGGCGTGTGTGGCCGTCGCGGTGAGGGCGATCCTCGGCACGTCCGGCCAGCGCTCGCCGAGCAGGGACAGCGCGAGGTAGTCGGGGCGGAAGTCGTGGCCCCACTGGGACACGCAGTGCGCCTCGTCGATCGCGAAGACGGAGATCTTGCCCCGGGAGAGCAGGTCGAGCGTGGCCTCGACGTGCAGCCGCTCCGGTGCCAGGTACAGCAGGTCCAGCTCGCCCGCGAGGAACTCGGCCTCGACCACCCGCCGCTCGTCGAAGTCCTGCGTGGAGTTGATGAAGCCGGCCCGCACCCCGAGCGCCCGCAGGGCGTCCACCTGGTCCTGCATCAGCGCGATCAGCGGGGAGATCACCACGCCCGTACCCGGTCTGACCAGGGCCGGGATCTGGTAGCAGAGCGACTTGCCGCCGCCGGTCGGCATGAGGACGACGGCGTCGCCGCCGGCCACCACATGCTCGATGACCGCTTCCTGCTCGCCGCGGAAGGCCTCGTATCCGAAGACCCGGTGCAGCGCGGCCAGCGCCTCGCTGTCGGCCGCCTCCGGCCTCTCGGTCATCCTTGGCATCTTGCTGATCCCGCCCGTCGCGCTCATCGTCGTGCCCCCGTGGTACCGGTCCCCCGTGCGTCGTTCCTCGACCGCTGCGTCCACGATAGGCGCCCGCACCGATACGGCCTGCCCGTTGTCCACAGGTGCGAGAACTTGTCGTATCAGCACATCGGGCCAGAGCCCGCACGTGCGACGGCCCCGGCTCCTCGGAGGAGGGACCGGGGCCGTGTGCCGCCCGCGGGGGACTCAGCGCACGAACACTCCCGCCTGGCTCGCGAGGTCCAGGAAGTACTGGGGTGCCACACCGAGGACGAGTGTGACCGCCACGCCGACACCGATCGCCGTCATGGTCAGCGGCGAGGGCACGGCCACGGTGGGACCGTCCGGCTTGGGCTCGCTGAAGAACATCAGCACGATCACCCGGATGTAGAAGAACGCGGCGATCGCCGAGGAGATCACACCGATCACGACCAGCGGGGCCGCGCCGCCGTCCGCCGCCGCCTTGAACACGGCGAACTTACCGGCGAACCCGGAGGTCAGCGGGATACCGGCGAAGGCCAGCAGGAACACCGCGAACACCGCCGCCACCAGCGGCGAGCGGCGGCCGAGGCCCGCCCACTTCGACAGGTGCGTCGCCTCGCCGCCCGCGTCCCGCACCAGCGTGACCACCGCGAAGGCGCCGATCGTCACGAACGAGTACCCGGCCAGGTAGAACAGGACGGAGGACACGCCGTCCTTCGAGGTCGCGATGACACCCGCGAGGATGAATCCGGCGTGCGCGATGGACGAGTACGCCAGCAGCCTCTTGATGTCGGTCTGCGTGATGGCGACGATCGCACCGCCCAGCATGGTGACGATCGCCACCGCCCACATGACCGGCCGCCAGTCCCAGCGCATGCCGGGCAGGACGACGTAGAGCAGGCGCAGCAGCGCGCCGAAGGCCGCCACCTTCGTCGCTGCCGCCATGAAGCCGGTGACCGGGGTCGGCGCGCCCTGGTAGACGTCGGGCGTCCACATGTGGAACGGCACCGCGCCCACCTTGAACAGCAGGCCCATCACGATCATGGCGGCGCCGATCAGCAGCAGCGCGTCGTTGCCCATGGTGTTGGCGAGCGCCGGGTCGATGCTCGTGGCGGTGCCGTCGACGACCTGTGCGATGCGCGCGTACGACACCGAGCCCGCGTAGCCGTACAGCAGGGCGATGCCGAACAGGGTGAACGCCGAGGCGAACGCGCCGAGCAGGAAGTACTTGACCGCGGCCTCCTGCGACATCAGCCGCTTGCGGCGGGCCAGGGCGCACAGCAGGTACAGCGGCAGGGAGAAGACCTCCAGGGCCACGAACAGCGTCAGCAGGTCGTTGGCCGAGGGGAACACCAGCATGCCGCCGATCGCGAAGAGCAGCAGCGGGAAGACCTCGGTCGTGGCGAAGCCGGCCTTCACCGCGGCCTGCTCGCTGTCGCTGCCCGGCACGGACGCGGCCTGGGCGGCGAAGGAGTCGACCCGGTTGCCGTGCGCCGCCGGGTCCAGGCGCCGCTCGGCGAAGGTGAACAGGCCGACCAGGCCGGCCAGCAGGATCGTGCCCTGCAGGAACAGGGACGGTCCGTCGACCGCGATCGCCCCCATGGCCGCGATGTGCGCTTTCGTGGTGCCGTACCCGTCGGCCGCGAGTGCGACGACCGCGGCGAACGCGGCGCACAACGCTACGACGGAGACGAACACCTGCGCGTAGTAGCGGGACCTGCGCGGGACGAAGGCCTCGACCAGCACCCCGACCAGCGCCGCGCCGAGGACGATCAGGGTCGGCGACAGCTGTCCGTATTCGATCTTCGGCGCGTCGATCTTCGAGATCGGATCGGCCGCGGTTGTCCACAGGCTGTGGACGGCTACTGCGCTCACTTGGCCGCCTCCACCTCGGGCTTGGGGTCCTTCTTGTGTACGTCGGACATGGTCTGCTTGACCGCCGGGTTGACGATGTCCGTCACCGGCTTCGGGTAGACGCCCAGGAAGATCAGCAGCGCGATCAGCGGCGCGACGACCACCAGCTCGCGCACCCTCAGGTCGGGCATCGCGGAGACCTGCGGCTTCACCGGGCCCGTCATCGTCCGCTGGTACAGGACGAGGACGTAGAGCGCCGCGAGGACGATGCCGAAGGTGGCGATGATGCCGATCACCGGGTAGCGCGTGAACGTGCCGACCAGAACCAGGAACTCGCTCACGAACGGCGCAAGGCCGGGCAGCGAGAGCGTGGCGAGGCCACCGATCAGGAAGGTGCCGGCGAGCACCGGGGCGACCCTCTGCACACCGCCGTAGTCGGAGATGAGCCGCGAGCCCCGCCGCGAGATCAGGAAGCCGACGACCAGCAGCAGCGCGGCCGTGGAGATGCCGTGGTTGACCATGTAGAGCGTGGCCCCGGACTGGCCCTGGCTGGTCATCGCGAAGATGCCCATGATGATGAAGCCGAAGTGCGAGATGGACGCGTAGGCCACCAGGCGCTTGATGTCCCGCTGGCCGACGGCGAGCAGCGCGCCGTAGATGATGCTGATCAGCGCCAGGACGAGGATGACGGGTGTCGCCCACTTCGACGCCTCCGGGAAGAGCTGGAGGCAGAAGCGGAGCATCGCGAAGGTGCCCACCTTGTCGACGACGGCGGTGATGAGGACGGCGACCGGGGCGGTGGACTCCTGCATGGCGTTGGGCAGCCAGGTGTGCAGCGGCCACAGCGGCGCTTTCACCGCGAAGGCGAAGAAGAAGCCGAGGAAGAGCCAGCGTTCCGTGCTGGTCGCCATGTGCAGCGAGCCGGTCGCGCGCGCGTGGGCGATCTCCTGGAGCGAGAAGTTCCCGGCGACCACGTAGACGCCGATCACCGCGGCCAGCATGATCAGTCCGCCGACCAGGTTGTAGAGCAGGAACTTCACCGCCGCGTACGACCGCTGCGTCGAGGCCGTCTCCTCGCCGTGCTCGTGGGCACGGTCCCCGAAGCCGCCGATGAGGAAGTACATCGGGATGAGCATGGCTTCGAAAAAGATGTAGAAGAGGAAGACGTCGGTGGCCTCGAAGGAGATGATCACCATCGCCTCGACGGCGAGGATCAGCGCGAAGAAGCCCTGCGTGGGCCGCCAGCGGCGGCTGCCGGTCTCCAGCGGATCGGCGTCGTGCCAGCCGGCGAGGATGATGAACGGGATCAGCAGGGCGGTCAGCGCGATCAGCGCCACCGCGATGCCGTCCACGCCCAGTTCGTAGCGGACGCCGAAGTCCGCGATCCAGGCATGCGACTCGGCGAGCTGGTAGCGGGCGCCACCCGGGTCGAAGCGGACCAGGACGGTGATCGCCAGGGCGAGCGTGGCGAGCGAGACGACCAGCGCCAGCCACTTGGCGGCGGTGCGCCGCGCGGCCGGTACGGCGGCCGTGGCGACGGCCCCGAGCGCCGGGAGCGCCGCCGTCGCTGTCAGCAGAGGAAAGGACATCGGTATCAGACCGCCCTCATCAGCAGGGTCGCGGCGACCAGGAGTGCCGCACCGCCGAACATCGAGACCGCGTAGGAGCGGGCGAAGCCGTTCTGGACTCGGCGCAACCGCCCGGACAGCCCGCCGAAGCCGGCCGCCGTGCCGTTGACGACACCGTCGACCAGGGTGTGGTCGACGTACACCAGGGAGCGCGTCAGGTGCTCGCCTCCGCGGACGAGGACGACGTGGTTGAAGTCGTCCTGGAGCAGGTCGCGGCGGGCGGCCCGGGTGAGCAGCGAGCCGCGCGGGGCGACGGCCGGGACGGGCCTGCGGCCGTACTGCGCCCAGGCGATGGCGACGCCGATCACCAGGCAGACCATGGTCGCGCCGGTGACCGCCGCGGCACTGAGCGGCGAGTTGCCCTCGCTGTGGCCGGTCACCGGCTCCAGCCAGTGCAGGAAGCGGTCGCCGATGCTGAAGAAGCCACCGGCGAAGACCGATCCGACGGCCAGCACGATCATCGGGATCGTCATGACCTTCGGCGACTCGTGCGGGTGCGGCTCGGCGTGCTCGCCGCGGGTCTCGGCGGCGGGCTCCACGCTCGGTTCGGCCGGAGACGGGGTGCCGGCGTGACGCCAGCGCTCTTCTCCGAAGAACGTCATCAGCATCACGCGCGTCATGTAGAAGGCGGTGATGGCAGCGCCGAGCAGGGCCGCGCCGCCGAGGATCCAGCCCTCGGTGCCGCCCTTGGCGAAGGCCGCCTCGATGATCTTGTCCTTGGAGAAGAAGCCGGACAGACCCGGGAAGCCGATGATGGCGAGGTAGCCGAGGCCGAACGTGATGAAGGTGACCGGCATGTACTTGCGCAGACCGCCGTACTTGCGCATGTCGACCTCGTCGTTCATGCCGTGCATGACCGAGCCGGCGCCGAGGAACAGCCCGGCCTTGAAGAAGCCGTGCGTCACCAGGTGCATGATCGCGAAGACGTAGCCGATGGGGCCGAGACCCGCGGCCAGCACCATGTAGCCGATCTGCGACATGGTCGAGCCGGCCAGCGCCTTCTTGATGTCGTCCTTGGCGCAACCGACGATCGCACCGAAGAGGAGCGTGACCGCACCGACCACCGTGACCGCGAGCTGGGCGTCCGGGGCGGCGTTGAAGATGGCTCCGGAGCGGACGATGAGATACACGCCCGCGGTCACCATCGTCGCCGCGTGGATCAGGGCCGAGACCGGGGTCGGGCCCTCCATGGCGTCGCCGAGCCAGGACTGCAGCGGCACCTGGGCGGACTTGCCGCAGGCGGCGAGCAGCAGCATCAGGCCGATCGCGGTGAGCTTGCCCTCGGAGGTGTCACCGGTGTGGCTGAGGACCGGGCCGAAGGCGAAGCTGCCGAAGGTGGTGAACATCAGCATGATCGCGATCGACAGGCCCATGTCGCCGACGCGGTTGACCAGGAAGGCCTTCTTCGCGGCCGTCGCGGCGCTGGGCTTGTGCTGCCAGAAACCGATCAGGAGGTACGAGGCGAGGCCGACGCCTTCCCAGCCGACGTACAGCAGCAGGTAGTTGTCGGCGAGGACGAGGAGCAGCATCGCCGCGAGGAACAGGTTCAGGTAGCCGAAGAAGCGGCGGCGCCGCTCGTCGTGCTCCATGTACCCGACCGAGTAGAGGTGGATCAGTGAGCCGACGCCCGTGATGAGCAGAACGAACGTCATCGACAGCTGGTCGAGGCGGAAGGTGACGTCCGCCTGGAAGCTGCCGACCGAGATCCACGTCCACAGGTGCTGGGTCAGGGTGCGGTGCTCGGCGTTCTTGCCGAGCAGGTCGGCGAAGAGGATCAGGCCGAACACGAAGGAGGCGGTGGACAGCAGCGTGCCGATCCAGTGGCCGACGGCGTCCAGCCGCCGGCCGCCGACCAGGAGGACGGCCGCTCCGAGCAGGGGCGCCGCGATGAGCAGCGCGATCAGGTTCTCCACGATTCTTCCGACCCCTTACAGCTTCATCAGGCTGGCGTCGTCGACCGAGGCCGAGTGGCGGGTACGGAACAGCGACACGATGATCGCGAGGCCCACCACGACCTCCGCGGCGGCGACGACCATCGTGAAGAAGGCGATGATCTGGCCGTCGAGATTGCCGTGCATCCGGGAGAAGGTGACGAACGCGAGGTTGCAGGCGTTGAGCATCAGCTCGATGCACATGAACACGACGATCGCGTTGCGCCGGATCAGAACTCCGGTCGCGCCGATGGTGAACAACAGGGCAGCGAGATAGAGGTAGTTGACGGGGTTCACTTCGACGCCTCCTCGGCCCGCTTGTACGTCGCCGGCTCGATCTGCTTGCGCTCCAGACGCTCCTCGGCGCGCTGCTCCAGCGCGCGGAGGTCGTTGAGCGCCTCCGCCGACACGTCACGGATCTGGCCACGCTCGCGCAGCGTCTTGTTGACGGTCAGCTCGGCGGGGGTGCCGTCGGGCAGCAGACCCGCGATGTCCACGGCGTTGTGCCGGGCGTAGACACCGGGGGCGGGCAGCGGCGGGACGTGCTTGCCCTCGCGGATGCGCTGCTCGGACAGCTCGCGCTGGGTCTTCGCGCGCTCGGTGCGCTCGCGGTGGGTGAGCACCATGGCGCCGACCGCGGCCGTGATCAGCAGGGCGCCGGTGACTTCGAACGCGAAGACGTACTTGCTGAAGATGAGGGAGGCGAGTCCCTGCACGTTGCCGTTCGCGTTCGCCTGGCCCGTGCCGTTGAACTCCTTCAGGGAGGCGTTCCCGATGCCCGCGAAAAGCAGGACGCCGAAGCCGACCCCGCACAGAAGGGCCAGCCAGCGCTGGCCCTTGATGGTCTCCTTCAGCGAGTCCGCGGCCGTCACGCCGACGAGCATCACCACGAACAGGAACAGCATCATGATCGCGCCGGTGTAGACGACGATCTGCACGATCCCCAGGAAGTAGGCGCCGTTGGCGAGGTAGAACACCGCCAGGACGATCATGGTTCCGGCGAGGCACAGCGCGCTGTGCACGGCCTTCCTCATGAAGACGGTGCCCAGGGCGCCGATCACCGCGACCGTGCCGAGGACCCAGAACTGGAAGGCCTCACCGGTGGAGGTGGTGTAGGCGGCAAGCTGCTGTGCGCTCATCGGCGGATCACCTTCTCCGACGCCGGCTCGGTCTCACCGAAGGTGGAGTCGGCCTCCTGCACCACCTCGCCCTTGGAGACGGCGACCTGCCGTACGGTGCCCGGCGCGGCCTCCGTCACCAGGCCCCGGTAGTAGTCCTGCTCGTCGGTCCCCGGGAAGATCGCGTGGGGCGTGTCGACCATGCCCTCCTCGAGGCCGGCGAGCAGCTGCTCCTTGGTGTAGATGAGGTTGGCGCGGCTGGAGTCGGCCAGTTCGAACTCGTTGGTCATCGTCAACGCGCGCGTGGGGCACGCCTCGATGCACAGGCCGCACAGGATGCAGCGGGCGTAGTTGATCTGGTAGACGCGGCCGTACCGCTCGCCCGGCGAGTAGCGCTCCTCGTCGGTGTTGTCGGCGCCCTCCACGTAGATGGCGTCGGCGGGGCAGGCCCAGGCGCACAGCTCGCAGCCGACGCACTTCTCCAGGCCGTCCGGATGGCGGTTGAGCTGGTGCCGTCCGTGGAACCGCGGGGCCGTGGTCTTCTTCTGCTCCGGGTACTGCTCGGTCAGCCGCTTCTTGAACATGGCCTTGAAGGTCACGCCGAAGCCGGCGACGGGGTTCAGGAAACCGGGCTTGGTGTCCTTCTGTTCCTCAGCCATCGGACGCCTCCTTTCCATCCGTAGATCCGTCACTGACAGTGTCGGGCCCACCACTGACAATCAGCTCCCGCTCCTGGCGCGAGCGGCGCCTGGGCACCGGGGGCAGCTCCTGTCCGGGCAGCGGCGGAACGGGGAATCCGCCCGCCATCGGGTCGAATCCGGCCGGCTGGGCGGGCGGTTCGGTCGTCTGCGCCTTCTCGCGGAACAGGTCGGCGACGAAGGAGATCAGCAGCAGGGCGAGGACCGCGCCGCCCACGTAGAGGGCGATGTCGGCGAAGTCGTAGTTCTCGTTGCGCAGGGCCCGGACGGTCGCGACCAGCATCAGCCAGGTCACGGAGACCGGGATGAGGACCTTCCAGCCGAGCTTCATCAGCTGGTCGTAGCGCACCCGCGGGAGGGTGCCGCGGAGCCAGATGAAGAAGAACAGCAGCAACTGGACCTTGATGACGAACCACAGCAGCGGCCACCAGCCGTGGTTCGCGCCCTCCCAGAAGGTGCTGATCGGCCAGGGCGCCCGCCAGCCGCCGAGGAACAGCGTGGTCGACACGGCCGAGACGGTCACCATGTTGACGTACTCGGCGAGCATGAACATCGCGAACTTGATGGACGAGTACTCGGTGTTGAAGCCGCCGACCAGGTCGCCCTCGGACTCCGGCATGTCGAAGGGGGCGCGGTTGGTCTCGCCGACCATCGTGACGATGTAGAGGATGAAGGAGACCGGCAGCAGGAGGATGTACCAGCGGTCATGCTGCTGCTCCACGATCGTGGAGGTCGACATCGACCCCGAGTAGAGGAACACGGAGGCGAACGCTGCGCCCATGGCGATCTCGTAGGAGATCATCTGCGCGCAGGAGCGGAGGCCACCGAGCAGCGGGTAGGTGGATCCAGAACTCCAACCCGCCAGGACGATGCCGTAGATCCCGACCGAGGCGACCGCGAGGATGTAGAGCATCGCGATCGGCAGGTCGGTGAGCTGCATCGTGGTGCGGTGGCCGAAGATCGAGATCTCGTTGCCGGCCGGTCCGAACGGGATCACCGCGATCGCCATGAAGGCCGGGATGGCCGCGACGATCGGCGCGAGGATGTAGACCACCTTGTCCGCGCGCTTGACGATGAGGTCTTCCTTGAGCATCAGCTTCACGCCGTCGGCGAGCGACTGGAGCATGCCCCAGGGGCCGTGCCGGTTGGGGCCGATGCGCAGCTGCATCCAGGCGACGACCTTGCGCTCCCAGACGATGGAGAACAGCACGGTCACCATCAGGAAGGCGAAGCAGAACACCGCTTTGACGACGACCAGCCACCAGGGGTCGCGGCCGAACATCGAGAGGTCTTCAGCGGCGAGGTACGGGCTCATGCCTCCACCTCCTTGGGGGCCTCTTCGGCGACTGCCGCCGGGCCGATGCGGACGAGGGAGCCGGGCACCGCTCCGGTGTCGGAGGCGACGCCCGAGCCGACGGAGTTCAGCGGGAGCCAGACCACGCGGTCGGGCATCTCGGTGATCTGGAGCGGGAGTTCGGTGGTGCCGGCCGGGCCGGTGACGGCGAGGACGTCGCCGTTCGCGACGCCCGACTCGGCGGCCGTCGCGGGCGACACACGCGCGCGTGCGGCGTGCCGGGTGCCGGCGAGCGCCTCGTCGCCCTCCTGCAGGACGCCGTGGTCGAGCAGCAGCCGGTGCCCGGCGAGTACGGCCTCACCGGCGGCCGGGCGGGGCAGCGCGCCCGCGGACTCCCTGGGCTCGGCGGCCCGCGGGCCGTCCCAGGCGCCGAGCCGGTCGATCTCCGCGCGCGTGGTGCGCAGGTCCGGCAGGCCCAGGTGGACGTCCATGGCGTCGGCCAGCATCTGCAGCACGCGTCCGTCGGTGGGGGCGATGCGGCGGGTCATCTGGTCGGGTTTGAGAGCGGCTTCGAAGAAGCGGACTCGGCCTTCCCAGTTGAGGAAGGTGCCCGCCTTCTCGGCGACCGCGGCGACCGGCAGGACGACGTCGGCGCGTTCGGTGACCTCGCTGGGCCGCAGTTCGAGCGACACCAGGAAGCCGACGCTGTCGAGCGCTTCACGCGCGCGTGCCGGGTCGGGCAGGTCGGCGACCTCTACACCGGCGACCACGAGAGCGGACAGTTCGCCGGTGGCGGCCGCCTCGACGATCTGGTGCGTGTCGCGGCCGTAGCGCAGCGGCAGTTCGGCGAGGCCCCAGGCGGCGGCGACCTCCTCCCGCGCGCGCGGGTCGGTCGCCGGGCGGCCGCCCGGCAGCAGCGAGGGCAGCGCGCCGGCCTCGACGGCGCCGCGCTCACCGGCGCGCCGCGGGATCCAGACCAGCCGGGCACCGGTCGCGGCAGCGGCCCGTACGGCGGCGGTGAGGCCACCGGAGACCGCCGCGAGCCGCTCGCCCACGACGATGACGGCGCCGTCGGTGCGCAGGGCCTCCGCGGCCTTGGTGCCGGGCTCCTCCAGGCCGACGCCGCTCGCGAGGGCGTCCAGCCACTCGGTCTCGGTGCCGGGGGCGGCCGGCAGCAGGGTGCCGCCCGCCTTCTCCAGGCCGCGAGTGGCGTGCGTGGCCAGGGCGTACACCTGCTGCTTGTGCTTGCGCCAGGCCTTGCGCAGCCGCAGGAAGACGCCGGGCGCCTCCTCCTCCGACTCGAATCCGACGAGCAGGACGGCGGGCGCCTTCTCCAGGGAGGTGTACGTGACGCCCGTACCGTCGAGGTCACGGCCGCGGCCCGCCACCCGGGACGCCAGGAAGTCGGCCTCCTCGCTGCTGTGCACGCGCGCGCGGAAGTCGATGTCGTTCGTGGCGAGCGCCACACGCGCGAACTTGCTGTAGGCGTAGGCGTCCTCGACGGTCAGCCGGCCGCCGACGAGGACGCCGGCCCGGGAGCGGGCGGCGGTCAGCCCGCGCGCGGCCGCTTCCAATGCCTCGGGCCAGGAGGCGGGCTCCAGGGCGCCGTCCGCGTTGCGTACGAGCGGGGTGTCGAGGCGGTCCTTGAGCTGTGCGTAGCGGAACGCGAAGCGTCCCTTGTCGCAGATCCACTCCTCGTTGACCTCGGGGTCGTTGGCGGCGAGCCGCCGCATGACCTTGCCGCGCCGGTGGTCGGTGCGGGTGGCGCAGCCGCCCGCGCAGTGCTCGCACACCGACGGCGAGGAGACCAGGTCGAACGGGCGGGAGCGGAACCGGTAGGCCGCCGAGGTGAGCGCGCCGACGGGGCAGATCTGGATGGTGTTGCCGGAGAAGTACGACTCGAACGGGTCGCCCTCGCCGGTGCCGACCTGCTGCAGCGCGCCCCGCTCGATCAGTTCGATCATGGGGTCGCCGGCGATCTGGTTGGAGAAGCGGGTGCAGCGGGCGCACAGCACGCACCGCTCGCGGTCGAGCAGCACCTGCGTCGAGATCGGCACGGGCTTCTCGTAGGTCCGCTTGCGGCCCTCGAACCGGGATTCGGCGTTGCCGTGGGACATGGCCTGGTTCTGCAGCGGGCACTCGCCGCCCTTGTCGCAGACCGGGCAGTCCAGCGGGTGGTTGATGAGGAGCAGCTCCATCACACCGTGCTGGGCCTTCTCGGCGACCGGCGAGGTGAGGTGGGTCTTCACCACCATGCCGTCCGTGCAGGTGATGGTGCACGACGCCATGGGCTTGCGCTGGCCCTCGACCTCGACGATGCACTGGCGGCAGGCGCCGGCCGGGTCCAGGAGGGGGTGGTCGCAGAACCGCGGGATCTCGATGCCGAGCTGTTCGGCGGCCCGGATGACCAGGGTGCCCTTGGGCACGCTGATCTCGGCGCCGTCGATCGTCAGCGTGACGAGGTCCTCCGGCGGGACCGCCGCCTCTCCCCCTCCTGTGGGGGCGCTGGTGGTCACGGTCATGCGTTCACCTCCGGGCGGTCCGCCCAGGCCGTCGACTTGGCCGGGTCGAAGGGGCAGCCCCGGCCCGTGATGTGCTGCTCGTACTCCTCGCGGAAGTACTTCAGCGAGGAGAAGATCGGGGATGCGGCGCCGTCACCGAGGGCGCAGAAGGACTTGCCGTTGATGTTGTCGGCGATGTCGTTCAACTTGTCGAGGTCGGACATGGTGCCCTTGCCGGCCTCGATGTCCCGCATCAACTGCACCAGCCAGTAGGTCCCTTCACGGCAGGGGGTGCACTTGCCGCAGGACTCGTGGGCGTAGAACTCGGTCCAGCGGGTCACCGCCCGCACCACGCAGGTCGTCTCGTCGAAGCACTGCAGGGCCTTGGTGCCGAGCATGGAACCCGCGGCGCCGACCCCTTCGTAGTCGAGGGGGACGTCGAGGTGCTCGTCGGTGAACATCGGCGTCGAGGAGCCGCCCGGCGTCCAGAACTTCAGCCGGTGGCCGGGGCGCATGCCGCCGCTCATGTCGAGGAGCTGGCGGAGCGTGATGCCGAGCGGGGCCTCGTACTGGCCGGGGCTCGCGACGTGGCCGCTGAGCGAGTAGAGCGTGAAGCCCGGGGACTTCTCGCTGCCCATCGACCTGAACCATTCTTTCCCGTTTTTCAGGATCGCGGGAACCGACGCGATGGACTCGACGTTGTTCACAACAGTCGGACAGGCGTAGAGGCCTTCCACCGCAGGGAAGGGGGGACGGAGCCGCGGTTGACCACGGCGGCCTTCGAGCGAGTCCAGCAGTGCGGTCTCCTCACCGCAGATGTACGCGCCCGCACCCGCGTGCACGGTGAGCTGGAGGTCGAGTCCGCTGCCCAGGATGTTCTCGCCGAGGTAGCCCGCCGCGTAGGCCTCGCGCACGGCCTCGTGCAACCGCCGCAGCACAGGGACGACTTCACCCCGCAGATAGATGAAGGCATGCGACGACCGGATGGCATAGCACGCGATCACAATGCCCTCGATGAGGCTGTGCGGGTTCGCGAAGAGGAGCGGGATGTCCTTGCAGGTCCCGGGCTCCGACTCGTCGGCGTTGACAACTAGATAGTGCGGTTTTCCATCCCCCTGGGGAATGAACTGCCACTTCATCCCCGTCGGGAATCCCGCGCCGCCGCGCCCGCGCAGACCCGAGTCCTTGACGTACGCGATCAGGTCGTCCGGCGACATGGCGAGCGCCTTGCGGAGTCCCTCGTACCCTTCGTGCCTCCGGTAGACGTCCAGAGTCCAGGACCGGTCCTCGTCCCAGAAGGCCGACAGCACGGGTGCGAGCAGCTTCTCGGGGCTCGTGTCCTTCAGGTCGGGTGCCACGGTCATCACTCCCCCTCCTCGGCGGTAGGCCCTGCCGGGTGGGCGGGGTCGGAGGCCGATGTCTCCTGCGGCGCGTCATGAGAACTGAGGTGCTCGGCCGGCGACGGCTCGTGCACCCGGTCCCGCGGTTCGTCATGCGGACCGCCGTCGCGCGGATGGACCACGCGCGCGGGTGCGGCCTCTCCCCTTGCCAGGCGAAGGCCCACCAGTGACGCGGGTCCCGCACTGCCGCCCTCCTCGACGGCCCCGGGCCGCTCGTCGGGGAAGCCGGCCAGAATCCGCGCGGTCTCCTTGAAGGTGCACAGGCGCGCCCCGCGCGTGGGCTCCACGGGCCTGCCCGCGCGCAGGTCGTCGACCAGGCGCTTGGCGCTGCCCGGCGTCTGGTTGTCGAAGAACTCCCAGTTGACCATCACGACGGGCGCGAAGTCGCAGGCCGCGTTGCACTCGATGTGCTCCAGGGTGATCTTGCCGTCGTCGGTGGTCTCACCGTTGCCGAGGCCCAGATGCTCCTGGAGCTCTTCGAAGATCGCGTCGCCGCCCATCACCGCGCACAGAGTGTTCGTGCACACACCCACCTGGTAGTCACCGGAGGGCCTGCGCCGGTACATCGAGTAGAACGTGGCGACGGCGGTGACCTCGGCCGTGGTAAGGCCGAGCATGTCCGCGCAGAACTGCATCCCGGTGCGCGTGACGTGGCCCTCCTCCGACTGCACGAGGTGGAGCAGCGGCAGCAGGGCGGACCGGGAGTCGGGGTAGCGCGCGATCACCTCGCGCGCGTCCGTCTCCAGCCGGGCGCGTACGTCGTCCGGGTACGCGGGGGCGGGCAGTTCGGGCATGCCCAGGCTGACGCCCCGCTCCGAGGAACTGGTGGTCACCGGTCGACGCCTCCCATCACGGGGTCGATGGACGCGACGGCGACGATCACGTCGGCGACCTGGCCGCCTTCGCACATCGCCGCCATGGCCTGCAGGTTGGTGAAGGACGGGTCGCGGAAGTGGACCCGGTAGGGGCGGGTGCCGCCGTCGGAGACGGCGTGCACACCGAGTTCGCCCTTGGGCGACTCGACAGCCGCGTACGCCTGTCCCGGCGGGACGCGGAATCCCTCGGTCACCAGCTTGAAGTGGTGGATCAGGGCCTCCATGGAGGTGCCCATGATCTTCTTGATGTGGTCGAGGGAGTTGCCCAGTCCGTCCGGTCCCAGGGCGAGCTGGGCGGGCCAGGCGATCTTCTTGTCGGCGACCATGACCGGGCCGGGCTGGAGCCGGTCCAGGCACTGTTCGACGATCCTGAGCGACTGGCGCATCTCCTCCAGGCGGATCAGGAAGCGTCCGTAGGCGTCGCAGGTGTCGGCGGTCGGGACGTCGAAGTCGTACGTCTCGTAGTCGCAGTACGGCTGTGCCTTGCGCAGGTCGTGCGGGAGGCCGGTGGAGCGCAGGATGGGGCCGGTCGCGCCGAGGGCCATGCAGCCGGCGAGGTCGAGGTAGCCGATGTCCTGCATGCGGGCCTTGAAGATGGGGTTCCCGGTGGCGAGCTTGTCGTACTCCGGGAGGTTCTTGTTCATCTTCTTCACGAACTCGCGGATCTGGTCCACCGCGCCGGGTGGCAGGTCCTGGGCGAGTCCGCCGGGCCGGATGTACGCGTGGTTCATCCGCAGGCCCGTGACCAGCTCGTAGATGTCGAGAATCATTTCACGATCACGGAATCCGTAGATCATGATCGTGGTGGCGCCGAGCTCCATGCCGCCGGTGGCGATGCACACCAGATGGGAGGAGAGCCGGTTCAGCTCCATCAGGAGCACCCGGATGATCTTGGCGCGCTCGGTGATCTGGTCCTCGATGCCGAGGAGCTTCTCGACGGCGAGGCAGTAGGCGGTCTCGTTGAAGAAGGACGTCAGGTAGTCCATGCGCGTGACGAAGGTGGTGCCCTGCGTCCACGTGCGGTACTCGAGGTTCTTCTCGATGCCGGTGTGCAGGTAGCCGATGCCGCAGCGGGCCTCGGTGACCGTCTCGCCCTCGATCTCCAGGATCAGCCGGAGCACCCCGTGGGTGGAGGGGTGCTGGGGACCCATGTTGACGACGATGCGCTCGTCGTCGGCGCGGGCCGCGGACTGGACGATCTCGTCCCAGTCGCCACCGGTGACCGTGTAGACGGTGCCCTCGGTGGTCTCGCGTGCCGAGGCGGCCGACGCGGCGGATTCGGCGGATGCTGACTGCGTGCTCACGAGTACGACCTCCGCTGGTCGGGAGCCGGGATCTGGGCGCCCTTGTACTCGACGGGGATGCCGCCGAGGGGGTAGTCCTTGCGCTGCGGATGGCCCTGCCAGTCGTCCGGCATCATGATCCGCGTCAGGGCCGGGTGACCGTCGAAGACGATCCCGAAGAAGTCGTAGGTCTCGCGCTCGTGCCAGTCGTTGGTCGGGTAGACGGAGACCAGGGACGGGACGCGCCGGTCGCTGTCGGGGGCGCTGACCTCGAGGCGGATGAGCCGGTTGTGGGTGATCGAGCGCAGGTGGTAGACGGCGTGCAGCTCGCGGCCCTTGTCGTGCGGGTAGTGGACGCCGCTGACCCCGGTGCACAGCTCGAAGCGCAGGGCGGGGTCGTCGCGCAGGGTGCGGGCGACGCGGAGCAGGTGCTCGCGCTCGATGTGGAAGGTGATCTCGCCGCGGTCGACGACCGTCTTCTCGATGGCGTTGTCCGGGAGGAGTCCCTGTTCCTCCAGGGCGCCCTCCAGCTCGTCGGCGACCTCGTCGAACCAGCCGCCGTAGGGCCTGCTCGCCGGTCCCGGGAGTCGGACCGAGCGGACCAGGCCGCCGTAGCCGGAGGTGTCGCCGCCGTTGTTGGCGCCGAACATGCCGCGCTGGACGCGGATCTCCTCGCCGCCCTGGCCGCGCCGGCCGGGGAGGTTGGAGGCGGCGAGGTCCTTCTCGGGGTTGACCCCGTTCGCGGACCCGTTCACGCCGTGGGTGCCGTTCGCGTCGCTCACCGCAGCAGCCCCTTCATCTCGATCGTGGGCAGGGCCTTGAGCGCCGCCTCCTCCGCCTCGCGGGCCGCTTCCTCGGCGTTGACGCCGAGCTTGGAGGACTGGATCTTCTGGTGGAGCTTGAGGATCGCGTCCATCAGCATCTCGGGCCGGGGCGGGCAGCCGGGGAGATAGATGTCGACCGGGACGATGTGGTCGACGCCCTGGACGATCGCGTAGTTGTTGAACATGCCGCCCGAGGAGGCGCAGACGCCCATGGAGATCACCCACTTCGGGTTGGGCATCTGGTCGTAGACCTGCCTCAGGACCGGCGCCATCTTCTGGCTGACCCGGCCTGCGACGATCATCAGGTCCGCCTGGCGCGGTGATCCGCGGAAGACCTCCATGCCGAAGCGCGCGAGGTCGTAGCGGCCTGCGCCGGTGGTCATCATCTCGATGGCGCAGCAGGCCAGGCCGAAGGTGGCCGGGAAGACGGACGCCTTGCGCACCCAGCCCGCGGCCTGCTCGACGGTGGTCAGCAGGAAGCCGCTCGGCAGCTTTTCTTCGAGTCCCATGTCTTATTGGCCCCTCAGTCCCATTCCAGGCCGCCGCGCCGCCATACGTACGCGTACGCGACGAAGACGGTGAGCACGAAGAGCAGCATCTCCACGAGCCCGAAAATCCCCAGGGCGTCGAAGGTGACGGCCCAGGGATAGAGGAAGACGATCTCGATGTCGAAGACGATGAAGAGCATCGCCGTCAGGTAGTACTTGATGGGGAAGCGCCCGCCGCCGGCCGGCGTGGGGGTCGGCTCGATACCGCACTCGTAGGCCTCGAGCTTGGCGCGGTTGTACCGCTTCGGACCGATCAGCGTGGCCATGACCACGGAGAAGATCGCAAAGCCTGCCCCGAGGGCTCCCAGTACGAGGATGGGCGCATACGCGTTCACCGCTCCTCGCTCCTCTCAGTCGGCACTGACTGCTGGCGGTTGCACTGGGCTCACGTCCGCCTCACGGGTCCCACGAACCCCGCTCGTCCCGGCGAAGATCGAGAACATGTGAAGCAGGTCACAAGCCCAACTGCCTCGCATCTTATGCCCGACGCTCTGTGATCTGCGACACGGGGTATTCCACAAGCTTTGTGATCTCCACCACCTGACGAAGGATCATGAAGTCGGATGATGGGTGATCTTCGTACGCGAAGCGTCCAGGTGATCACCAGAAGTGACAATTTCGCTTGTCATCGCAGGCAGGAGGGGTCGTCTCCATATCAAGAGGGTTCCGTTGCATGCAAATTGGCGCTGGACGCCGAGGCTTGGTAGGGGGGCGCATTCACACATCAGAGGGAGGCGCGGGGCGAGGTGTGGACGCGGGGCGGGCGCGTGCACGCGTTCACGAGCTGCCGCGCACGCGGGACGCCGCCCTTCCGGTAACCGTTCCGTGACCTCCGCCACATCCATGAGGGGTGCCTGAGAACGGGGCTTGGCCATCCACCCCAACCAGTGGTAGGTGCGGGGCAATCCGGACGAAATGATCAAACACCGTGATCAACGGCTTGATCGCGAGCGTCCGCAATGTCCGTTACGGCGTCAATAAAGAACGACGCGCCCGGGATTCCGGGTCTCGATTGAGCAACTGTGGCGGAGCACACGTTTCTTGAAGATATGAAGGAGCCCCTGGTACCGGTTGTTCCCATGTCCCACACCGCTCACATACGCAGCCACCGGAAACCCCGCCGCAGCGCGTCGACCCTCGCGATGCGGGCCGGAGTTGCCGGTGGCGTCCTCGGCACCCTGGCAGTCGCCGGGGCGTCCGGCTCGGCGAACGCGGCCGAGCCGGTGACGCAGACCCTTGAACTGCCCACCCTGACGGCCGACCTGGCCGCCCAGGTCGCCCAGTCCGCGGACGCCACGCAGCAGGCCGCCGCGAACTACGAGCTGCAGGCCGAGCGTGACGCGGCCGCCGCAAACGCCGCGAAGCAGGCGAAGGCGGACCTGGCGGACGCCAAGCAGAAGGCGGCCGAGGCGAAGAAGAAGGCCCAGGAGGCCGCCCGCAAGGCGGCTGCCGCGCGGGCCTCGCGCAACGCGGAGCGGACGACCCTCTCCACCACCGCGAGCACCAGCACCTCCACGAGCACCTCCACCTCCACCTCCACGGCGACGGGTTCGGCCGCGGCCGTCATCTCCTTCGTGAAGGCGCAGATCGGCAAGGCGTACGTCTCCGGGGCCACCGGCCCGTCCGCCTACGACTGCTCCGGCCTGGTGCAGACGGCCTTCAAGCAGGTGGGCATCAGCCTGCCGCGCGTCTCCCAGGACCAGTCCACGGCCGGCACCCAGGTGTCGCTGAGCAACCTGCAGCCGGGCGACATCCTGTACTGGGGCAGCGCGGGCAGCGCGTACCACGTGGCGGTGTACGTCGGCGACGGTATGTTCGTCGGCGCGCAGAACCCCTCCAGCGGCGTCGTGGAGAAGCCGCTGTCGTACGACCCGCCCACCGGCGCCGTGCGAGTGCTCTGAGCGCTCCGCACACCTCTCACGCGCGCAGGGCCGCAGCCGCTCGGGGGCAGCGGCCCTCGCGCCTTCCCCGGCGCCCGTTGCGTCTTCCCTGACCCCTCGCGTCTCCCCTGGCATGCTCGGCGCGGGCCGTCGTACGGCGGTCCGTCCACGAGCGAAGGAGACCGCGCGATGCCACGCGTGTTCGTCCAGGGAAATCCCGTCGGCCACTACCCCCGCCACGCGCCGGGGGCCGGGCGCGGGGCGGTGCGCCGGATCACCGAGGTGGGGGAGGACGTCCTGCACCGGCCCTGCCGGGACGTCACCGAGTTCGGGCCCGACCTCGCCGCACTGATCGACGACATGTTCTGCACCTTGTACGTCGCCGAGGGTGCCGGCCTGGCGGCGAATCAGGTCGGGGTCGATTTGCGGCTGTTCGTGTACGACTGCCTCGATGATGACGGAATCCGGCATGTCGGACACATTGTCAATCCGGTGCTGGAGGCACCCGTACCGGCCCGGCGGCGGCTGATCGACGACGGCGAGGGGTGCCTGTCGGTGCCGGGCGCCGTCATGGCCGTGGCGCGCCCGGAGCGGGCCGTCGTCCGCGGACAGGACAAGGACGGCACTTCACTCATCATTGAGGGAACGGGGTATTTCGCGCGCTGCCTCGCCCACGAGACCGACCACCTCGAGGGCTTCCTCTACCTGGACCGGCTCTCCCACCGGGAGAAGAAGGACGCGCTACGGCAGATGGCGGCCCGGCGGGACGAGGTGTACGCCCGCCGGGCCGCCAACGCTGCGGCGCTCAGTGCCTAGTCACGCCTTCGGCGCCACCTTGCTCAGGCCGTTGATGATGCGGTCCATCGCGTCGCCGCCGGTCGGGTCGGTGAGGTTCGCCAGCAGCTTCAGGGTGAACTTCATCAGCACCGGGTGGGTCAGGCCGCGCTGGGCGGCGATCTGCATGACCTTCGGGTTGCCGATGAGCTTCACGAAGGCGCGGCCGAGCGTGTAGTAGCCGCCGTAGGTGTCCTTGAGCACGCGCGGGTAGCGCTGCAGGGCGATCTCGCGCTGGGCGGGCGTGGCCCGCGCGTGGGCCTGGACGATGACGTCGGCGGCGAGCTGGCCGGACTCCATGGCGTAGGCGATGCCCTCGCCGTTGAAGGGGTTCACCAGGCCGCCGGCGTCGCCGACGAGCAGCAGCCCGCGCGTGTAGTGCGGCTGGCGGTTGAAGGCCATGGGCAGGGCGGCGCCGCGGATCGGCCCGGTCATGTTCTCCGGGGTGTAGCCCCAGTCCTCCGGCATGGACGCGCACCAGGCCTTGAGGATCTCGCGCCAGTCCAGCTCCTTGAAGGCGGCGGAGGTGTTGAGGACACCGAGGCCGACGTTGGAGGTGCCGTCGCCCATGCCGAAGATCCAGCCGTAGCCGGGCAGCAGGCGGTCCTGGGGGCCGCGGCGGTCCCACAGCTCCAGCCAGGACTCCAGATAGTCGTCGTCGTGGCGCGGGGAGGTGAAGTACGTGCGCACCGCGACGCCCATCGGGCGGTCCTCGCGGCGGTGCAGGCCCATCGCGAGGGACAGGCGGGTGGAGTTGCCGTCGGCGGCGACGACGAGCGGCGCGTGGAAGGTGACCTCGCGCTTGTCCTCGCCGAGCTTCGCGGTCACGCCGGTGATGCGGCCGGTGCGGTCGTCGACGACGGGGCCGGAGACGTTGCAGCGCTCGTAGAGGCGGGCGCCCGCCTTCTGGGCGTTGCGGGCGAGCTGCTCGTCGAAGTCGTCGCGCTTGCGGACCAGACCGTAGTCCGGGAAGGAGGCGAGATCCGGCCAGTCGAGCTGGAGGCGGACGCCGCCGCCGATGATGCGCAGGCCCTTGTTGCGCAGCCAGCCGGCCTCCTCGGAGATGTCGATGCCCATGGCCACGAGCTGCTTGACCGCGCGCGGGGTGAGGCCGTCACCGCAGACCTTCTCGCGCGGGAACTCGGTCTTCTCCAGCAGCAGGACGTCGAGTCCGGCCTTGGCGAGGTGGTACGCGGTGGTGGAGCCGGCCGGCCCCGCGCCGACGACGATCACATCGGCGGTGTTCTCGGAGAGGGGCTCAGTCACGACGGTCACGGCGGGATCTCCCCAAGGTTCGGAATGTGCGTGCCGACCGGCACTGGACATGGGCAGTCTATTCAGCAGTATTGATCACCCGGCTGAAGGGCTGCCCTGTGAACCGAGCTCTCCCCGCAGTACGGCTGCGTGTGCCCACCGACGAGGACGCGTTCACCTGGCACCGGGTCTTCGCCGACCCCGAGGTCATGGAGTTCCAGGGAGGCCGCGCCGCCGAGTTGTCGGCCTACCAGGAACTGACCGCGCGCCAGCGGCGGCACGACGCGGAGCGCGGCTTCTGCCTCTGGTCGGTGCTGGACGACGCCGGTGAGGTGGTCGGCTTCGCCGGGGCCCAGCCGTGGCCGCACGCGTGGGGGCCGGCGGGCGAGATCGAGATCGGCTGGCGGCTCGGCCGGCCGCACTGGGGGCGGGGGTACGCCACGGCCGCCGCCGAGGAGACCCTGAAGCGGCTGCGGGCGGCGGGAGTGCCGCACGTGGTGGCGATGGTCGACGCGCGCAACGCTCGCTCCATCGCGGTCACCCAGCGCCTGGGGATGCGGCTCGTGGAGACCTTCACGACGCCCGCTTCGGCGCGGGAGGGGCACTGCTACCGGCTGGAGTTGCAACCCGCGTAGCCAGTACCGAGCAACCCGGCAACCCGCACCCTGTAACCGTGAGTAATCAAGTGCTACAGAACGCGACATGACGCTTCCGGGGTGCCCAGCGGCGGAGTTACCCTGCACCTACCGCTGGGGGTGACATCTGTGCGCATAACACCCAAGACACCCGATGTGCGCGTTCCTCGTCTGGTCGGCCTGATGGCCGTGGACGCGCGCGAGACGGCCCGGGCGCGTGGCCTGTTCCTCAACGCGCCGGACCGCCCGGACTTCCACCACACGGTCGTCGACTACGTCGTACGCCAGTATCCGCAGGCCGGCGCCGAGGTTCCGCCGGACTCCATGGTGTACGTGTGGTTCGACTTCGGTGAGGGCGAGGGGGGCGGGGGTGTGCGGGAGCCGCGCATCCCGCGGCCGCCCACGGGCGGGCTGCAGCGCGAGCTGGGCGAGCCCGGGGACGCCTTCGAGATGATCAACCGTTGAGCGGCGGCGGGCTCAGCTCTCCTTGAAGCCGCGGTGCAGCGCGACCACACCGCCGGAGAGGTTGCGCCAGGCCACCTTGGACCAGCCCGCCTTGCGCAGCCGCTCGGCGAGCGCGGGCTGGTCGGGCCAGGCGCGGATGGACTCGGCGAGGTAGACGTAGGCGTCCGGGTTCGAGGAGACCGCGCGCGCGACCGGCGGCAGCGCCCGCATCAGGTACTCCGTGTACACGGTCCGGAACGGCGGCCACGTCGGGTGTGAGAACTCGCAGATCACCACGCGCCCGCCGGGCCGGGTCACCCGGTACATCTCGCGCAGGGCCGCGTCCGTGTCCTGGACGTTGCGCAGACCGAAGGAGATCGTGACGGCGTCGAAGGTGTCGTCGCGGAACGGCAGCCTCGTCGCGTCGCCCGCCGTGAACGGCAGCCACGGGTTGCGCTTCTTGCCGACCTGGAGCATCCCGGTGGAGAAGTCGCAGGGGACGACGTACGCGCCGGTCCGCGTGAAGGGCAGCGAGGAGGTCGCCGTACCGGCCGCCAGGTCGAGGACCTTCTGCGCGGGACGCGCGTCGACCGCCTTCGCCACCTCCTTGCGCCAGCGCCGGTCCTGGCCGAGCGACAGCACGTCGTTCGTCAGGTCGTACCGTTCCGCCACGTCGTCGAACATCGAGGCGACTTCGTGCGGCTGCTTGTTCAGGGAAGCGCGGGTCACGCCGCCATTCTTGCAGCCCGCCCGCGCGGAAGGGGCTTCGGCCCGACGAGGACCGGGATGCGGGAGAGCAGCAGTACCCGCGTTCGGTCAACGGCGGCGGAACAGGAGGCGGCCGTCGATGAGGGTCGCCACGCACGTACCGGCTCCGCGTTCGACGAGGGTCGCCTCGTCCGGCACGTCGAACACGGCGAACGTGGCGTCCAGGCCCTCGTACGGGAGCGGGGTGAGGATCGCCTCGGTGAGGGACCGCCGCCCGGCCAGCGGGTCGAGGTCCGGCGGTCCCACGGGGTCCTCGAACCGCTCCTCGCTCGTCATCCCGACGCGGTGCACCGCGTCCACCACGGCGGGCCGCCACAGGCACCCGGCCACCGCCACGGTGCCGTGTGCCAGCATCCGCTGCACGCCGCGCCGGGCGCTGGCGCCCCACCGCGCGTCGGTCATGCCGAGCCCGGCCAGGGCCTCGCCCGTGATCGGCGCGGTGCCGAGTTCGGCGGCCTCGCGCGGGTCGGGGTGGTAGGCCTGCTCCAGGAGTTCGGGGCCGCAGGGGTTCAGCAGGCCGGGGGTGATGAGCCCCGGCCAGCGTCGCACCCGGGCCCGCGGGTGTGCGGCTGCCAGCTCCTCGTACGGGCCGACGGAGGCGATCGCCCGGCCCTCGACGAGGATCGCGCCCCCGGGTATCGGCGACCGCCGCGGGTCGCCGGTGACCAGCAGGTCCGCGGTGTGGATGGTCAGCAACGCGCGCTCAGTTGGAGGCCAGCAGCTTCAGTTCGGGGTGAGCCGTGCCGCCCTCGATGGCCGTGGAGGAGATGTGGGAGACCACGCGGTCGTCGACGGGGTCGTCGGCCGGGTCGTCGTGGACGACCAGGTGCTCGTACGTCGTCGAGCGCTGCGCCGGGACGCGGCCCGCCTTGCGGATGAGGTCGATGATCTCCAGCCGGTTGGAGCGGTGCTTGGCGCCGGCGGAGGAGACGACGTTCTCCTCCAGCATGATCGAGCCGAGGTCGTCCGCGCCGTAGTGCAGGGACAGCTGACCGACCTCCTTGCCGGTGGTCAGCCAGGAGCCCTGGATGTGCCGGACGTTGTCGAGGAACAGACGGGCGATCGCGATCATCCGCAAGTACTCGAAGAGGGTCGCCTGGGTGCGGCCCTTCAGGTGGTTGTTCTCGGGCTGGTAGGTGTACGGGATGAAGGCGCGGAAGCCGCCCGTGCGGTCCTGGACGTCGCGGATCATGCGCAGGTGCTCGATGCGCTCGGCGTTGGTCTCGCCGGTGCCCATGAGCATGGTGGACGTCGACTCGACACCGAGGCGGTGCGCGGTCTCCATGATCTCCAGCCAGCGCTCGCCGGACTCCTTCAGCGGGGCGATGGCCTTGCGCGGGCGCTCGGGCAGGAGTTCGGCGCCGGCGCCGGCGAAGGAGTCCAGACCGGCCGCGTGGATACGGGTGATGGCCTCTTCGACCGACACGCCGCTGATCCGGGCCATGTGCTCGACCTCGCTCGCCCCCAGGCTGTGGATGACGAGCTGCGGGAACTCCTTCTTGATGGCGGCGAAGTGCTTCTCGTAGTACTCCACGCCGTAGTCCGGGTGGTGACCGCCCTGGAACATGATCTGGGTGCCGCCCAGCTCGACGGTCTCCGCGCAGCGGCGCAGGATGTCGTCGAGGTCGCGGGTCCAGCCCTTCTCGGTGTCCTTGGGGGCGGCGTAGAAGGCGCAGAACTTGCACGCCGTGACGCACACGTTCGTGTAGTTGATGTTGCGCTCGATGATGTACGTCGCGATGTGCTCGATGCCCGCGTACTTGCGGCGGCGTACGGCGTCGGCGGCGGCACCCAGCGCGTGCAGGGGCGCGTCGCGGTAGAGGACCAGCGCCTCCTCGGGCGTGATGCGTCCGCCCGCCGCCGCTCGGTCGAGCACGGCTGTGACATCAACGGAAGCGAGGTCGGCCTTCTCGGTCACCGGGCGTCCCTTTCGTCAAGGGTTGTGGACGGACCGAACCAGCCTACGCCAGCGGGTTCGGGCGGCCGCCGTCAGGCCGTGTACGCGCCGATCAGGAGTCCGGCGAAGGCTCCGGCGAGGAGGAACGGCCCGAAGGGGATCGCCGTTCCACGGTTCGCCCGCCGGGCCAGCACGAGCGCGCCGCCGTACAGCGCGCCCAGCAGGAACCCGGCGAAGGTGCCGAGCAGGACCGTCGGCCAGCCGTACCAGCCGAGGACGGCGCCCGTGCCGAGGGCGAGCTTCACGTCGCCGAAGCCCATGGCGCCCGGGTTGACGAGGTACAGGACGAAGTAGCCGGCGCCGAGGGCGAGGCCGCCGTACAGGGCGGTGAGCCAGTCTCCGGCGTGTTCGGGGAGCAGTGCGGCCAGGCCGAGCAGGGCGGGTGCGCCGGCCGCCAAGGAGAGGGTCAGCGGATCGGGCAGCCGGCGTACCCGCAGGTCGACGGCGGCCAGCAGCACCCACACCGGGGCGAGCAGCAGCCAGACGGCCAGCTCGGGACGGGTACCGGTGGCGACGGCGAGGAGGGCGCAGGTGAGGGCGGTGGCGGTGGCGAGGAGGGGTACGGAGACCGAGGGGGCGTGCGGCCGGCGGTGGGCGCACTCCGTGCAGATCCGGCGGCCGAGCCAGCCCCGCAGGGGGTGGCCCTCGGGGCAGTGGGAGTGCCAGGGGGCCTCGTCGGGGGCGGCGAAGCGGTAGGCGGCGCGGGGCAGCAGGGTGCCGGTGGCGGCGCCCCACAGGGCGGCTACGGCCAGTACGAGCAGGTCGGGCGGGGCGGTCACCTAGCCGACCTTCGACATGCGTGACTCCGGGTTGCCCTCCGCCGCGCTGTCGGAGGTGTACCGGAGGTCGTCGCCGACGGGGGTCAACTCCACGGGGTGCGGGGCGGGGTCGCAGCCGGCGTGGTTGTCCTTGGCGCCGGTCGAGGTGGCGACGATGCCGGTCTTCGTCACCTGCTTGAGGACGAGGATGTCGGTGCAGATGCCGCCGAGCTGGTCGGTCTGGGTGAGCCGGCCCAACTCCTCGCCGGTGGACGCCCGGTGGACGGTGAGCCGGAAGGTGCCCATGGGCAGGCTGCCGTCGAGGCCGGTGGCCTGGCCCTCCCAGGTGCCGAGGTAGCGGGCCGGGACGGCAGTCCCGGCGCCGCCGGTGGTGGTCGGCGCGGGAGACTCCTCTCCTCTCGTCGCACCGGGGGCCGGGGAGGTCGAGCCGTCCGTGGGGTCCGCCGAGTAGGCGTCGGCGGGGGAGGACGGGCCGGGCGTGCGGGTGGCGGCCGGTGCGCTGCCCGCCGTGTCGTTCTCGCTTCCGAACCAGGGGCGCAGCAACGCCCCGAGTCCTACGGCCCCCACGGCCAGGGCTCCGGCCACGGCCAGCGCGACGGTGCAGCTCACGCGTCGGCCCCTGCCGCTCTCCCCCGGCGCCGAGGCCGCCGCCACACTGACGCTCAGCTTGCCGCGGGGCGAGGAGTCGTGTGGGGAGGCGTCGTGAGGGGAGGCGTGGTGGAGGGGCGCGTCGTGGAGGGACGCGTCCCTGGGCGCGGGTACCGCGTCGGAACCGACGCCTGAGCCGGCTCCTGCCGGGCCGACGCCTGGACCGGCCCCGGCCGGACTCATCACGGGCGCGGGCCCGAACTCCCCGCTCACCGAACCGCCGGCAACTGCCTCGAACCTCCCGGCTGCGGAGCCCCCGGGATCGGACCCCCCGGGCAGCGCCCCGGAACTCGCCACGGCATCCGAGCCGGGCACCGCTTCCAAGGCAGCAGCACCCGCAGCAGCAGAAAACGCAGAGCCGGCAACCGCCGCAGAAGCAGGCACCCCCGAGCCGGCCCCCGCACTCGAGCCGGGCACCGCCTCGTGGCCGGACACCGCCGCCGAGCCGGCCGCCGGCTCGGCCGCCCCCGCCGGCTCGGCGCCGCCCACCGACCCGGGCACCGCCGCCCGGCTGAACGGCACCACCCCCGAAGGCGCCACCTCCCCCGTGTCCAGGTTCAGGAGGCTCACGGCGGCGCGGCTGACCTGTTCGACCAGGGGGCCCGGGAGCCAGCCGCCGGTGATGAGGTGGGCGGCGCCCTCCGGGGCGAGGCGGCGGGCCAGGGCGGCGGGGGTGGGGCGGGCCGCCGGGTTCTTGGCCAGGCAGGCGTCGGCCACCTCGCACAACTCGCCGCTCAGGGAGCCCAGTTCCGGCTCCTCGTGGACGACCTTGTAGAGCAGCGCGGCGGAGGAGTCGCCGGGGAAGGGCGGCTCACCGGTCGCTGCGTGGACCAGTACCGCACCGAGGGAGAAGACGTCGGCCGCCCCGGTGACGCCCTTGCCGAGGATCTGCTCGGGCGACATGTAGCCGGGCGAGCCGACCGAGACGCCGGTCGAGGTGAGGGAGGCGGTGCCGTCCGTCGCCCGGGCGATGCCGAAGTCGATGAGAAGGGGGCCGTCCAGGGTGAGCAGGACGTTGGACGGCTTGACGTCCCGGTGGACCAGTCCCAGTTCGTGGACCGCCGTCAGCGCCTCGGCGAGACCCGCGCCCAGGGCCCGTACGGTGTGCGCGGGCAGTGCGCCGGCGTCAGCGACGGCCGCCGCGAGCGAGGGGCCGGCCGCGTAGGCGGTGGCGACCCACGGCACGGCGGCCTCCGGGTCGGCGTCCAGGACGGGCGCGGTCCAGGCGCCCCCGACCCGGCGCGCGGCCTCGACCTCGCGCCGGAAGCGGGCGCGGAACTCCTCGTCCAGCGCGAAGTGCGGGTGGACGATCTTCACGGCGACCGTACGGCCCCCGGCGCTGCGGCCCAGGTAGACCCGGCCCATGCCGCCCGAGCCGAGCCGGCCGAGCAGCCGGTAGGGCCCGACGGCGACCGGCTCATCGGCTCCGAGCGGCTGCATGGCGTCCACCTCTCCCCCCAACGCCTCTCCCCCGTATGCCTATGCCTCTCCCCGGCGGGCGCTCCCCCGTAACGCCTCACCGTCCGCAGCGTAGTGCCGAGGTGACTACGGCTGGAGCAGATCCACCCGTACGTCCGCCGGGAAGCCCGTCGTCGGGCCGACGCGGCGGGCGAACTCGGCGACCGCCTCGAGTTGGGGCGTGCCGAAGCTGAAGTCGAGGGTGGTGAAGTACCGCTCCAGGGTGGCCTCGTCGAAGTCCTCCCAGCGGGCGGCCTGCTCGGCGACCTTGCCGACCTCCTCCAGGGAGAGGTTGCGGGAGGCGAGGAAGGCCTCGTGGACCGTGCGGGTGATGAGCGGCTCGCGCTCGACGTAGTCCCGCCGGGCGGCCCAGACCGCGAAGACGAACGGCAGGCCGGTCCACTCCTTCCAGAGCGCGCCGAGGTCGTGCACCTGGAGGCCGAAGCGCGGGCCGTCGACGAGGTTGGCGCGCAGGGCCGCGTCGCCGATGAGGACGGCGGCCTCGGCCTCCTGCATCATCAGGCTGAGGTCGGGCGGGCAGGTGTAGTAGTCGGGCTCGACGCCGAAGCGTTCCGCCAGCAGCAGCTGGGCCAGCCGGACCGAGGTGCGGGAGGTCGAGCCGAGGGCGACGCGGGCGCCGTCCAGCCGGTCGAGGGGGACCTGCGAGACGATCACGCAGGACATCACCGGGCCGTCGCAGCCGACGGCGATGTCCGGGAAGGCGACCAGATCGCCGGCGTTGCGCAGGAACTCCACGAGGGTGACCGGGCCGATGTCGAGGTCGCCGCGCACGATCTGCTCGCTGAGCTTCTCCGGGGTGTCCTTGGTGAGCTCGAAGTCGAGGAGGGTGCCGGTTCTCGCGAGCCCCCAGTAGAGGGGCAGGCAGTTCAGGAACTGGATGTGGCCGACGCGCGGCCGGGTGCGAGAATTGTCCACATCGCGAGACTAGACCCCGTGCGGTACCGTGCTGGGACCGGCCCCACCGTCAACGCACCCATCCGGGGTTCAAACATTCGGGTGACGTGATCTTGACCTCTATTGCTTTCGGCTGCCCGCGTGCTAGGCTCGCCGCAAGTTGCAGTTTGGTTTCCCTTGCAGTACAGAGCCTGCGGAGCATGTGACCGCGGGCTCTCGTCGTTTTCAGACGAATGCAGTTGTGCAGCACTTGGTTCGCACGTGCAGGTTCTGGAGCAGGGCAACCCTTTTGAGCCCAAGGAGGGCTTATGGCTACCGGAACCGTGAAGTGGTTCAACGCCGAAAAGGGCTTTGGCTTCATCGCCCAGGAGGGCGGCGGCCCCGACGTCTTCGTTCACTACTCCGCGATCAACGCCTCCGGCTTCCGCTCCCTCGAGGAGAACCAGCAGGTGAGCTTCGACGTGACCCAGGGCCCGAAGGGCCCGCAGGCGGAGAACGTCACTCCCGTCTGAATCACTGCCTGATCGCAGAACCTGAGTGCAGTACCCAAGGAGCCCCGCGCCTGCCGGCGACGGGGCTCCTGCCTTTTGCGCCGGAATTCATCTCCGGTTCACTTGCTGTCCCGCCGAACGATCCCAGTCGGCTGATTCCGGCCGGACGCGGGGAATCTCCGGCCGAGAAGTCGCCCCAGCCGGCGCTCGTCCGGCGGTCAGCGGGCGTACAGGCCCTCCACCTCCTCGGAGAAGTCGCGCATGATCTGTTCGCGCCGGAGTTTCATCGAGGGGGTGAGGTGGCCCGCCTCCTCGGTGAAGTCCACCGGCAGCACGGTGAAGCGGCGGATGGACTCGGGACGGGAGACGAGTTTGTTGGCCTCGTCCACGGCCCGCTGGAGGACCGCCTCCAGCTCGGGGTCGCCGAGCAGCAGCTCCGGCGGCACCGGATGCTTGCCGTTCATCAGGCGCCAGTGGGTGATGCCGTCGGGGTCCAGGGTGAACAGGGCGGCGACGTAGGGGCGGGCGTCGCCGACGAGCATGCACTGGGAGACGAGGGGGTGCTGGCGCAGCCAGTTCTCCAGCGGAGCCGGGGCCACCGACTTGCCGCCCGCCGTGATCAGCAGCTCCTTCTTGCGGCCGGTGATGGTGAGATACCCCTCGTCGTCCAGCTCGCCGAGGTCGCCGGTGGCCAGCCAGCCGTCCTGGGTGGCGGGGACGACCCCGCCGGCCTGCGGGTCCCAGTAACCGCGCAGCACGTGGTCGCCGGCGATGAGGATCTCGCCGTCGGCGGCGATGCGCACCCGGGTGCCGGGCAGGGGCCAGCCGACGGTGCCGAGGCGGGGTTTGAGGGGCGGGGTGACGGTGGAGGCGCCGGTGGTCTCCGTGAGGCCGTAGCCCTCGAAGATCTCGATGCCGGCGCCGGCGTAGAAGGCGGCCAGGCGCCGGCCGAGGGGTGAGCCGCCGCAGATGGCGTACCGGACGCGGCCGCCCATGGCGGCCCGGATGCGCCGGTAGACGAGCGGGTCGTAGAAGGAGCGCTGGGTCTTCAGCGCCCGGCTGGGCCCGCCGCCCGAGCCGGTCTGCCGGGCCTCCAGCGCCTCGCCGTACCGTACGGCCACCGAGGCCGCGCGGTCGAAGACGCCGGCCCGCCCGCCGGCCTCGGACTTGGCGCGGGCGGAGTTGTAGACCTTCTCCAGCATGTAGGGGATGGTCAGCAGGCAGGTGGGCTTGAAGGCGGCGAGGTCCGGGAGCAGATCGTCGGCCGCGAGGCTGGGCGCGTGGCCGAGGCGGACCCGGGCGCGGATGCAGGCGATCGCCACCATGCGGCCGAAGACGTGGGACATCGGCAGGAAGAGCAGGACGGAGGGCTCGTCGTCCTTCGCCTTGAAGATCGGGTAGAGCAGCTCGATGGCGTTGTCGACCTCGGCGAAGAAGTTGCCGTGCGAGAGGGCGCAGCCCTTGGGGCGGCCGGTGGTGCCGGAGGTGTAGATGAGGGTGGCGAGGGTGTCGGGGACGAGCATGCCCCGCCGGACGCCGACCTCGCCGTCGGGCACCGGGGCGCCCAGCTCGGCCAGCCGCTCCACGTGCCCCTTCTCCATCACCCACAGGTGGCGGAGGTCGGGGATGTGCTCGAGTTCCGGGCCCATGGCGGCGGCCTGGCCCTGGGTCTCGGTGACCAGGGCCACCGCGCCGGAGTCGTGCAGGATCCAGCGGGTCTGGAAGACCGAGGAGGTGGGGTAGACCGGGACGGTGACCAGGCCGGCCGCCCAGGCGGCGAAGTCGAGCAGCGTCCACTCGTACGTCGTGCGGGACATCACGGCGATGCGATCGCCCGGCACCAGGCCTTCCGCGATCAGCCCCTTGGCCACCGCGAGCACCTGCGCGGCGAACTCGGCCGCCGTCACGTCGGTCCAGCCGCCGTCGGGCAGCCTGCGGCTGAGCACGGTGGCGCCGGGGTCCGCCTCGGCGTTGTCGAACGGCAGGTCCGCGAGCGAGCCGTGGGTCACCGGCGGCGCGAACGGCGGGACATGCGCCTCGCGCACGGCGCCGTCCAGCCGCCGGGTCTCCGGCTCGATCAGGACCGGGTGGCCGTCGTAGTCGGTGGCCACGACCGGCGTTCCGGGGGAGGCGGGGGTTCCGGAGGAGGCGGGGGCATTCGGGTACGGGGTGGACACGGGCGGCTCCTCGGGCGTGCAGCGGTGAACTGCTTGCTGCATGAACTACGTGCCTCGAGTGGCGAGGCGTTCACCGTCGGTGGCCGAAGAAGAGGTTACCGACGGTTAGTCAGGAGATCGTACGAGGCCGCTGTGGGGGCCTTGTGCGCGTTCCGGGATGGTACGGGGCCGGGGATGTGCAGCCTCGGGGGTTTGGTGAGTGGTGCTCACCTTCGTCCGGCCTCGTACGGACGGGCAGGTCAGAGGCGTTGACGGTGTGTCAGGGCCGTTCCAGGACCGCCGTGACGCCCTGACCGCCCGCCGCGCAGACGGAGATCAGCCCGCGCCCCGGCCCCTTCCGCTCCGCCAGCAGCTCGGCGAGGGTCGCCACGAGCCGGGCGCCGGTGGCGGCGAAGGGGTGCCCGGTGGCTAGCGAGGAGCCCGCCACGTTCAGCCGGTCCCGGTCCACGGGCGACAGCCCCCGCTTCTCCCAGGCGGCCAGCGTGGCCAGCACCTGGGAGGCGAAGGCCTCGTGGATCTCGACGAGGTCGAAGTCGGCCAGGTCCAGTCCGGCGCGCTCCAGCATGCGCGGCACCGCGTACGCCGGGGCCATCAGCAGGCCGTCCTCGCCGCCGGTCACGTCGCCGTGCACGAAGTCGACGGCCGCCGTCTCGTACGCCGTGAGGTACGCAAGGGGTTCAAGTCCACGCGCCTCGGCCCACGCCTCGCTCGCCAGCAGGACCACGGCGGCCCCGTCGGTCAGCGGCGTCGAATTGCCCGCTGTCATGGTCGGATTCGGCGCGCTGAGCCCGAACACGGGCTTCAGCCGGGCGAGTTTCTCGGGAGTCGAGCCCGGCCGCAGGTTCTGGTCCCGCTCCAGGCCCCGGAAGGGGACGACCAGGTCCCGGAAGAAGCCCCGCTCGTACGCCGCCGCCAGCCGCTGGTGACTGGTCGCGGCCAGCTCGTCCTGCGCCTCCCGGGTGATGCCCCAGGCGCGGGCGGTCACGGCCGCGTGCTCCCCCATCGACAGCCCGGTGCGCGGCTCGGCGTTGCGCGGGATGTCGGGGACGAGGTGGGACGGGCGGATCCTCGCGAGGGCGGCCAGCCGGGCGCCTGCCGACTTCGCCCGGCGGGCCTCCAGCAGGATGCGGCGCAGCCGGTCGTTGACGCCGAGGGGCGCGTCGCTCGCGGTGTCGGCGCCGCCGGCGACCGCCGACTCGGTCTGGCCGAGGGCGATCTTGTTGGCGGCGGCGATGATCGCCTGGAGTCCGGTGCCGCAGGCCTGCTGGATGTCGTAGGCGGGGGTGCGCGGGTCCAGGCGGGAGCCGAGGACCGTCTCGCGGGCGAGGTTGAAGTCGCGGCTGTGCTTGAGGACGGCACCGGCGACGAACTCGCCGACCGAGCCGGGCTCGTGCAGGTGGTGGCGCTCGGCGAGGCCGTCCAGGGCCGCCGTCAGCATCTCCTGGTTGGAGGCGGTGGCGTACGGGCCGTCGGAGCGGGCGAAGGGGATGCGGGTGCCGCCGATCACCGCGACCCGACGCGTCCGGGGTGGCTCAAGGGGACTCATCTCGACCTGCTCCTCACCGGTGACATCCATGGGATTACCGCTGGTAACCTTACTCCAGAGTAAGGACTTCGGACCGAGTCGCGCGGGAGTTGGCACATGGCGGACCGCTACCTGAGCTTCACCGGCACGGCACCCGGCCGGTTCCTCACCCGGCGCCTGGGCCTGCCCCAGCCGGCCGCGCTGAGCCGGTGGGCGCCCGAACAGCGCTGTCTGCGCGGCCACTTGCTGCACCTCACGGCAGGGAGGCCGACCCTCGGCCTCTCCCCCGTCCTGGCCCGCACCGGTCTCGCCCAGGGCGAGACCGACCCCGCCGCCGTCGTCCTGGACGCGACCGGCGTACGGGACCTGGACGCGCTGGCCGAGGTGCACGCGGCCCTGCACCCGGT
The DNA here is from genome assembly GCF_055572275.1 of Streptomyces sp. NPDC030798. Lineage (NCBI taxonomy): Bacteria > Bacillati > Actinomycetota > Actinomycetes > Kitasatosporales > Streptomycetaceae > Streptomyces > Streptomyces sp. NPDC030798. The sequence continues at coordinate 83,043 of NZ_JBVIDR010000019.1, read as the reverse complement.
CGTCCGCTCCGTGACTCCGAGCGGCCGCGTCGTCGTCCTCGGCGCCCCGCTCGACCCCGCCGACCACCACCAGTCGGCCGCCCAGCAGGCCCTGGAGGGCTTCACGCGCTCCCTCGGCAAGGAGATCGGCCGGGGCAGGACCGTCAACCTGGTCCGGGTGAGCGACGCGGCCGCCGCCGAGTCCACCCTGCGCTTCCTGCTCTCCCCCCGGTCCGCCTACGTCAGCGGCCAGGTGATCGAGGTCGGCAGCAGCCCGGTCACCGCCCCCGCCGACTGGGAGGAGCCGCTCGCCGGCCGCACCGCCCTGGTGACCGGGGCCGCGCGGGGGATCGGCGAAGCGGTGGCCGAAACCCTGGCCCGGGACGGCGCCCATGTCGTCGTCCTCGACGTACCGGCCGCCGAGGCGGACGCGCGCCGGGTCGCCGAACGGCTCGGCGGCACCGCCCTCGCCCTCGACATCACGGCCGACGACGCGGGCGAGCGCATCGCCGACGCGGTGCCCGGCGGCCTGGACGCCCTCATCCACAACGCGGGCATCACCCGGGACCGCCGACTGGTCAACATGCCTGCCGAGCGCTGGAGTCCGGTCCTGGAGGTGAACCTCGGCAGCGTCCTGCGCACCACCGACACGCTGCTCGCCAAGGGCGCGCTGCGCCCCGGCGGCCGGATCGTCGCCACCGCCTCGATCGCGGGCCTCGCGGGCAACGCGGGCCAGACCAACTACGGCGCCGCCAAGGCGGGGGTGGTGGGCCTGGTCCGGTGCCTGGCGCCGCGCGCGCTCGCCGAGCACGGGGTCACCGTGAACGCGGTCGCGCCCGGGTTCATCGAGACGAGGATGACAGCCGCGATCCCGCTGTTCATCCGGGAGGCCGGGCGCCGGATGAACTCCCTGGCACAGGGCGGGCTGCCCGTCGACGTCGCCGAGACCACGGCCTGGCTCGCCCACCCGGCCTCCGGCGCGGTCAACGGCCAGATCGTCCGCGTCTGCGGCCAGAGCCTGCTGGGGGCGTGATGGCCGCCGTCATCCCGACTCCCGCACCCGCGCCGATGCACCTGCCGGCCGGGCGCCCCTGCCGCCACCTGGAGGCCCGATGACCGCCCTCACCCTCACCTCCGCCCCCGCGCTGGCACCCCTGCTGGCCCGGGGTGCCCTGCGCTCGCCCTTCAAGCGGCCCTCCGCGCAGGCGGACTTTCCGCACACCCGTCTGGTGCTGCCCGGCCTGCGCGCCGACTCCGCCCGGCTGGCCGCCTACGAGAGGGTCTGCGGGTTCGCCCCCGCCCCGGCCGCCGACGGCACGGACACGCTGCCGGTCACCTACCCGCACGTCCTCGGCTTCCCGCTGGCCATGCGGCTGATGAGCGCGCGGGACTTCCCGCTGCCGCTGCTGGGGCTGGTGCACACGTCGGTGCAGATCGTGCAGCGGGGTGCGGTGCCGTCGGCCGGGGAGTACGAACTCGCCGTGCACATCGCCGGCTTGGCCCCGCACCGCCGCGGGACCGAGGCGACGGTGGTGACGGAGCTGCGCGGCGGAGGTGAGGTGCTGTGGGAGTCGCGGAGCACGTATCTGGCGCGGCATCGCACCGAGCGGCCCGGCGAGGAGCCCCGGGAGGAACCGCCGCCCGTGCTGCCGGTGGTGGCCGAGTGGCGGCTGGCCGAGGATGTCGGGCGGCGGTACGGGGCCGCGTCCGGTGACCGCAACCCCATCCATCTCCACCCCCTCACCGCCCGCCTCTTCGGCTTCCCGCGCGCCATCGCCCACGGCATGTGGACCGTGGCCCGCTGCCTCGCCGCCCACGGCACGGACGGCCCCACCGCGGTACGCGCCCGGTTCCGGGCACCTGTGCTGCTGCCGGGGACGGTGACCTACGGCGCGGACGACACCGGCCGCTTCGAACTGCGCGGCCGGGACGGCAGACTGCACCTGACCGGGGAGGCAGGGGCGCTGCCCGGTGCGGGGCAGGGCGAGGCGCCGTAGGGGATCGTCGCCGTGGCCGGGTGCGCGGGGCGGCCACGCCCACACGGCGGAGCCGCGCCTGGATACGGCCCCGCGCCCCTCAGGCGCGTCCTGCCTGCGGTGTCCATGAGTTGCCGCTCATCAGGTTGCCCAGGCCCGACCAGGCGAAGTTCATCAAGGTGGTGGCCGCCTGGTGGGTGGTGACCGCGGGGGTGGCGTTGGCCCAGGCGGCCAGGGACTCGGCGGCGCCGACCAGGGCCTCGGCGAGGCCGGCGACCTCGTGTTCGGGGAGGTCGGGGTCGCGGTGGGCCTCGCGGGCGGCGATCGCGATGAGCTGGGTCACGAACGCGACGATCTCCTCGCGCATCGCGGTGACCTCGGCGGCGAAGCTCTCCCCGTGGGTACGGGCCTGCAGGTGCAGCACGGACCAGCCGTCGGGATGCTCGGCGGTGTGCGCGAAGAACGCCTGGAGCCCCTCCCACAGCTGCCGGTCGGCGGGCAGCCCGGGGCGGACACCGGCGCGGACGGCCGCCGTGAGGGCCGCGGCCTCGCGGCGGATGCAGGCGGTGAAGAGGTCTTCCTTGGAATTGAGGTACAGATAGACCAACGGCTTGGAGACGCCCGCGAGTTCGGCTATCTCGTCCATGGAGGCGGCCATGTAGCCACGCTGGCCGAAGATCTGCACGGCGGCGTCGAGCATCTGCTGCTCACGGACCGCCCGCGGCATCCGTTTGGTCTTCACGGCACCCATGGGGCAAGCCTATTGGCCCCGAAGCCGGCCGGAGTCCGTCAGGAGGGCCGGCCGTGGGCGCGGGCGGTGTCGTCGGCCTCGTCCTCCTGGCTGCGGTTGGCCTCCAGGTTGGCCTTCATCCGGTCGACCCGGGTCACGATCCGCACCGAGGCCCGGTCCCGCTCCTTGCGCAGCGCCACCCAGCTGATCGGCGCCGAGAGCACCAGGGCGAGCAGCAGCACCCACAGGCCGTTGGAGTTGCCGAAGCCGCGCGGGAAGATGCCGGAGTAGACGGCTCCCCAGACGACCACGAGGCAGCCGGCGAAGATGCCGAGGCGCATCAGCGTGTAGCGGAGCATCTCAATCCACTCGTCCGATTCCAAAAGGGGTCATCGTCCAGTGAAGCACGAACGGAGGGCGATCTTGCATGGGGGTCAGCGCAGCGGCAGCAGCATGAAGACGTCGTCGCGGTGGTCGTCGGGGGCGACGCGGATGGCGTCGGGCACCCGGCCGACCTCCTGGTAGCCGCAGGAGCCGTAGAACCGCTCCAGGCCGAGGCCGCCCCGGCAGGTGAGCCGGATCGCGTCGATGCCCTCGAAGCCCCGGGCCGCGTCGGCGGCGGCCGCGAGCAGGTCCCGGCCGTAGCCCCGGCCCTGGTGCTTGGGGTGGACCATCACCGTGTACAGCCACACCCAGTGCGTCATCAGCCGGTGGGCGTTGAAGGCGAAGAACGCGGTGGCGGCGACCCGCCCCTCCTCGTCGTGCCCGACCAGCAGGCGGTGGCGCCCCTCGGCCATGCCGACGAGGTGACGGACCAGCTCGGGCCGCACGTCCTCCTGGGTCACCGGCGGTACGAAGCCGACGGCTCCGCCCGCGTTGGTGACGTCCGTCCAGAGGTCGAGTATGCCGTCGCGCAGGGCAGGGCCGACGGAGGGGTCGAGCGTGAAGGTAAGGGGCATGGGGTGATGTTATGCCTTACCCGAGCGCGTGTGCAGCCACTTCCAGGTCGGCCAGCAGCCCCCGGTACGCCCCGTCACGGTCCTCCGCCCGCAGCACCGCCGACGGATGGACCGTGGGCACGACCCGCTCCGGCCGCCCGTGGATCTCCCGCTCCAGCACGGTCCCGCGCACCTCGGTCACCCGGAACGAGGACCCGAACAGCGCCTTCCCCGCGGTGGCGCCCAGCACCACGATCAGTTCGGGCTCGACCAGCGTCAGCTCGGCCGCCAGCCAGGGCGCGCACGCGGTCATCTCCCTCAGGCTCGGCGATTTGTGGATGCGCCGCTTGCGGGGCTCGGCCCGGGTGAACTTGAAGTGCTTGACGGCGTTGGTGACGTAGGTCTCCGACGGGTCGATGCCGGCCTCGGCGAGCGCCCTGTCCAGCAGCTTGCCCGCCGGGCCGACGAACGGCCTGCCCTGCCGGTCCTCCTGGTCGCCGGGCTGCTCCCCCACGAGCATCACGCGCGCGGTCGCGCTGCCCGCGCCGAACACGGTCTGGGTGGCGTCGCGGTGCAGGGGGCAGCCCCTGCACCCCGCCGCAGCGCTGCGGAGGGCGTCCAGGTCGGCGCCGTCCGGGACGAAGGGGGCTGCTGTGTACCGGTCCTCCGGGGCCTTTGTCTCAGCCATGCAGGACGAGTACCCGTTTCAGACCCGCATCGGCTGGGGCGACTCCCGGCGCGACGGGTCGGGGCCCTCGTACTCGCGGATGATCTCGTACCGCGTGTTGCGCTCCACCGGCCGGAACCCCGCGTCGCGGATCAGCTCCAGCAGGTCGTCCCGCGTCAGCTTGTTCGGCGTGCCGAAGTTGTCCGCGTCATGGGTGATCTTGTATTCGACGACCGAGCCGTCCATGTCGTCGGCGCCGTGCTGCAGGGCCAGCTGGGCGGTCTGGACGCCGTGCATCACCCAGAACACCTTGACGTGCGGGACGTTGTCGAACAGCAGCCTCGACACCGCGAACGTCTTGAGCGCCTCCGCGCCCGTCGCCATCTGCGTGCGCGCCTGGAGCCGGTTGCGTACCTTGCCGTCCTTCATGTCCACGAAGTCGTGCTGGTAGCGCAGCGGGATGAAGACCTGGAAGCCGCCCGTCTCGTCCTGCAGCTCGCGGAGCCTGAGCACATGGTCGACGCGGTGCCGGGGCTCCTCGATGTGGCCGTACAGCATGGTGCACGGGGTCTTCAGACCCTTCTCGTGCGCCAGCCGGTGGATGCGGGACCAGTCCTCCCAGTGGGTGCGGTGGTCCACGATGTGCTGCCGGACCTCCCAGTCGAAGATCTCGGCGCCGCCGCCGGTCAGGGACTCCAGACCGGCGTCGATCAGCTCGTCCAGGATCTCCGACGCCGACAGACCCGAGATCGTCTCGAAGTGGTGGATCTCGGTCGCCGTGAACGCCTTCAGGGAGACGTTCGGGAGGGCGGCCTTCAGTTCCCGCAGGGAACGCGGGTAGTAGCGCCAGGGCAGGTTCGGATGCAGCCCGTTGACGATGTGCAGCTCGGTGAGGTTCTCGCTCTCCATCTGCCGGGCGAGCTTCACCGCCTCCTCGATGCGCATCGTGTACGCGTCCTTCTCCCCCGGCTTGCGCTGGAAGGAGCAGTAGGCGCAGGAGGCCGTGCACACGTTGGTCATGTTCAGGTGGCGGTTGACGTTGAAGTGCACGACGTCGCCGTTCTTGCGCGTCCGCACCTCGTGCGCCAGGCCGCCGAGCCAGGCCAGGTCGTCCGACTCGTACAGCGCGATGCCGTCCTCACGGGTGAGGCGGACGCCCGCCCTGACCTTCTCCTCCAGCTCGCGCTTGAGCCCGACGTCCATGCCCTCACCTTTCTACGACAACTCGCCCAACCCTATGCCTAGACCTCTTCGGGAAGCTCCCCGACCCGGTTCTCCCACTTGGTGGAGAGCACGATGGTGGTACGCGTCCGCGAGACGCCCTTGGTTCCGCTGAGCCGCCGGATGATCCGCTCCAGGCCGTCCACATCCGTCGCACGCACCTTGAGCATGTACGAGTCGTCGCCGGCGATGAACCAGCAGTCCTCGATCTCGGGCAGGTCCCGCAGCCGCTGGGCCACGTCCTCGTGGTCGGCGGCGTCGGAGAGCGAGATGCCGATCAGCGCGGTCACGCCGAGACCGAGGGAGGCCGCGTTCACGGTCGCGCGGTAGCCGGTGATGACACCGGCGGCCTCCAGCCGGTTGATGCGGTCGGTGACGCTGGGCCCCGACAGGCCGACGAGGCGCCCCAGCTCGGCGTAGGAGGCCCGGCCGTTCTCCCTCAGGGCCTGAATGAGCTGCCTGTCCACCGCGTCCATGCGATCGAAGCCTTCCGCTGAAGAGTTGCCTGAGTCCTGAAGTGCTGAAGTGCTGAAGTGCTGAAGTCTGAGGTGCCGAAGTCTGAGGTGCTGAAGTCTGGAGTCCGAAGTGCTGAAGTTCTGCGGTGCCGAACTGCTGAAGCGAGCAAGTGGTGCCGGGCCGGGCCCGGGCTAGCTCGGTGTTCCGCCGCCCAGTTCGCCCCTCCAGCGCCGGTACAGGCCGTGCCCGACACCCGCCGCGTCCAGCACCCGCCCGGCGACGAAGTCGACCAGGTCCTGGATGTGGGTGGCGCCCGCGTAGAAGGCCGGGGAAGCCGGCACCACGCTTGCGCCGGCGTCGTCCAGCGCGACGAGGTGGCGCAGGGTCTGGCCGTTCAAGGGGGTCTCCCGTACGGCCACGACGAGCGGCCGGCGCTCCTTCAGTGTGACGCCGGCCGCGCGCTGCAGCAGATCCTTGGACAGGCCGAGCGCCACACCGGCCACGCAGGCCGTGGACGCCGGCACGATGAGCATGCCCTTCGCCGGGTACGACCCCGAGGACGGTCCCGCGGCGAGATCCCCCGCGCTCCAGTACCGCACCCCGCTGACGTCCGCGTCGAAGACGCCGGGCTTGCCGTCGGCGCCTCGGCCCAGCCATTCCCGCAGGTCGTCCTGCCAGTGCGCGTCCCGGAACGAGATCCCCGTCTCGTCCAGCAGCGTCAGCCGCGAGGCCCGGCTGACCACCAGGTCCACCGCCTCGCCCGCCCCCAGCAGCGCCCGCAGCACGGCAGCCGCATAGGGCGTCCCGGACGCTCCGGACACCCCCACGATCCAAGGCACGCGCTGCGTTTCTCCTGCGTTCACACCTTGAGCGTACCGGTGGGTCGCCTGCTCCTCAGGCCGGGTGGCCAGGGGCCGCTCACACGGTCAGACCGCGAACCAGCAGATCCAGCAGCGCGCACACGAACAGGGCAATGCCGATGAACCCGTTGACACTGAAGAACGCCCTGTTCAGGCGGGACAGGTCGTGCGGGCGGACGATGCGGTGCTCGTAGCCGAAGGCGGCCGCGACGATCAGCAGACCCAGCCAGAAGAAGACGCCGGCGTGGGTGGCCACTCCGTACCAGACGAACAGCGCCGTGGTGAGGGTGTGGCAGACGCGGGCGCCCCGGATCGCGGCCGGGATGCCGAAGCGGGCCGGGACCGACATGACGCCGATCTCGCGGTCGGTCTCGACGTCCTGGCAGGCGTAGATCAGGTCGAAGCCACCGATCCAGATGCCGACGGCGAGGCCGAGGATCACCGCGTCCCAGGACCAGGAGCCGGAGACGGCGAGCCAGCCGCCGACCGGGCCCATCGCCTGGGCGAGGCCCAGGATGGCCTGCGGGAAGTTCGTGAAGCGCTTCCCGTACGGATAGACCACCATCGGGATCACGGCGACGGGGGCGAGGGCGAGGCAGAGGGGGTTGAGCAGGGCGGCCGAGCCCAGGAAGACCGCGACCGCGATCAGCGCGCCGGTCCAGGCGTGCTTCACCGACATCGCGCCGGTCACCAGCTCCCGGTGCGCGGTGCGCGGGTTGCGGGCGTCGATCTCGCGGTCGATGATCCGGTTGACCGCCATGGCGAAGGTACGCAGGCCCACCATGCAGATGGTGACCAGCAGCAGCCGGCCCCAGTGGATGTTCCTGTCCTCCTGGTACATCGCGGTGAGGGAGGCGATGTAGGCGAAGGGGAGCGCGAAGACCGAGTGCTCGATCATCACCAGGCGCAGGAACGCCCTGGTGCGTCCTGGCTGCGGAAGTGCCGCGGAGGCGCTGGTCACAGGCCGTACTCCTTCCAGCGGCGGTCCACCAGGGCCGCCGTGCCGGGGTCGGACAGGACCATGTCCGGCCAGCCTCCGTCGCGGGTGTAGCCCTCCTCGGGCCACTTCTTCGTCGCGTCGATCCCCGCCTTGCCGCCCCAGAACTGCTGGTAGGACGCGTGGTCGAGGTGGTCGACGGGGCCTTCGACGACCGTGAGGTCTCGGGCGTAGTCGGTGTTGCCGAGGGCGCGCCAGGCGACCTCGTGCAGATCGTGGACGTCGCAGTCGGCGTCCACGACCACGATGAGCTTGGTCAGGGACATCATGTGTGCCCCCCAGACCGCGTGCATCACCTTCTGCGCGTGCTTGGGGTACTTCTTGTCGATCGAGACGATCGCGCAGTTGTGGAAGCCGCCGGCCTCGGGCAGGTGGTAGTCCACGATGTCCGGGACGATGATCTTGAGGAGGGGCAGGAAGAAGCGCTCCGTCGCGCGGCCGAGCGGGCCGTCCTCGGTCGGGGGTCGGCCGACGACGATCGACTGCAGCAGCGGGCGCCTGCGCATCGTCACGCAGTCGATGGTCAGCGCGGGGAACGGTTCCTGCGGGGTGTAGAAGCCGGTGTGGTCGCCGAAGGGGCCCTCGGGCAGCATCTCGCCGGGCTCCAGCCAGCCCTCCAGCACCACCTCGGCGTGGGCCGGGACCTGGAGCGGGACCGTCTTGCAGTCGACCATCTCGATCCGCTTGCCCGCGATGAAGCCGGCGAAGAGGTACTCGTCGATGTCGCCGGGCAGGGGGGCGGTGGAGGCGTAGGTCACGGCGGGCGGGCAGCCGAAGGCGATGGCGACCGGCAGCCGCTCGCCCCTGCGGGCGGCCACCTGGTAGTGGTTCCGGCTGTCCTTGTGGATCTGCCAGTGCATGCCGATGGTCCGCCTGTCGTGGCGCTGCAGCCGGTACAGGCCGAGGTTGCGGATGCCGGTCTCGGGGTCCTTGGTGTGGGTGAGTCCGAGGTTGAAGAAGGAGCCGCCGTCCTGGGGCCAGGTGAACAGCGCCGGGAGCCGGTCGAGGTCCACGTCGTCGCCGTGCAGGACGACCTCCTGCACCGGAGCCTCTTTGACCTTCCTGGGCGGCACGTGCGCCATGGCGCCGAGCTTGCCGAACGCCTCGCGCACGCCGACGAACCCGTGCGGCAGCTCGGGCCGCAGCAGCCCGCCGATCTTGTCGCTGATCTCGCCGTACGACTTCAGGCCCAGCGCCTTCAGCAGCCGCCGGTCGGTGCCGAAGACGTTCATGGCCAGCGGCATCGCCGAGCCCTTGACGTTCTCGAAGAGGAGCGCCGGTCCGCCGGACTTCTGCACCCGGTCGACGATCTCCCCGACCTCCAGATACGGGTCGACCTCGGCCTTGATGCGCTTGAGGTCGCCCTCGCGCTCCAGCGCCCGCAGCAGGGAGCGAAGATCGTCATAAGCCATGCGGTCAAGTATCGCCGACGTGCCGCCCGGGACCGTGGCCGGGTGCGGTGAGCCGTGGCGGCTCGTGCCGTTCCCCGCGCCCTTCCGAATGCGGGCACCCGCTACCCTGGCCCGGTCACCGGGGCCGTCTCACTTCGTCGGGGGATCGCACGCCATGCTCAGGTATCTGCCGTTCCTGCTGGTACTGGCGGTGTGGATCTACGCCTTCGTGGACTGCCTGAACACCCCGGAGGACGAGGTGCGCCACCTGCCGAAGGTGGCGTGGATCATCATCGTCCTGCTGTTCGGCGAGGTGCTGGTCGGCCCGGTCGCCTGGCTGCTCACCGGCAAGGTGCGGCACGCTCCGGCGGGTGGCTCGACGCCCTCGCAGTGGCACCGCGACGCGGCCGCGCGGTGGGTCGCCCCCGACGACAACCCCGAGTTCCTCAAGTCCCTCGACAAGGACGACCCCGAGAAGGGCTGATGGAACTCCGGCTGCTCGTCACCTTCGACAAGGTCGCCGCCGTGCTGAGCTTCACCCGGGCCGCGGCCGAGCTGTCGTACGCGCAGTCCAGCGTGACCGGTCAGATCCGGGCCCTGGAATCCTCCCTGGGCGTCGAGCTGTTCGACCGGCTCGGCGGGCACATCCGGCTCACCGAGGCGGGCGAGCGGCTGGTGCCCTACGCCCGGCAGATCATCGAACTGGCCGAGGAGGCCCGGGCGGTGGTCACGGAGCCGGAGGAGCCCTCCGGGACGCTGACCGTCGGCACCATGGAGTCCCTGACCTCCTACCGGCTGCCCCCACTGCTGGAGTACTTCCACCACCGCCACCCGAAGGTCCGGCTCGCCCTGCGCACCACCATCGGCGACGAGACCCGGCAGGCGCTGCGCCAGGGGACGTACGACGTCGGCTTCCTGATGGAGGAGGAGACCGGGCACCCGGGCCTGGAGTGCGCGGTGCTCGCGGTGGAGCCGCTGGCGCTGGTGGCCGAGCCCGGGCACGCCCTGGCGGGACGGCCGTTGGTCACCGCCGACCTGACGGAGCAGTCGCTGCTGGCGACCGAGCCGGGGTGTGCGTACCGGGACCTGTTCGAGCGGGAGCTGACCGCGCTGCAGCCGGTGGAGTTCATGGAGTTCGGCACGATCGAGGCCACGAAGCGCGCGGCGGCGGCCGGCCTCGGCATCGCGCTGCTGCCCGAGGTGACGGTCGCCGCCGAACTCGCGCGGGGCACTCTCGTACGGCTGGGCTGGGAGCCGCCGTTCACGCTTCGGACGCAGCTGGCGTGGCGGGCCGGGAAGCGGCTTCCGGCGCATGCCCGGCTGTTCGTGGAGCGGGCGATGCGGCTGGTCGCCGAGCAAGGGTGACCTTGAGGCTCGCGGTCACGATCAGCGGGACGCCGAGCGCCTGGACGAGCCCGATGTGGTGGCCGTAGACCGCCCAGTCCATCACCATCGCCACGGCCGGGTAGACGAAGGCCAGGACGGCGATCTTCGTGGTGGGCAGCTTGGCGTAGGCGGCGTACATCAGGACGTACATGAGCCCGGTGTGGATCAGGCCGAGTCCGGCCAGCCAGCCCCAGCCGGCGCCGGTGCCCCGCATGGCGCCGAAGTCGGCGAAGGGCAGCAGCAGCGGGATGCCGACCAGGACCTGGACCAGGGCGATCAGATGCGGGCGTACGCCGGTGATCCGCTTGGTGACGACGGTGGACAGGCCGTAGAGCAGCGCGGCGAGGAGGGCCTGGCCGATGCCGGTGAGGTAGGTGCCGCCGCTTCGGAAGTCGGCGGGCGTGACGCCCGACACCAGGATCAGTCCGGCGAAGGCGAGGCCGATCCAGCCGATCCGCGCCGCGGTGAGGCGCTCACGGAACAGCAGGGCGCCGAGGAGGACCACGTAGAACGGCTGTGTGTGGTAGACGACGGTGGCGACCGAGATCGAGGTGTTCTCGTACGACTGGAAGAGCAGCACCCAGTTGAAGACGATGAACACCCCGCCGAGCACGGCGAGTCCGAAGGTGCGCGGGGTGAATCCGTGGTCGCGCAGCCACCCGCGGGCGAGGACGTAGCCGCCGAGCGCGAGGGCGCCGAACAGGACGCGGAAGAAGACGACGTCGAAGGGCGGGGCGCCGGACTCGACGACGAAGACACCGAGGGTGCCGGACAGCATCATCGCGGCGGTCAGCTGGGCGGTGCCCGTGCTCTGTGAGGTCATGGCGAGGACGCTACGGACGCGCGTCGGCGCAGGTCCACGCGCTGGTGGGGCGCGTTGCCGATGGGGTCATCGGCGCTGCCGATGGGTGCAGGCGGGCGGCGTGGGACCGGTCAGTCGCCGCGGAGCACCAGGGCGAGCAGGCCGGGGAAACGGGCGTCGAACTCCGCCCGGCGCAGCCGGTTCACCCGCTTCGGCCCCTCGTCCCGCTGCTCGACGAGGCCGGCGCCGCGCAGCACCGCGAAGTGGTGGCTGAGGGCCGCCTTGCCGACGGGCACGTCGAAGCTGCCGCAGCTTCGGGTCCAGTCGGCGGAGCCGGCCAGCTCGCGGACCAGGGTGAGGCGTACGGGGTCGGCGAGGGCGGCGAGCGCGGTGAGGACGGGCACGTCGTCGGGGTGGGTGTGCTCGGGGGCGGCCCGATGACTGCCGGCGGTCATGCCGTCTCCCCTTGAAGGTTGCCGAGCGTTCGACGGTTGCCGAGCGTTCGACGGTTGCCGAGTGTTCGATGAAAACCATACACTCACGAGTGTTCGCTTTTCATTGAACACTTGAGCGGGGAGTCTGCCATGCGCACAGTCGAGTTCCAGCAGTACGGCGGGCCCGAGGTGCTGCGGGTGGCGGCGGCCGAGGTGCCCGAGCCCGGCCCCGGGCAGGTCAGCGTCGACGTCGCCTACACCGGCGTGAACTTCGCGGACCTGAAGGCGCGGGCGGAGGGCTACCGGGTGCCCCGGCTGCCGTTCGTCCCCGGCCTCGAGGTCTCCGGGCGGGTCCGGGCACTGGGCCCGGGGGTCACCGGGCTGAGCGTCGGCCAGGAGGTGGCGGCCCTGACCGGGGGCGGGGCCTACGCGGAGGTCGCCCTGGCCGAGGCGGCCACCGTCTTCCCGCTCCCCGCCGGCATGGACCTGCGCACGGCGGCCACCCTGCCGACGGTGCTGCCGACCGCGTACGCCCTGATCCACACCGTGGGCCGGCTCCAGCCGGGCGAGACGGTGCTGGTCCAGGGAGCGGCGGGCGGGGTCGGCACGGTGGCGGGCCAGTTGGCGCGGGCGGCGGGCGCGGGGGCGGTGTACGGCGTGGTGTCCTCGGCGGCGAAGGCCGCGTACGCCAAGGAGCACGGCTACGACGAGGTCTTCACCGGCGCCTTCCAGGAGCCGGTGCGGGAGGCGACCGGCGGCCGGGGCGTCGACCTGGTCCTCGATCCCGTCGGCGGCGACACCCTGCGCGCGGGGCTCGCCTCCCTGGCCGTCTACGGCCGGCTGGTCTCGTTCGGCAACGCGAGCTCGGCCGAGCCGTGGACCGTGGGCCAGCCCGAGCTGTACCCGCTCGGCATCTCCGTCTCCGGCTTCTCCGTCCTCACCCTCGCCGGCACGGCCCCGGCCGCCCTGCGCCACCTCGCCGAACAGGCCTTCGCCAAGGCGGCCGACGGCACGGTGACCCTCCCGGTGACCGCCGAGTTCCCGCTGGAGGAGGCGGCGGAGGCGCACCGCCTGATGGGCTCCCGCACGAGCACGGGCAAGCTGCTGCTGCGGGTCCGGGGAGCCTAGGTCCTGTCGTTGCCACGGCGTCCGCCGTGCCGCACCCTGATCCCATGGATCAGGAACTGGCCCGCTCCTGGCTCGGGACGGCTCTCGGCGAGGCCCGGGCCGGGCTGGCCGAGGGCGGCATTCCGATCGGGGCGGCGCTGTACGGGCCGGACGGTGCGCTGCTCGGGTGGGGGCACAACCGCCGGGTTCAGGACGGGGATCCCTCGCTGCACGCGGAGACGGCCGCGTTCCGGGCGGCGGGACGGCGGCGTTCGTACCGTGGGACGACGATGGTGACGACGCTCTCCCCGTGCTGGTACTGCAGCGGGCTGGTCCGGCAGTTCGGGATCTCCCGGGTGGTGATCGGCGAGGCCGTCACCTTCCGGGGCGGCCACGACTGGCTGGCCGGGCACGGAGTGGAGATCGTGCTGCTCGACGACGCCGAGTGCGTCGCACTGATGCGGGACTTCATCGGGAAGCATCCGGAACTGTGGAACGAGGACATCGGTGAGTGAATCCCGGATTCCGACCGTCGATCTGCGGCCCTGGCGCGACGCGGACGCGCAGGCCCGCCGGCGCCTCGCCCGTACCGTCGACACGGCTCTGCAGAGCGCCGGCTTCCTGCTGGTCACCGGGCACGGGGTGGAGCCGGGTCTGCGTGCCGCCGTCCGGGAGGCGGCCCGGCGGTTCTTCCTGCTGCCCGTCGAGGCGAAGCGGGCGTACGAGGCCCGGGTCGGCGGACGCGGGTGGCTGGGCCCCGGGGCCGAGGCCAACGGGTACGCCGAGGGGACCGCGACACCTCCCGACCTGAAGGAGTCGCTGACCTTCGCCACGCACGAGCCCTTCGAGGACCCGGCCGTCAACGCCGAGTGGTGCCTGCCCAACGTGTGGCCGGCGGAGGTGCCCGAACTGCGGCCGCTGTGCGAGGAGTACCTGGCGCGGATGGACCGGCTGTCGCGGGAGCTGCTGACGCTGCTCGGACACGCCCTCGGGCTGGAACCCGACTTCTTCTCCCGGCACATGGACCACCCGACGTACGGCTTCAACATCAACTGGTACCCGGGGACGGACGTCGTCGGCGCACCGCAGCCGGGGCAGTTCCGGATCGGGCCGCACACCGACTTCGGCACCGTCACCATCCTCGACCGGCAGGCGGGCAAGGGCGGCCTGCAGGTGTACACGGACGACGGCGGCTGGCAGGACGCGCCCTACGACCCGGCCGCCTTCACCATCAACATCGGGGACCTGATGGCCCGTTGGACCGGTGACCGGTGGCGGTCGGGGCGGCACCGGGTACTGCCGCCGCCCGTCGACGCGCCCGCCGAGGAGCTGATGTCCCTCGTCTACTTCGGCGAGTGCACCCCGGGCACCCGCGTGGAGTCCGTGCCGGCGCCGGTGGGGCGGGTGGCGTACCCGCCGGTCGACTCCCATGTCTATCTGCGCGAGAAGCTGGACTCGATCACTGTCGGTTCCTGAACCGCCCGCACCCCGCACTTTCCGTACTCCCTGCGACCGTTTCGTGACCCAATGGTCATCACTGACTCTGGTCCGGAGCAACTTCCCCTTCCTACACTGCTGTTAGGGGGGTGCGGTGGGCAGACGATTGCATGGGCGCGGCGCGCTGTTCGATGTCGACCCGGCCGGTCTTGCGCCCCGGCTCGTGGGCCTGCGCCCCCACCACCACCGCGGTCATCCGCTGGAGCACCCCGACGAGCTGCCCTTCGTGGTGCTCACCGGTGCCCGGGGTCTGGGCAAGAGCGCGGTGCTGGACGAGCTGCGGGACGCCTACCGGGGGCACACGCCGGTCGCGCTGATCGACTGCGCGGAGGAGCAGTTCGCGGGCCCGCCCGCCGAGCGGCCCGCCGAGTCCTGGTCGCCGGTCGCCCAAGGCCTGCTGGTGATCGCCGAGCAGTTGGCCGCGCCGGTCACGGGTGCCGGGCGGATCACCTTCCCGCGGCTGATGTCGGGCCTGGTGGCGGTGGCCGCGGGGGGCTGGGGCGACGCCGACTCCGAGCGGATCCGCCGGGAGGTCGAGCGGATCCTGCTGCTGAACGAGAGCGGCTCCTGGATCAGCGGCCTGGCCGGACGCTGGGCCGGAAAGGTGGCGGCCAAGGTCGTGGCCGCGGCCACCGGCACCGGCCCGCTGCTCTCCGGTGCGATCGAGGCGACCCTGGAGTCCATCGCCGAGGGCTTCACCAGCCGGCGCCACCAGAAGGCCTCGGTGTGGTACCGGACGTATCCGAACGCGGGCGGCCACGCCCAGCGCGGCCTGATGCTGCTGTCCGGCCACTTCCGCGCGGGCGGCACCTCCCGCGAGCACGCCGAGCGCTACCTGGTACGGGCGCTCCTCGCCGACCTCACGGAGGCCTACGCGGGCGTCCTGCCCCGTATGCAGCGCCTCGGCCGGCCCCTGGTGCTGATCGACAACGCGCAGACCGCGCCCGGCCCCGGGCTCGTGGAGGCCGTGCTGCGCGACCGCGCCGAGGGCGTCGCCGACCAGGTGGCGTTCGTCGCCGCCCGGCGCGGCGAGGCCCGCGAGAGCCTGCACAACGCGGTGCGGCGGGAGCTCGCGGAGGTCGCCCGGCGCAGCGACTGGGCCCCGGACACCGCCCCCTCCTCACGGGCGCTGCTCGTCGCCCTCGCACCGCTCAGCCCCGACGACACCCTGCACCTCATCGGCGCGGTCTGCGCCGACACCGCCGTACCACCCCAACTCCCGCACGCCACGCACCGGCTGACGGGCGGCAACCCGCTGGGCATCGTGCTGCTCGCCGAGTCGGCCGCGCAGAACCTGCCCGGGGCGTCCTCGCTGGGCGAGCTGCTCACGGCGGACGTGCGGCCGGGCGAGGACCGGCCGGCCGCGCCCGCCTACCGGGCGCTGCTCGACCGGCTGGTGCCGGCAGAGCACCTGGAGGAGCTGACCGTGCTGGCCGCCGCCCACGACCACGACTCGGCGTGCGCGCTGGCCACCGCCCTGCTGCCGGACACCTTCGGGCCGGCCGACGTACGGGCCCTGCAGACCCGGCTGGCCGAGGAGGGGCTGCCGACCGTGCCGGGCCGGTTCGTGGGCGACCCCTTCGTGCGCACCCTGCTGCTGCTCCGGCTGCATCTGCGCGACGCCGACCACGCCTCGTGGCGTACGGCGCACGAGACGCTGATCGAGCACTACACCGGCCCGGAGCAGGCCCTGTACCGGCTCCACCACGAACTCGCCCTGGGCAGCACCGAGTCGGCGGTCGCCCACCTGCGCGACACCTTCCTCACCCTGGACACCCGCGCCTGGCTGCGCACCCTGCGCTTCGTGGCGTCCGCGCCGTACTTCCACGCGCACGACGCCGAGGGCCGTGACTCCACCGGCCCCGGCGACCACCGGACCGCCGTGGCGCTCGGCGGCACCGACGCCGGCCAGGAGCCGCCGCAGGGCGTGGACGCCGTCCTCCATCTGCGGGTACGGCGGCTGCTGCACGCGGTGTGGCAGCTGTCCGATCCGCTGGTGCTGCCCGACCCGAAGGTGGGCGACCGGCTGCGCTTCGAGCTGGAGCAGCTGTCCAACCTGCGGCCGGCGGGCAACGCGCTGCTGTGGCGGGCGTCCCGGGACTGGCCGGCGGCGGCGCTCGCCGGGCGCCCGCTGGACGGCCCCGAGGACCCCGGCGACACCGACGACGGGCCGGACGACCGGAGCGGGGAGGCGTGATGGCGCGCAGGGGCATGGGCACATGGATGCGTGAGAGCGTGTGGGAGATCCCGCTGCGCCGCTATCTGGCCCTGCTGGTGACGGCCGCCCTGGTGGCCGGGCTGGTGTTCGCGGTCCGCTCGCTGCTGCACGAGAACCGCTCCTGCGCGCCGGGGGTGTCCCGGCCACCGGGCAGCGAGGAGTGCGTGGGCGTGGCGACGGGCTCGTACGCCTTCGGACACGCTCAGCTGGAGAGCGTCGTACGGGCGATCTGGCGGGAGAACGACCGTCTCAAGCCGGGCAGTTACGTGACCGTGGCGCTGATGCTGCCGTACAGCTCCACCTCGGCGACCAACCTCAACGACATCCAGCACCAGTTGCAGGGCGCCTACCTGGCGCAGTACCAGGCCAACCACGACTCCAACGGGGAGGCGCCGGCGATCCGGCTGGTGCTCGCCAACCCGGGGGCGACCGGGGACCACTGGCAGCAGACGGTGGATCAGCTGGCACGGATGACGTCGGGCACTGACCGGCTGCGGGCGGTCGCGGGCATCGGGCAGAGCACCGACAACAACAAGAAGGCCGTCCGGGAGCTGACCCGGCGCCACATCCCGGTCGTCGGCTCCTCCATCACCGCCGACGACCTGGCCAACGGCCGGCAGGGCAAGGACCCCTACCCGGGACTGGCCCGGGTGTCGCCGACCAACACCGACGAGGCCCGGGCGCTCGCCTCCTTCGCCAAGGTGAGCGCGGGCAGGGCGCTGCTGGTGTACGACAAGCCCGGCGACCCGTACACACGCACACTGCAGAAGTCGTTCGCGGCGCTGATCAAGGGCTCGCCGTACGAGCCGCAGCCGTTCACGCCGCCCGCCGACCGCAGCGAGGAGGGCACGACCGCGAACACGTTCCGGCAGATCACCCATCTGGTGTGCGACACCTCCCGGGAGACCGACACGATCCTGTTCGCGGGCCGGCACACCCAGCTGCGGCAGTTCATCAACGCGCTGGGCGGGCGCGGCTGCCAGGACCGCGCCTTCACGGTGCTGACCGGCGACGAGGCCTCGTACCTGACCCACGAGGACGATCTGGACCGGGCCGCGCTGCGCCACAAGCTGGCCGTGCGCTACACCTCGCTCGCCCACCCGGACGCCTGGACGAAGGACCCGGCGCGGACGGGCGGCTCGGCGGCGGACTTCGAGACGCTGCAGAAGCTGCTGACCACCGCCGCCCGGGGGCCGGTCGGGCCGGTCGGGTCCGTCGCCCTGGACGACGGGCAGCTCATCATCGGCTACGACGCGCTGCGGCTGGCGGTGCACGGCATCCGCGAGGCGGTGCCGGACGGCGGGAAGATTCCGGCGCCGGCGGACGTGGGTCTGCAGTGGCCGCAGGTCAAGGGCTCGCTGCGGGTGGACGGCGCGAGCGGCTGGATCTGCCTGGACGTGCACGGCAACCCGTACGACAAGGCCGTACCGATCGTGGAGCTGACCCCGGAGGGCGGCTCGCGGTTCGTGCGGATCGCCTGGCCGGAGGGGAAGCCGCCGGCGAAGGAGTGCCTGCCGCCGTCGTAGGACGGCACAGCGCCACGTCGCCTCAGGTGAACTGGCCGGGCAGGAGCTGTTCCTGGCCCGGGGTGTCCTCGGACGGCTCCAGGTTGGCGATCAGGCGTTCGAATCTGGCGCGCCAGCGCGCCTCGGACTCCCCCTCGCCCCGGAACTCGTGGGTGAAGCGCAGCACGCACCCCTCCTCCCCGTCCCGCTCCAGATGGAACCGGATCCGGCCGCCGTCCCCGACGGTGTACTCGGCGACCCGGTCCACGTCCCAGGCGGTGACCCGCCCGCCGCCCAGCTCACGCAGGGTGACCGCGCCGTCGAGCCGGGGCTCGAGAACGTCGACGGCGGTGCACCAGCCCCCGAGTCCTGCGGGGGTGGCCACCGCCGTCCAGACGTCCTCCATGCGCCGCGGGATCCGCACCAGGAAGTGGAGTATGTGCGTGTTCCCGTGTGTCTGGCTGGTGCCCTGTTCGATGGAACCGCTCATGACACCAGTGTCACCGACCGGCGACTCACACGCCCGCGTACGAGTGCTTGCCGCTGACGAAGATGTTGACGCCGTAGTAGTTGAACAGCCAGCAACCGAAGGCGATCATCGCCAGGTAGGCGGCCTTGCGGCCCTTCCAGCCGGCCGTGGCACGTGCGTGCAGGTAGCAGGCGTAGGCGACCCAGGTGATGAAGGACCAGGTCTCCTTCGGGTCCCAGTTCCAGTACCGGCCCCAGGCGTCGCCCGCCCAGATCGCGCCCGCGATGATCGTGAACGTCCACAGCGGGAAGACGGCCGCGTTGACCCGGTAGGCGAACTTGTCCAGCGAGGCGGAGGCGGGCAGCCGCTCCAGCACCGAGGTCGCGAAGGAGCCGGGCTTGCCGCCGGTCTGCAGCTTGTTCTCGTAGGCGTCCTTGAACAGGTACAGGATCGTGGCGACCGCGCCGACGTAGAACACCGCGCCGCAGAAGATCGCGGTGGAGACGTGGATGTACAGCCAGTACGAGTGCAGCGCCGGGACCAGCTGGTCGCTGGCGGTGTACAGGACGGTGACCGCCAGGCCCAGGTCGAGCAGGACCGTGGTGATCAGGAACAGACCGAGCCAGCGCACGTTCTTCTTCAGCGCCAGCAGCCCGAGGTACACGCCGACGGCGACCGTGGAGAACGTGATGTTGAACTCGTACATGTTGCCCCACGGCGCCCGCTCCACCGAGGCCGCGCGGGCGACGACGCCGCCCAGCTCCACCAGGAACGCGAGCACCGTGAGCGAGATCGCGATGCGCCCGTAGAGGTCGCCCTGCTCGTCGCCGCCGTGCGCGCCGGGACCGTCCGGCACGTCCCGGGCACCGGACGCGGAGCGCACGACCACCCTCGGCCGCTCCAGTACGGCGGTCCCGCCGGCCTTCTGCACGGTGACCGCCGGTCCCGCCTTCTGCCCGGCCCCGGAGGTCAGCGCGGCGGCCGTCCGGCCGACCCTGCTGCGGCTGCCGAGCAGCCACTCGGCGATGTACGCGAAGAAGGCCAGCGTGTAGACGGCCATCGAGGAGTAGATCAGCGTGTTGCTGATGCTCGCGAGGTGTTCGTTGGTCGCGACGGCGAGCTCGGTTGCGGCGGCGAGAGTCACTTCTCAGCCCCTTCAGCAGGTACGACGGGGGATTCGGGGGTGTCGTCGTCGGCGTCGGGTGCCCCCGGCGCCTGGTCGTAGAGGGTGCCGGCGAGGTCGCCCAGTTCCTCGGGGACCTTGGCGGACTCGCTGCGGCCGAGGCCGGCCATCTCGACCACGGTGACGCCGTCGGCGCCGCGCACCGCACGCACCCAGACCCGGCGGCGCTGGATGAACAGCGAGCCGGCCAGACCGAAGATCGCGGCCAGCGCACCGCCGAGCGCCCAGCCGCTGCCCGGCTCCTGGACGATCTCGAAGCCGGCCCACTCCTTGACGTCCTTCTCGAAGGTGATGGACCCGGCGCCGTTCGGCAGCTGCATCGTGTCGCCCGGCCGGAGCAGCTTCTTCAGCAGCTTGCCCTTGGAGTCCTTGAACGCCTTCATGTGCTGCGTGTCCAGCTGGTACACGTTCTGCGCCACGCCCGAGTTCACGCCCAGGTTGCCGTGGTAGGCGTTCACCGCGAGCAGCGGGTTCAGCAGCGAGGGGAACTGGGAGAGCATCGTGCCGCTCTGCGGGTCGAAGGTCGGCACGAAGAAGGCCTGGAAACCGAGCTGGTCCTTCTTGCCCTGCGCGTCGCGGTAGCCGTCCATCACCTTGATCACGCCGTTGGAGGTGACGTTGCCGTCCAGCGGCAGCAGCGGCGTGGCGGCGTGGTAGACCACGTTCCCCTTGCCGTCCCGGACGGTGACGACGGGCGCGTAGCCGTGGCTGACCAGGTAGACCTTGGAGTCGTCGATGTGCAGGGGCTGGTTGACCTTGATGGTGGTCGCCTGCTCCTTGCCGTCCGCGCCCTTGCTGTACGTGATCTTCGCCTCGTAGGTGCGCGGGGTGCCCCGGTTGGGGCCGCTGACCTCGTAGGTGCCCCGGAAGTCCTTCAGGTCGAAGCTGAACGGCACCAGGTCGTCGGTGTCGAAGAGGCTGCCGGAGCGGAAGTCGTCGTACATCGGCAGCACGTTGGAGAAGCCGTCGCCCTCCACCATCAGCTTGGTGCCGTCCGACTTGTAGAGCTGGCCCGAGGCGAAGGCGACCAGCAGCACGATCAGCGCGATGTGGAAGACGAGGTTGCCCAGCTCCCGCAGGTACCCCTTCTCCGCGGCCACGGCGTCGCCCGCGACATGGGCGCGGAAGCGGCGCTTCTTCAGCAGCGCGAGCGCGGCCTCGCGCACCTGCTCGGGGTCGGCGGTCGTGCGCCAGGTCGTGTAGGCGGGCAGCCGGGTCAGCCGCTTGGGCGCGGCCGGCGGACGGCCGCGCAGCTGGCCGACGAACTGCCAGGTGCGCGGAACGATGCAGCCGATGAGGGAGACGAACAGCAGGATGTAGATCGCGGAGAACCACACCGAGCTGTAGACGTGGAACAGGCCGAGCTTGTCGTAGATCGGCGCGAGCGTCGGGTGGGCCTTGCGGAAGTCGTCGACCTTGTTGATGTCGGCGCCGCTCTGCGGGATCAGCGAGCCGGGGATGGCGCCGAGCGAGAGCAGCAGGAGCAGCAGCAGCGCCACCCGCATGGAGGTGAGCTGCCGCCAGAACCAGCGGGCCCAGCCGATGACGCCGAGGCCGGGCGCGGGTCCGGCCGTCAGCTCCTCCTGGGGGGCGGTGGAGAGCTGGGAGCCGGCCGCCCCCAGGTCCTCCTGGTCCCGGCTCTTGTCGGTGTCGGTCGTACTCATCGATCAGATCCCCACAGAGAAGCCGTCGGACCAGGTCTGCATCTGCTGCACCAGGGCGTCCCAGGCGCCGGTCAGCAGCAGCACACCGGTCACGATCATCATCGTGCCGCCGATGCGCATCACCCACACATAGTGGCGCTTGACCCAGGCGAAGGCGCCGAGGGCCTTGCGGAAGGCGACCGCGGTGAGGACGAAGGGGACGCCGAGGCCGAGGCAGTAGACGATCATCAGCAGTGAGCCGCGGGCGGCGCTCGACTCCTGGAAGGAGAGGATGTTCACCGCCGACAGCGTCGGGCCCATGCAGGGCGTCCAGCCTATGCCGAAGAGGGCACCGAGCAGGGGGGCGCCCAGCAGCCCGCCCGTCGGCCGCCGGTGGAAGCGGAACTCGCGCATGGTGAACCAGGGCAGCAGCCCCATGAAGAACACGCCCATGACGACCATGAGCACGCCGAGCACCTTGGTGAGCACGTCCTTGTGCGTCTGCAGCGTCCAGCCGAAGGAGCCGAACAGTGCCCCGCCGGAGATGAACACCGCGCTGAAGCCGAGGACGAACAGGGAGGCCCCGGCGACCATCCGCCCCTTCCTGGCCTCGGCCAGGTCGGTGCCGGCGACTCCGGTGACGTAGGAGAGGTAGCCGGGGACGAGCGGGAGCACGCAGGGCGAGAAGAAGGAGACGAGCCCGGCGAGCAGGGCGATCGGCAGCGAGATCAGCAGCGCGCCGTGCAGCACGGTCTCGTTCTGGCCCGTCTGAGCGGCCAGCGGCAGGAGGGCGCTCACGTCACTTCTCCGCCAGGACCGGCTTGAGCATGTTCACCAGCGCCGTGTCGTCGAGCGCCTCCAGCGCCCGGGCGGCGACCTTGCCGTCCTTGTCGATGATGAGCGTGGAGGGGATCAGCTGCGGGTTCAGGGTGCCCTTCTTGAAGCGCAGCATCAGCCGGCCCGTCGGGTCGTACAGGCTCGGGTAGTCGATCCCGTGCTCCTTCTCGAAGGCGAGGGCGGGGGTCGTGCTGGTATCGCGGGTGTTGATCCCGACGAACTGCACGCCCTTGCCCTGGTAGGCCTTGGAGACCTTGGAGAAGTACTGGGCCTCCTCCCGGCAGGGGCCGCACCAGGAGCCCCAGACGTTGATGACGACGACCTTGCCCTTGTACGCGGCGACGTCCAGGGTCTTGCCGTCGATCGTCTTGCCGGACAGGTCCGGGGCCGGGGCGCGCTTGCCCTGCGGAACGGTGTCGATGCCGTTGTTGCCGGTGACGAAGTTGGTGTTGCCGCCTCCGCCGGAGGTGCCGCCGTTACCGCACGCGGACAGGGTCAGGGCCGCCATGGCGGCCACGGCACTGAGCAGGACGGCGCGGCTACGGGTACTCATGTGAAAAGTTTCGCATGCCTGTTCCGGGGATCTTTCCCGCCCCCCTGCCGGGCGGAAAACCGCATTTCAGGAGCTTTTTACACGGGACAATTCGGTCATTTGCTCAGGCGGCGTCGCCGGTGGCCGACTTGGTATCCCGCAGGAAGGCCTTCCAGCCGCCCGCCGGCTTCTGCCCGACCTCGAGGGTACGCAGCCTGGCGAGGACCTCGGGCTTCTGCACGTCCATCCAGTCCACGAACTGCCGGAAGGAGACCAGGCGCACATCGGCCCCCTTCTCCTTCTCGCGCGCGATGTACTTGAAGGCCTCCTCGACGGAGTCCATGTAGATGCCGCCGTTCCACTGCTCGAAGTGGTTGCCGACGAAGAAGGGCGCCCGGTTCGTCTCGTACGCCCGCCGGAACCCCTGGATGTAGGCCTGCGCGGACTGCCTGCGCCAGTGCGGGTAGTTGTAGGCCGGGGCCTTGGTCGAGTTGACCGACTGGTTGGCGAGCATGTTGTAGTCCATGGACAGGACCTCGAAGGAACGTCCGGGGAAAGGTATCTGCTGCAGGGGCAGGTCCCATATGCCCATCCGCTTGACCGGCCAGACCTGGCGCCCGCCCGGCGAGGAGGCGTCGTAGCGCCAGCCCAGCTCGCGGGCGGTGGGCAGCAGGTTGTCCTGGCCGAGCAGACAGGGCGTCCGGCCGCCGACCAGCTCCTTGTCGTAGTCGAACGGCAGGGACGGCAGCTCGGTCCAGCCCGTGTTGGTCCGCCACTGCTTGACGAACGCCTTGGCCTGCTGGATCTCGCTGCGCCACTGCTGCGGGGTCCAGCGGGCGACGGAACCGGATCCGGCGCAGAAGTGGCCGTTGAAGTGGGTGCCGATCTCGTGGCCCTCGAGCCAGGCCCGGCGCACGTTGGCCAGCGTGGCCTTGACGTGCGGGTCGCTGAGGTAGCCGATGTCGGAGGCGCCGCGCGGGTTGTTCGGGGGCTCGTACAGCCGCTTCTTCGACTCGGGCAGCAGATACAGCCCCGAGAGGAAGAAGGTCATGCTCGCGCCGTGCTCCTTGGCGAGGTCCAGGAAGCGCGGGAAGAGGCCGTTGCCGACCTCGCCGGCACCGTCCCAGGAGAAGATCACGAACTGCGGCGGGGTCTGGCCCGGCTCCAGCGGCTCCGGCTCGGCGGGCTGGTGCGGCTGCCGGCCGGTGAAGGAGGTGGAGCCGTCGCCGATGGGCCGGGCGGGACGCGGGGCGCTGCGCCCGCCGCCACCCGGTCCCTTGCCGCTTCCGCTTCCCTTGCCGCTTCCGCTTCCGTGGCGGGAACCGTCCGGGTGGCCGCCGCCGTCCGAGGACGTGAGGCTCCCGCAGCCGGCGAGTCCGGCGGCGGCAGCCGCGCCCGCGCCGAGGCCGAGCATGCCCCTCCGGGAGAGGGGCCGGGTGAAGGTGCGCATGGAGAACCCCGATTCGTCACGCCGTCTGGTGGTCACCCAGTCAGAGGGCGCGACGGTCCGGAAGGTTCCGCTATTTTCTTATGTTTTTCACAACAGAAGCGGCACAGGTGTACCAAGTCCTGCCAAACGGGGCGTAAGTGACAGGGTGTCAGACCTGGCCGGGCGGGTCAGGCCCCGAAGGCCTTCCCCTGGGCGGTGCCCTTCCCCTTCTGCGGCTTGGCACCGGCCCGGAGGTGGACCGGGACGAGGTCGATGGCGGGCTCGGTGTAGCCGACGGAGACGATCCTGTCCCCCAGATAGGTGAACGTCGTCAGGGAGGCCAGGGTGCACTGCCGCTTACGCGGGTCGTGCCACAGCCGCCGCTTCTCGACGTACGACCGCACGATCCAGATCGGCAGCTGATGGCTGACCAGCACCGCCTCGTGCCCGCGCGCCCGGTCCTTGGCCGCGTTCAGCGCGCCCATCATCCGCACGACCTGGTCGACGTACGGCTCGCCCCAGGACGGCCGGAACGGGTTGACCAGGTGCTTCCAGTTGTCGGGCTTGCGCAGCGCGCCGTCCCCGACGCCGAAGGTCTTGCCCTGGAAGACGTTGTCGGCCTCGATGAGCCGCTCGTCCGTGGCGAGGTCGAGACCGTGCGCCTTGGCGATCGGGGTCGCGGTCTCCTGTGCGCGCTCCAGCGGGGAGGCGCACACGTAGGTGATGTCCCGGGGGGCGAGGTGCTCGGCGACCCGGTCGGCCATCTTCCGGCCCAGTTCGGACAGGTGGTACCCGGGCAGCCGGCCGTAGAGGATCCCGTCCGGGTTGGCGACCTCGCCGTGCCGCATGAGGTGGACGACGGTGATGTCCTTGCTGTTGTCACTCACGCGGTGGCCTCCGCGGCCGCTCGGGCCGCCGCCGGGAGGGCGTCGGCGATCTTCTGGACGGCCCGCTCGTCGTGGGCCGTGGACACGAACCAGGACTCGAAGGACGACGGCGGCAGGTAGACGCCGTTCGACAGCAGCGAGTGGAAGAACGCGGTGTAGCGGAAGGACTCCTGCCGCTTGGCGTCCTCGTAGTCCCGCACCTGCCGGTCGGTGAAGAACACGGAGAACATGTTGGACGCCGTCTGCAGCCGGTGCGCGACGCCCTCCTTGGTGAGCGCCTCGGTGACGAGGGTCTGGATCTGCGCGGAGGCGGCGTTCACCGTCTCGTACGCGGCGTCGTCCAGGAGCCGCAGCTGGGCGAGCCCGGCGGCGGTGGCGACGGGGTTCCCGGAGAGGGTGCCGGCCTGGTAGACGGGCCCGGCGGGGGCGAGGTGGGCCATGACGTCGGCCCGGCCGCCGAAGGCCGCGGCGGGGAACCCACCGCCCATGACCTTCCCGAAGGTCATGAGGTCGGGCGTGACGCCCTCGATGCCGTACCAGCCGGAGCGGCTGGTCCGGAACCCGGTCATGACCTCGTCGGAGATGAACAGGGCGCCGTTCTTCTGGCAGGCGTCCTTCAGCCCCTGGTTGAACCCGGGGGCGGGCGGCACGACGCCCATGTTCCCGGGCGAGGCCTCGGTGATCACGCAGGCGATCTCCCCCGGGTGCCGGTGGAAGGCCTCCTGCACGGCCTCCAGGTCGTTGTACGGCAGCACGATCGTGTCGCCGGCCTGGGCGCCGGTGACACCGGGTGTGTCGGGCAGCGCGAAGGTGGCGACCCCGGAGCCGGCGGCGGCGAGCAGGGAGTCCACGTGCCCGTGGTAGCACCCGGCGAACTTGATCACCTTGGACCGGCGGGTGAAGCCGCGGGCCAGCCGGATCGCCGACATGGTCGCCTCGGTGCCGCTGCTGACCAGCCGCACCTGCTCCACGGGCGCCACCCGGGCGACGATCTCCTCGGCGAGCGCGACCTCGCCCTCACCGGGCGTGCCGAAGGACGTACCGCGGGCGACGGCCTCCTGGACGGCGGCGATCACCTCGGGGTGCGCGTGCCCGAGGATCATGGGTCCCCAGGAGCAGACGAGGTCGACGTACTCGCGCCCGTCGGCGTCGGTGAGGTAGGCGCCCTGCCCCGACACCATGAACCGGGGCGTGCCGCCCACGGCGCGGAAGGCACGCACCGGGGAGTTCACACCGCCCGGGGTGACGGCGGAGGCACGGTCGAAGAGCGCCTGCGACACGGGCGCTTCGTACGGATAGGGCTGTTCGCTGGGGGCACTCATGACGTGCGGTTTCTCCGGCTTCTCGGACTCCGGGTTGCGTGGTGACCTCCTCAGGGTAGGCCGCGTCGGCCGCGGCCCGGACAATCACCCGGCCCCTGCCGCGGCATCTGCGAGACTGAGAACTGATACACACAGCTCATACGGCACGTAGTGATCAGTGACCGGGAAGCTCCCGCGGACTCGATGGTTCACCGCACGTTTCGGCGGGCGGCCGTGGGGGAGGTCACTGACACGATGATCGGGTTGCGCGGCGGGGGCCGCGCATCCTAGAAAAGCAGTCGGGTGGAGATATGCATCGCGGTGGCGGACTGGGCGAGGGGACTGATGACCTGGGTCCTCGACGTGCCCGGCGGGGAAGGCACCGGCGCGAGGCGGAGGAAGCGACCGAAGCACGGCAGACAGGTGTACCGGGTGAGCCCGAGCGGTTCGACCGGCAGATCGACCGGGAGTTCGAGCAGCGGCTGGACCGGCCGCTGGAGCGGCCGGCCGACCGCCGGTCCGACTTCCGGGCCGACCGCCTGCGGGCGGGGAGCAGGAATGGTGGTCGGGTGGGGGTGACGTACAAATACTTCGGCGCGCCGGACGGAGCGACCGCGGCCCGCGTCCCCATCTCGATGCGCCCCGAGGAACTCGGCGGCGACGAGCTGGGCATGAACGGCATGTTCACCAAGATCAAGCCGGAGACGATGGCCGCGATGGTCCTCACCGGCATCGAAGGCGTACCCCTGCACAAGGTCCCGCCGCTCGAACTGGTCGTCCTGCACCCCGACTACGCGGTCGTCAAGCTCCCCATGACCGTCGTGGACCCCCTGCGGGGCATCGGCGAGGAGGCGGTGGGCGCGGCGGCCTTCATCTGGTCGACGGTGCCCGACCGGGGCGGCCCCCGGGACGCGTTCAATGTGTACCAGCTGCTGCACGAGTGGCAGGACTTCTCGCACCGGCTGCATGAGGCGGGGCATCAGCCTTATTGCCTGGTGTGGCCCTGAGCTGGGGTTTCATGGGGTTCGGGCGGGGTCTTCGGGTCCCGCCCTCTTCCGTGCCGGAGAGGGCCCGCTCGGGTGGAGCCGGCCGATGCCCCGGCCGCGCCCGGTGACGCAGCGGACGCGGTCCTTCAGGAGGCGCCGGAGCCGGTACGGAAGGCGAAAGCGGTGAAGGTCCCGGTCGCGTGGGTCTGATCGGGAGTACCGGAGACGCACTCCGAGGTCAGCCCGGGACGACCTCTCGGCAGCGGTGGGCTCACCAGGTCTTCGCAGCGGCGAGCAGATGCTCCCGGACGAGCGTGACGTGAGGACTGCTGGAACTGCCTGGGCGTTGGACGAGGTAGGCGGTGTTGATCGGGGGGTCCTCCGGCTGGTGCAGTAGCCGGAGGGCGCCGGAGGCCAGTTCGGTCCGGCACAGGTAGCTGGGCAGGACGCTCCAGCCGGCGCCGACCGTGAGAGCAGTGAGGACGCTGCGCAGGTCCGGGATGGTGATCGCGGCCTGGGTGTGCAGGCGGCGGTCGAAGACGTGGCGCCAGTAGCGGCGGGCGATGGGCAGGTCCTCGGCATAGGCGATCAGTGGCAGGCTTTCCAGGGCAGTGGGCAGTTCCTGTCCCTCGAGCCGTTCGGCCCAGACGGGGGCAGCGACCAGGACGAACTCCTCGTCGGTGAGGAGGTCGGTGTGCAGTGACCGGCCCCGGGGCCGACGGGTGGCGACGACGAGATCGTGGCGTCCGGCCCGCAGTTCCTCGAGCAGCGGTTCGGTCAGTCCAATGGCCACCCGCAGCCGGACGCCCTGCGCGACCAGCGGAGCCAGCGTCTGAAGGCCGAGGGTGCTCATGAACTCCGCGGGCCCGGCCAGGTGCACCGGTAGCGCGTTGCTGCACGGCTCCTCGCCGGTGATCTCGGCCAACTGATCCAGCGGCCCCGACAGGCGCATGGCAAGCATGTCCGCGTGGGGCAGCGGAGTGACGCCGTGCGCCCGGCGTTCGAACAGTTCACGGCCCAGGCGGTTCTCCAGCGCCCGGATCTGCGTGGTCACGGTGGACTGCGACAGGCCCAGCCGTCGTGCAGCGGCGGTGAAGGACCCCAGGCGGTGCACGGCAAGGAAGGTGCGCAACAGGTTCAGGTCCAGCGGACCGAACCCATGAGTGTCCTGATCGCTCACGGCATCGAGCCTACGGGTCTGCACGGCAGCCACCAGCCCGTCTGTCCCCGTGCAGGGCATCGGTTCGTCGATACCTGGTATCGATGCCTTCATTGGCGCGATTACTTCAGCAGCTTTAGCTTCGAAAGCCAGAACGCGCTGACGTTCGCAAGTCGGAACGTCAGCCGTGAACCCCCGGCTCCCGGAGACCACACCATGTCGAAGATCCTTTTCGTGATGACTGGCGCCGACCACTGGACGCTGGCAGACGGCAACAAGCGCCCGACCGGCTTCTGGGCCGAGGAGGTCGTGGCCCCGTACCAGGCGTTCACGGCCGCCGGCCACGAGATCGTCGTCGCCACACCCGGCGGCGTCGTACCGCCTCTGGACCAGGGCAGCCTGGCGCCCGAGTTCAACGGCGGCCAGGAGGGGGCGAAGAAGATGACGGACGCCCTCGCCTCGATCGGCGAGATTCAGCACCCCATCAGGCTGGAGGACGTCGACCTCGACGACTACGCCGTCGTCTTCTACCCCGGTGGCCACGGCCCGATGGAAGACCTGGCCGTCGATGCCACCTCCGGCAATCTCCTCATCGATGCCCTCGCCTCGGGCAAGCCGCTCGGCGTGGTCTGCCACGCCCCGGCCGCCCTACTGGCCGCCACCAAGGCCGACGGCAGCAATGCCTTCGCCGGCTATCGGCTCACCGGTTTCAGCAACGCCGAGGAGACCCAGACCGGCCTGGCGGCCAAGGCCAAGTGGCTGCTCCAGGACCGCCTGGTCGAGATCGGCGCGGACTACCAGGAGGGCGAGCCGTGGGCCCCGAACGTGGTCGTCGACCGCAACCTGGTCACCGGCCAGAACCCCGCCTCCGCCGGACCCGTCGCAGCCGAGATCCTCAAGAAGCTGGCCTGAACTTCGCACATCCGATTGCTGGGGCGACCAGACGCTGCTCTCGCCGGCCGGCCCCGTACGGGCGCAGTGCGCCACGCGGATGACATCGGCCGGCAAGCCGGGTGCGGGGCCGCCCTTCCACATCGGCGCCGGCGACGGCGACCCGTCCGCCTTCCAGCGCATCAACAGCGAGCAGTACCGGGCCGCCACCGTTCCCGAGCCGTTGACGCAGCAGGGCCGGCAGATCGTCGACGAGTTCCACCGCGCCTTCTCCGGCCGCCCCCCAGCGGCCATGTCGCCCCGGTCCACGTCAGCACGGCCGGCAACAGCGCCGGGGCGACGGCCTGGGACCCGCCGGGCTACCGGGAGGCGTACCGGAGGATCTGGGGCGGCTGAGCCACTCCCGCCGGGAGCGTCGGGCCGGTCCGCCCGGCGTCAGGATCCCCCGGCCGCGTACCGGACGCCGAAGCCGAACGCGCGGCGCCCGCCGGGTTCCAGAGAGAGCGCGGCGGCGTGTTCCGGGCGGTTGAAGGCGTCGGTCATCGCCTCGACGGGTTCCAGTGCGACGGCGGCCCGGCGGTCGCGCGCCAAGGTGTCCCCGGTGAAGACGTGCAGGTAGCCGCTGTGCTGCCAGACCGTCAGTTCCTCGCCGGTCGCCGGATCGCTCAGTACGGTCTCCGCCCGGCCGCCGGGGCCCGGGCACAGGTCGGCGAAGCAGGCGTCGATGACCGCGTCGCCGAGCCGTTTCGGCGTCCGGAAGTCCATGCCGGGGCAGTCGTCGAGCGGGAGCAGGGCGGCCTCGCCGGGCAGCGGGATGAGGGAGGCGTCGGTGCGCACCAGGGTGCGGGCGGGGATCCGCAGGACGAGGTCGTCGACGGGGCGCGACAGGGTGAAGTAGGGGTGCCAGCCCGCCGCGTAGGGGGCGGTGGTGTCGCCCACGTTCGTCGCGCGGACGGTGATGTCCAACTCCCGCCCGGAAACGGTGTATTCCACGGCGAGGTCGACGGCGAACGGGTAGCCGGGGTGCCGGCCCGGCCTGATGGCCGCACTGTGCAGCAGCAGGCGCGCGGAGTCGGCTGTCGTCGTGGCGTGGACGAGTGCGAACGGCGTCTCGCGGGCGAAGCCGTGGTAGATCGTGCGGTCGCCGTGGCGGCCGGGCAGCAGGTCGTGGTCCTGTCCGCGGTAGCGGTAGCGGCCGTCGGCGACGCGGTTGGGGAACGGGGCCAGCAGGCCGGCGCGTACGCCGTCCTGCGCCAGGAGTTCCGCTTCGTCGCGGTAGCCGTCCGTCAGCTCCGTGAGCCGGGTGTCCCCCGCGCCTTCGCGCCTGACCTGCCAGCTCAGCAGCGTCGCCCCGCGCAGGGCGATGACGGCGCGTGCGCCGCCGTCCGGCGCGGAGACGACAAGGGTGGGTTCGCCGCCGAGGCGGCTCTCGGCGATCCGGTACTCGGCGGTCATGACCCTCGGTGTTCCCCTCAGCCCGCTTCCGGGGCAAGCTTCTTGGCGCCCGTCATGATGGCCACCGCGTCCTCCATGGAGTGGGCCTGCGGGGTGATGACGCCGGCGCAGGCGCCGAGGCGCTGGATGTGGATGCGGTCGGCGACGTCGAAGACATTGGGCATGTTGTGGCTGATGAGGATGACGCCGAGGCCCTGGTCGCGCAGGTCCCGGACCAGCTTGAGGACCTGGCCGGTCTCCCGGACGCCGAGGGCCGCGGTGGGTTCGTCGAGGATGACGACCCGGCCACCGAAGGCACCCGCGCGGGCCACGGCCACGGACTGCCGCTGGCCGCCGGAGAGCGTCTCCACGGCCTGGTTGATGTTCTGCAGGGTGCTGATGCCCAGCCGCTTGATGTGGTCGGACGCCTGCTTCTTCATCTCGCCGGTGTCGAGCATGCGGAACACCGAGCCGAGCACGCCCTTGCGGCGGATCTCGCGGGCGAGGAAGAGGTTGCTGGCGATGTCCAGGGCGGGAGCGACGGCCAGGGTCTGGTAGACGGTCTCGATGCCGGCCTCGCGGGCGTCCTGGGGCCGCTTGAAGTGGACCTCCTTGCCGTCGACGAGGATGCTGCCCTGGTCCGGCACGAGGGCTCCGGACAGGCACTTGATCAGGGTGGACTTGCCGGCGCCATTGTCGCCGATGACGGCGAGGACCTCGCCGGGGTAGAGGGTGAGGTCCACGGCGTTCAGGCCGACGACCTTGCCGAAGACCTTGACCAGGCCCTTGGCCTGCAGGACGGGGGCGGTGCTGGTCGTCACGACTTCACACTCCGGATCCACTGGTCGACGGAGACAGCCGCGATCACCAGGATGCCGACTGCGAGGACTTGGTAGTTGGGGTCGATCCCGGCCAGCGCCAGGCCGTTGACGAAGACCTGGACGATGAGCGCGCCGATCAGCGAACCGACCACCACGCCGCGCCCGCCGAACAGGCTGGTGCCGCCGATGACGACGGCCGTGATGGACTGCAGGTTGGCGTTCAGACCGCTGTTGGGGTCACCGCCGCCGACCCGGCCGACCAGGATCCAGGCGCCCACGGCGATGGCGAAGCCGCCGACCAGGTAGGCGCTCATCAGCACCCGGTTGACGGAGATGCCGGCCAGCCGCGCGGCCTCGATGTCGTCGCCGACGGCGTACAGGTGCCGGCCCCAGGCGGTGTAGCGCAGGGCGTAGCCGATCACCGCGTACAGGGCGATCATGAGCAGCACGCCGTACGTCAGGTTCAGCTGCCCGATGGAGATCGTCTGGCCGCTCCACATCAGGATGTTGCCCGGCTGCAGCGAGATGGTCTGGCCCTTGGCGTAGATGAGCGTGATCGCGGTGAAGACGCTGAGGGTGCCGAGGGTGACGATGAACGGCGGCAGCTTGATCTTCGTGACCAGCAGTCCGTTGACGGCCTGGGCGGCGATGGCGACGACCGCCCCGGCGAGCAGGGCCGCGAGGCCCGGCAGATGGTTGTCGGCGACCAGCTTCGACATCAGCAGCGAGGCGAGCACCATGACCGCGCCGATGGACAGGTCGATGCCGGCGGTGAGGATGATGACCGTCTGGCCGACGGCGAGCGAGCCGATGACGGCGACCTGCTGGGCGACCAGCGACAGGTTCTGCAGTGCGTAGAAGCGCTCGTTGACCAGGGAGAACACGATCGCGGCGAGCACCAGGACGATGGCCGGGCTGAGGGCCGGCTGACGGTGCAGGACGGAGTGGATGCGCTGGGGCAGGGTGGCCGGCCGGTTGAGGAACTCCTCCACCGGTGCCGGTATGGCTTCGCTGTCCACGGGGGTGGTCACAGGGGGTCCTTCCGGTTCTGTCCCTCATACGGGCCTTCGTACGGCGTGCGTACGGCGTGCGTGCGGGCCTTCATACGGGCTGGTTCGCTCGTGCGGTGCGGGTGCGCCGCCGGGGTCGGGGTCCGGCGGCGCACCCGGCACGGATCGGGGGTCAGCTGCCCCAGCAGGCGGACGCGGCCTGCGACGGGGACTGGACGGTGACGCCGCCGACGGACTTGGCGGCGACGAGGGCGGTGCCGGTGTCGTAGAACGACTTGCCGTTGGTCACGCTGGGCTTGCTGCCGCCGCGGGCCAGCTTGGCGATGGAGCTGACGCCGAGGGCGGCCATCTTGCCCGGGTACTGCACGGCGTCCGCGGCGAACTTGCCGCTGGTGACGTTCTTCAGGCCCGCGCAGCTTCCGTCGATCGCGTAGATCGCGACCTTCTTCTCCTTGCCGGCCGCCTTCAGGGCGTTGTAGGCGCCCTCACCGGCGGGCTCGTTGATGGCGTAGACGACGTTGATGTCCGGGTTGGCCGACAGGCAGTTCTCCATGGCGGTGCGTCCGCCGTCGACGGCGCCCTGGGTGGGCTGGTGGCAGGCGATGGTGTACGTGCCGCCCTTGCCGCCGGTGTACTTGCCGGTCTTGGCCTCCTTGCCGTTCTCGGTCTTGCTGCCCGGGTCGATGCCCATGCCCTCGAGGAAGCCGTGGTCGCGGTTGATGTCGACGGAGACGACCTGGTTGTTGAACAGGTCGAGCATGGCGATGACCGCCGGCTTGCCGTTCAGGGCCGCCGCCGCGTACTGGCCGTCGAGCTTGCCGGCCTGCTCGTTGTCGGTGGCGTAGGTGATGTCCGCGACGTTCGCCGGGTTGGGCGCGGTGTCCAGGGCGATCACGAAGAGGCCGGCCTGCTTGGCGCGCTTCAGCGCGGCGTTGACCGCGTCGCCGTTGGTGGTGATGAGGATGCCCTTGTCGCCGCGCGAGATGGCGTTGTCGATGGCGGTGATCTGGGTCTGGGTGTCGCCGTCGCTGTTGCCCGCCGCCACCGTGAGGCTCACCTTGTCCTTGGCGGCCTGGGCCTTGGCGTCCTTCTCCATGCTGACGAAGTAGGGGTTGGTCAGCGTCTTCAGGATCAGCGAGACGCCCACCTTCCCGCCGCCCGAGCCGGATGCGGAGGAGCTCGAGTCGGAGGAGCCGCAGGCCGCGAGCGTGGCGCCGAGGCACACGGTGACGCCGATCGCTGCCGCCCGGATGCGCCGGCTGCGGCGGCCCGACGCCTGGCTGGTGGAGATGTTCATGGCTTGATCCCTTTCGGAGCCGTCCCTTGGCCGACGCTGAGACAACGTTGACTGACCGGGATACTGGGCCTCTATGGACGACTCCGTCAAGACACTGGTAAACATGCGTCCGCAACGAGTAGGTAACGCGCGATCGGTTGGAGACAACGATGACTCAGGGCGAGCCGCCGCCCCGGTCCACCCGCAGCCGCCCCACCATGCGTGAGGTGGCGGCGCTGGCCGGCGTGGCCATCAAGACGGTCTCGCGCGTCGTCAACGGCGTCCCCACCGTCGATCCGGCCATCGCCGCCCGGGTGCGCGAGGCCGCCGACAAACTCGGCTACCGGCCCAACCTGACCGCCAGCAGCCTGCGCCGCGGAGACGGCCGTACGGCCACGATCGGCATGCTCGTGGAGGACGCGGCGAACCCCTTCTCGGCCGCCCTGACCCG
This sequence comes from Streptomyces sp. NPDC030798, assembly GCF_055572275.1. Taxonomy (NCBI): domain Bacteria; kingdom Bacillati; phylum Actinomycetota; class Actinomycetes; order Kitasatosporales; family Streptomycetaceae; genus Streptomyces; species Streptomyces sp. NPDC030798. The sequence goes on along the minus strand of NZ_JBVIDR010000019.1, from coordinate 48,570 downwards.
CACCGTGGAGAACGTGGCGCGAGAACGCGGGGTGCTGGTGCTGGTCGGCAGCCTGGACGAGGACCCGGCCCGGGAACGGGAGTTGGCCCAGGCGCTCATCGACCGGCGGGTGGACGGCCTGGTGATCGTCCCGGCGGGACGCGACCAGAGCTATCTGATCAGTGAGCAGCGCTCGGGCACCTGCATGGTGTTCGTCGACCGCGAGGCCGGGCTGCTCGACGCGGACGCCGTCGTCTCCGACAACCGGCAGGGCGCCGTCACCGCCGTCGACCACCTGCTGCGGGCCGGCCACCGCCGCATCGCCTACCTCGGCGACCGTGCGTCCATCCCCACCGCCGCGCAGCGCTTCGACGGCTACCGGCACGCCCTGGAGCTCGCGCACCTCCCCTACGACGAGGAGATCGTCCGCCACATCGGCTCCAGCGAGGCGGCTGCCATCGCCGCGACCGAGGAGGTCCTGGCGCTGCCGGATCCGCCGACGGCGCTGTTCACCAGCCAGAACTTCGTGACCATCGGCGCCCTCCGGGCGCTGCGCGCCAAGGGACTGCAGGACAGCGTCGCCCATGTGGGCTTCGACGACTTCCCCCTGGCCGACATCCTCAGCCCGGGCATCTCCGTCATCGCCCAGGACATCGAGCAGGTCGGCAAGACGGCCGCCGAGATGCTCTTCCGCAGACTGGACGGCGACCCGTCCGCCACCCGCACCGTCACCGTGCCGACCCGGCTGATCGAGCGGGGCTCCGGCGAGATCCCGGCCCCGAGGAGCACACCATGACCGCACCGACGCCCGCGGCGCAGGAGCCGCCCGCCGTGACCGTGATCGGTGAGGCCCTCATCGACATGGTGCAGTTGGGGGCGCCCGGCGACTACCGCGCGCATCCGGGCGGCAGCCCGTTCAACGTCGCCGTCGGTCTGGCCCGGCTGGGGCACCGCACCGCCCTGATGGCCCGGCTCTCCGACACCACCTTCGGCCGGCTGCTGCGATCCCACGCCACCGCCGAGGGCATCGACCTGACCCGCTCCCCGCACGCCACCGAGCCGACCACGCTGGCCGTGGTCTCCATGGACCCGCAGGGCCGGGCGAGTTACGACTTCTACCTCGACGGCACCGCCGACTGGCAGTGGACCGCCGCCGAGACCGCCCGCGTCCCCGACGGCACCGCCGTACTGCACTTCGGCTCCGTCGCCTCCTGGACGCCACCGGGCAGCGAGCACCTGCACACCGCCGCCGAACGGCTGCGCGCCCGCGACACGGCACTGATCAGCTACGACCCGAACGTCCGCCCCGCCCTGCTGGGTGACCCGGAGCGCGGCAGGCAGGCCGTCGAGCGCAGCGTGGGCGTCGCCCACCTCGTCAAGGCCAGCCGTGAGGACGTCGAGTGGCTCTACCCCGGCACCTCCCTGGACCGGATCGCCGCCCGCTGGCTGGACCTCGGCGCACTCCTCGTCGTGATCACCGACGGCCCCGACGGCGCCCACGCGTACACGGCCACGGGGAGCTTCACCCGCCCCGGCCGCGAGGTCGCCGTGGTCGACACCGTCGGTGCGGGCGACGCGTTCACCTCCGGGCTGCTCGGCGCCCTTCTCCGCCGCGGCCTGCACACCCCGCATCGCCTCTCCTCCGCCGGCCCGGCCGCGCTGTCGGCCGCCGTGGACGACGCGGTCCTCGTCTCCGCCCTCACCTGCGAACGCATGGGCGCCAACCCGCCCACCGCCCTGCCCCGCCCGCACCTCTCGGCCGACGCCCCCCTGACAGCGGCGGACTTCGCCTTCGCCGACAGAACCGCCGAGGACACCGGCGAGGGGGCCGGCACGCCGGACACCGCGCAGGCGGTCAGGAGCTGACGGTCCCTTCCCCCTTTCCCCGCTGCTGCTGAACGACCCTCACGCGTCGCTGCGCAGCAGGCGGTACGCCGCTCCCGTCAGGGCGAGCGCGGTCCAGGCGAGCAGGACCAGGAGGCCGGGCAGGGGGGAGAGGGTGGTGGGGTCGGGGGTCAGGGTGAACAGGGACTGGCCGGCGTGGCTGGGGAGGTAGGGGCTGATGTCGTTCTGCCAGGAGGTGGGCAGGAGCGAGGTCAGGCCGGGGATGAGCATCAGAGCGGCGACCAGGACCGAGATCCCGGCGGCCACGGATCGCAGCAGGGCGCCGAGGGCGGTGCCGATGACGCCGACCAGGGCGAGGTAGAGGCCGGCGCCCAGCAGACTGCGCAGGACTCCCGCGTGACCGAAGGCCATCGCGGCCGGCGTGTCGGCGACGATGCGGCTGCCGGAGAGGAAGGCGGTGAAGGCGCCCAGGGTGCCGACCGCCAGCGCGACCAGGCCGTACACGGCCGCCTTGGACCACAGCACGGGCAGCCGGCGCGGTACGGCCGTGAGGGTCGAGCGGATCATGCCGGTGGAGTACTCCCCCGCCGTGACCAGCACGCCGAGGACGCCGAGGGCCAGCTGGGCGAAGTTGGTGCCGAAGAGGGACAGGCTGAGCGCCGTCGACCGGGCGAACTCCTGGTCCATGCGCGGGGAGCCGATCAGGGACCGGTAGCGGATCGCGGCGATGAGCCCGAACGCCACGAGGAAGAGCAGGGCCAGGCCGAGGGTGATCCAGGTCGAGCGCAGGGACCACAGCTTGGCCCACTCCGCGCGCAGCACGCGCACCCCGGTCACCCGGTAGGCGGGGCGGGCCGTCCGGCCGGTGCCGGCGGTCTCGGTGAGGGTGCCGCTCATGCCGTCCTCCCGGCGGGCTCGGTCTCGCTCGTGACGGCCGACATGGAGCCGTGGTACTCCACCGCGTCCCGGGTCAGCTCCATGAACGCCTCCTCCAACGACACGCTGCGCGCGCTCAGTTCGAACAGGGGGATCCCGTGTTCCGCCGCCTTCAGCCCGATCTCGCGGGCGGTCAGGCCGGTGACCTGCAGTTCCTCCGAACCGGGCCGGCCGGTGACGTCGACGCCCGGGCCGGCCAGGACGTCCCGCAGCCGGGCCGGGTCCTGGGTCGCGACCTGCACGGTGGAGCCGTCCGCCGCGCGGACGAGGTCCTGCACGGTGGTGTCGGCGAGCAGCCGGCCCCGGCCCACGACGATCAGGTGGTCCGCCATCTGTGCCACCTCGCTCATCAGGTGGGAGGAGACGAACACCGTCCGACCCTCGGCCGCGAGGGAGGTCAGCAGGGTGCGGATCCAGCGCACGCCCTCCGGGTCGAGCCCGTTGACCGGCTCGTCCAGCATCACGGTCTGCGGGTCGCCGAGCAGCGCCGCCGCGATGCCGAGCCGCTGCCCCATGCCGAGGGAGAAGCCACCGGTCCGCTGCCTGGCCACGCTGCCCAGGCCGGCCAGGTCGATGACCTCGTCCACGCGGCGGCGGGGGATGCCGTGGGTCAGCGCCAGCGCCCGGAGGTGGCCGTAGGCCGAGCGGCCCGGGTGCACGGACTTCGCCTCCAGCAGCGCTCCGACCTCCTGCAGCGGCGCCCGGTGGCGGGCGTAGGGCCGTCCGTTGACGGTGACGGTGCCGCTGGTCGGGGCGTCCAGCCCGACGATCATCCGCATGGTCGTGGACTTCCCCGCGCCGTTCGGCCCCAGGAAACCGGTGACCGTGCCCGGCTTCACGACGAAGTCCAGCCCGTCCACGGCCGTCTTCTCCCCGTATCTCTTTGTCAGCTGCCGTGCGTCGATCATGCGCGCCCTCTCTCTCGGACCGGGCGCCCTTCGCGTCTGACGCCTCACCCGCAACGCTAGAGTCCGAATTGCCCTAGTTCCGTGGTATCGGGGGCTGAACGGGCCACAGAGGCGCGTGTGCGGGTCACCGGCTGCTCCGCTCGAGCCGATGCGTCACGGCTCGAGCGGCCATGGCTCCGGCCTCAGGCGGGGTGCGCGCGGAGCCAGTCCAGCACCTGCTCGGCGTGGTCACCGGGCGGAAAGACCGGATAGAAGGTGTGCTCGACCGTGCCGTCGCGGACGATCAGGGTCAGGCGCCGGAACAGCCGGGTGCCGGCCGCCTCGAAGGTGGGCAGGCCGAGGGCCGACGCCAGGGCCAGGTCCGGGTCGGAGAGCATCGGGAACGGCAGGTGCAGGCGGTCCACCAGCTCGCGCTGGTAGTCGGTGTCCTGGCTGGAGAGCCCGAGGACACGGCCGGCACCGGCGGCCAGGAGCTCCTGGAAGTGGTCGCGGAACGCGCATGCCTCGACGGTGCAGCCACGGGCGCCCGGAATCGAGTTCCAGCCCTCGGGGAGATCGGTGCCGGGACGGCCGCTGAGCGGGTACACGTAGATCACCGTCCGGCGCGGGCCGAGGGCGTCCAGCCGGACCCGGCGGCCCGTGGTGCTGGGCAGCGTGAGGGGTGGCAGGGCGGAGCCGGGGAGGTGGTCCGCCGCGCCGTCGTCCTGCGGGGACGGCAGGTCCGGGGGCAGTCGCAGATACTCGTCCGCGCGCGCTCCCGCACCGCCCACCGCGCGGTGGGCGGCCGCGTTGAGGTGCGAGATCAGTACGCTGCGGCGGGCGGTCAGCGCCTCGATCCGCTCGGTCAGTTCGTCGATGGCCTCGCGGTAGCCGGCCAGCGAAGCCGGGCAGTCGTCGCCGTGCGGGCGGCCCGCCGCGAGGCACTCCAGGAACGGCCGGGTGCGCTCGACGGCAATCCCCAGCTCGCGCAGGGCCCGGATCTCCCGGACCAGGCGCAGCTGTTCCTCGCCGTAGCTGCGGTAGCCGTTCGGCAGCCGCGCGGGCGTGATCAGACCCAGGGACTCGTAGTACCGCACCGCTTTGACCGTCGCCCCGGCCCGCTGGGCCAGCTCACCTATCCGCATGCCGCTCATGGCAGCGCACGCTAGACCCTGCCCCGAGGGGCAGGGTCAAGGGCGGGCTCAGTCGAGCCGAAGGCGGTCCGCGAGGCCGGCCCGCTCGAACGCGGCGACGACGTCCTCGCGTGTCTCCGTGAAGTGCGCCCAGCTGTCGCAGTGGGCCGGTACGACCCGCCGGGCCCCGAGGAGCTGGGCCGCCGTCGCGGCGCCGGCGGCGTCGAGGACCAGGAGGGCGTCGTCCAGGACGGCCAGCCGGGGAGCGCCCGCGAACAGCACGGCGGTGTCGACCGGGCCGTACCGGTCGGCGATCTCCTGGACCAGTTCCAGCGAGGCATTGTCCCCGCTGACGTAGACGGAGGGCAGGTCGGCGGAGGTCAGCAGGAAGCCGGTGACCTCGCCCACGACCGGCTCGGAGCCCTTGGGTCCGTGCAGGGCGGGCGCGCCGGTCACGGTGACGGTGCCGCCGTCGGGGCGGCTCAGCTCGACCGCCTCCCAGGGAGTGAGCGCCCGGGCGGTGCCGCCGAGGCGTTCGGCGGCGCTCGGGGTGGTGAGGGTGCGGGGCACCTCGGCGAGCAGGGCGCGGCCGGAGTGGTCGAGGTTGTCGGCGTGCTGGTCGTGCGAGAGCAGGACCACGTCGACCGGGCCGAGCTCGGCCCGGGTCGTCCGGGGCGGTGCGGTCTTGGTCAGGACGCGGCCGCTGGGCGCGGGGTAGTCGCCGGGGCCGTCGAAGGTCGGGTCGGTGAGGAAGCGGAGTCCGCCGTACTCGACGAGGACGGTGGGACCGCCGAGGACCCGGACGGGGATGCGCTCGTTCACCTGGGCGGGGGCCGGGTCGGCAGAAGCCATGATGCACCTCACGGTCGAAGTTTTCTCACGGATGAATACTCCTCCATCCGTGAGACGACGGTAGCCGTTTCTCACGGATGGGCGCAAGCCGTACCATGAGACTCATGAGAGGGAGCGTGGATGAGGAGCCGGCGCCGCCGCCCGCGCCGGGCGCGGAGCAGTACCCGGCCCTGGACCTCGCCAACAGCGCCGTCGCCCTGCCCGGCGGCCAGTCACTGGACCTGATCGGCACGCCGGCCGCGGCCAACCAGTGGCTCACGCGGCACGGCATGGCCCCGGCCGACGCCGGCATGCGCGAGGTCTGCGCGTCCCGGCTGCGCGCCCTGCGCGAGCAGATCCGCGCCCTGCTCGCCTCCCACGTCGAGGGCCGGCCCGCCCCCGCCGACGCCATGGACGCCCTCAACGACGCCCTCACCCGTGCGCCCGCGGCCGCCCTGCTGCACTGGCATCCCGAGCGGGGGCTGTACCGGGCGGCCGCCCATCCCACCGCGCAGATCGTCGAACACGCCCTGGCGGTCCTCGCCGCCGACGCCGCCGACCTGCTCACCGGGCCCGACGCCGAGCGTCTCACCGCGTGCGGCTCCAGCCCCTGCAACCGCTACCTGCTGCGCCACGGCCGCCGCCACTGGTGCTCCACCCGCTGCGGCGACCGCGCCCGTGCGGCCCGCGCCTACGCCCGCCGCACGGGGTCCGGCACGGCATAGACCCACGGCGGGCCGCTTCTCGCCGCAGACGCCTCGGCAGTACGGCGGCCGACTGGTCGGTGCGGAGGCCACGCCCATCCGACCGACGCGTCCCACGCCGTCATCTCCGCGCACGCCGCGTCGTCACCCGTGAGGGCCACCACCGGGGCGCCGAGGGCCGCCGCGGTGGCGTGGGCGAGGCCGATCTCGCCGGCGGGCGGCCGTCCGGCCACATGTCCTGTACAGCGCCTCGGGGAGCAGATTGCACATGGGGCCGCGGGCGTCGTTCACCAGGGCGGCGCCCGCCCCTGCCGCCAGCGCGCCTCGTACGGCCGCGTTGGCATCCTCGGCCATCATGGAGCGGCCCCGCTCGGAGTCCCGCCCGCCGGGCTGGACGTCGTCGGAGTCCACCAGTCCGGTGACGCCTTCCATGTCGACGCTGACGTAGATCTGCATGGAGCCGACCCCAACCCGACCCTACGTAATGTAGGTTCCCAACCGCCAACGGCCACTTGTCTGTTCAACGGGGGACACATGCAGGACACGGAGACGGAGCCCGGCCCGGTGGGGCGGATCGGCGTGCGCGGCCTCGCCCCGACGCTAACCCTGCTGGTGGTCAGCCTGATGGTCGCCGCCGTCGGCGTGTACGAGCTGTGCGGCTTCGGGCTGCACAGCCTCGACCGGCGCCCGCACCTGTTCAGCGACGGTCTCGCCACCGGCGGGGTGATCGTCGCCGTGGTGGCGGCCGGGGCGGCGGTCGGCAACCTGGCCTGGACCCTGGCGTCGGCCCGACGCGGCACGGAGGCCTCCGGCGGGTAGCGGGCTGTGCGACCCTGTGCACCGGACGGGGCCGCGTCGGCACCCGCGCTACCCTACACGTTGTAGGGTCAGCGTTGCCCCGTCCCCTTCCCCAAGGTGCCCGTCACCATGCCCGCTCACCAGTCGAGCCTGATCTCCCCACAGGTTCCCGCTCAGCGCAAACTCCCCCTCCCCGCCCTGCCCGGCGGCGACGACCGGCTCCGCGCCCGCGCCGCGGCGGCCACCGTCTGGTATCTGCGGCTGCAGGCGGTGCTCAACATCGCTGCGGTGCTCTCGCTGCCGTTCCGCGAGGAGGTGCACGAGCACAACGCGGGCGAGTTCTTCACCCCGTACCTGGCCACCGCCGGCCTGGTCTCGGCGGCCCTCGCCCTGTTCCTCGCCGTGGTGATGCGCCGCCGCAAACGCGCCGCGTGGGTCTTCAACCTGCTCCTGGCCGGCCCCCTCTTCGGCCTCTACGTCCTCGCGCTCACCCGCGCCCCCTACCGCGAGCACCTCTTCAACTGGCTCTCCGCCGCTCTGACCGGCCTGTTCGTGGCGGCTCTGCTGCTCGGCCGGCGCGAGTTCGACGCCGTCGGCGACCGCTCCAACCCGCGTCTCGCGCTCGCCGTCGGCACGGGCGGCGTCCTGGTCAGCGGCACGCTCGGCACGCTGCTGGTGCGCGCGACGAACACGCTGCCGGGTGCCGGCCTCAAGGACGAGATCGCCTACACCCTGCTGCGCGGCATCAGCGTCGGCCCGCTCGCCGACCGCGTCGACGCCGTGCACGCGCCCCGCTGGGTGGACGTGATCGTCAACTTCCTGATCGCCGCGACCTTCCTGCTCGTCCTCTACGCCTGCTTCCGCGCCCCGCGTGGCGCGTGCCTGCTCGGCGCGCAGGACGAGGACCGGCTGCGGGAACTGCTCGACCGGCACGGGGAGCGGGACTCCCTGGGCTACTTCGCGCTGCGCCGCGACAAGGCGGTCATGTTCTCCCCGAGCGGCAAGGCGGCCGTGACCTACCGTGTCGTCGGCGGGGTCAGCCTGGCCTCCGGCGATCCCATCGGCGACCCCGAGGCGTGGCCCGGCGCCATCGACGCCTGGCTCGCCGAGGCCCGCCGGCACGCGTGGACGCCGGCCGTCATGGGCGCGAGCGAGGAAGCGGGCACGATCTACGCCCGGCGCGGTCTGGACGCCCTCGAACTCGGCGACGAGGCGATCGTCGACCTCGCGGACTTCACCCTGGAGGGGCGGGCGATGCGGGTCGTCCGGCAGGCCCACAACCGGGTGCGCCGGGCCGGGTACACCGTCCGCATCCGGCGCCACGAGGACATCCCCGCCGAGGAGATGGCCGTGCTCGTCGACCGCGCCGACCACTGGCGCGACGGCGCCACCGAGCGGGGCTTCTCCATGGCCCTCGGCCGCCTCGGGGACCCGGCGGACGGGCGCTGCGTGATGCTGGAGTGCCGGGACGCGGAGGGGCAGCCGCGGGCGCTGCTCAGCTTCGTGCCCTGGGGCGAGCACGGGCTCTCCCTGGACCTGATGCGTCGCGACCGGGCCTGCGAGAACGGGCTGATGGAGTACATGGTGGTGGAACTGCTGCTCCGGGCCGAGGAGTTGGGCATCCGCCGGGTTTCCCTGAACTTCGCGATGTTCCGCTCGGTCTTCGAACGCGGCTCCCGTCTCGGCGCCGGTCCGGTCCTCCGCCTCTGGCGCTCGACGCTCACCTTCTTCTCCCGCTGGTGGCAGATCGAGTCCCTCTACCGCGCCAATGCCAAGTACCGCCCCGTCTGGGAACCCCGCTTCCTGCTCTTCGCCAAGACCAGCGACATCCCGAGAATCGGACTGGCCAGCGCCCGAGCGGAGGGCTTCCTGACCCTGCCGGGCCTGGGCGGCCGCTAGCGAGGACCGGCGCACCGACGACTCCGGTGCGGCCCGGCGGGCACCGGCGTACGGCCACCGGCCGCCCGCCGCCCGCACCCCACGGCGCCGCACCCGCCGACGCGCGGCCCAGGCCCCTCGGCCCACGCCGGATGCCCCTCAGCCGCCCCCTCGGGCATGACCGCTCCCACTCCCCGCGAGCCCTCCGCCCACAGTGAAGCCGATGACCGCCCCGCCGCCCTCCCGCCGGAAGGCGAACGGCGCCCCGCCGTGCGCCATGGCGACCTCGCGCACGATGGACAGCCCGAGCCCGGACCCGGGCAGGGAGCGCGCGTCGGCGGCCCGGTAGAAGCGGTCGAAGATGCGGATGAGGTCGCCCTCGGCGATGCCCGGCCCCCGGTCGAGGACCTCGACGCGCACCGTGCCCGACCGCGCGGGCCCGGTGATGTTGATCTCGATGGGCGCGCTGCCCTCCCGGTCGAACTTCGCCGCGTTCTCGACCAGGTTCGACATCGCCCGCTGCAGCATCCCCGGCCGCCCCTCGGTGCTGGTCTCGCCGCTGACCCGCAGCACGATCTGCCGGCCGGTGCGCCGCTTGGCCAGCCCCACCACGTCCTCGGCGAGGTCGGCGAGGTCCACCCGCTGCGGCGGCTCGGCGTCGGACTGCCCGGCCGCGAGATCGACCAGCTCGTTGACGAGGTCGGTCAGCTCGCGGGCCTCCTGGGTGAGGTCGGCGACCAGATCCTCCCGAGTGGCGGGCGGCAGCTCGTCGATGCGCCGCAGCAGCGAGATGTTGGTGCGCAGCGAGGTCAGCGGGGTGCGCAGCTCGTGTCCCGCGTCCTGGACCAGCCGCCGCTGGTCCTCCTCGGACTGGGCGAGCCGCCCCAGCATGCGGTCGAAGGCACGGCCGAGCCGGCCGACCTCGTCCAGGCCCGCGACGGGCACCTCGATGCCGAGCTGCCGGGTGCGGGCCACGTCCTCGGCGGCGGAGGTCAGGACCACCAGGCGACGGGTGATGCGGCGGGCGAGCCACCAGCCGAACAGCCCGGCGGCGACGACGACCGCCGCCATCAGGATCAGCGTGCGCTGCTGCAGCGCGCGCAGCAGGTCCTCGGTGTCGCTGAACTCCTGCGCGACCTGCACGGCGCCCTTGCCGTCGCCGAGCGCGACGGTGGCGATGCGGAACAGGTCCTCGCCGACCCGGACGTCCTTGTGCTCGACCAGTCTCCCGGCCGCCCGCGCGCGGGCCACGCCCTTGTCGCGGGCGGTGACCGGCAGCACCGGGCTGCCGTGGTCGACGATCTCCCCGCGCGCGCCGAGCACCTGCACATCGGTGCGGGCCGGCCGGACCAGGTCGTGGCCCGGCCGCGAGGAGGAGAAGTCCTCCGGGACCATCTCGTGCTGCCGCACCTCGTCCTGGACGTCCTGCACGACCTGCGTGAACACCGACTGCTGGTCGACCCGGACGAGCCGGGCGGCGGAGCCGTACGACAGGATGCCGGTGAGGATCGTGACGGCGGCCGTCACGGCGGCGAAGGACACGGCGAAGGTGGTGCGCAGGGAAACCAGCTTGGGCCGTGGCCCGGCCGGCGGCCAGCCGCCGGCCACTAGTCCTCCCGCAGCACGTAACCCACGCCCCGCACCGTGTGGATGAGCTGCGGGGCGCCGGGCTCGTCGAGCTTGCGGCGCAGGTAGCCGACGTACACGGCGAGGTTCTTGGAGCCGGGGCCGAAGTCGTAGCCCCAGATGCGGTCGTAGATAGTGGAGTGGTCGAGCACGATGCCCGCGTTGCGCACCAGCAGTTCCAGCAGCTCGAACTCCGTGCGGGTCAGCTCCAGCTCGCGACGGCCGCGCCAGGCCCGGCGGGCCTGCAGGTCCATGAGGATGCCCGCGGCCTCCACCTGCCGGTCGGAGGCCGGCGCCTCCCGTCCGCCGTCGCCGCCCGCGCCGGCGCCCCCCGCGGGCACGGGGCTGGTACGGCGCAGCAGCGCGCGCAGCCGGGCGAACACCTCCTCGACGTCGAACGGCTTGACCACGTAGTCGTCGGCGCCGGCGTCCAGGCCGGCGATCCGGTCGGCGGTCTCCACCAGGGCGGTGAGCATGAGGATCGGCGTGCGGTTGCCCTCGGCGCGCAGCACCCGGCAGACCTGGAGCCCGTCGATGCCCGGCATCATCACGTCGAGGACGAGGACGTCCGGCGGGGTCTTGTGGGCCTGCGCCAGTGCTTCCACCCCGTCGGCGACCGCCGTCACCTCGTAGCCCTCCAGGCTCAGGGCACGCTCCAGGGCATGACGGATGGCACGATCGTCTTCGGCGAGCAGCACATTCTGGGGCACGCCCCCAGTCTGCCAAGGCCCGCGGCGGTTGGGCCGGGGCGATCGGGCGTACGATCACCCTTTTTACCCGCCTCTCACCGTCACAGAGGCAACCGCGAGGACGCGCCCTACCGTCTTCTCACCGCGACTGCTCGCCCGCCCGGGCCATGAGCGCGGCGTGCGTGGGCGCCTCGGGCACGTCGGCCGGGCGCCCGACGGCGAACTCCTTGCGCAGTACCGGTACGACCTCCTCGCCCAGCAGGTCGATCTGCTCGAGCACGGTCTTGAGCGGAAGCCCGGCGTGGTCCATCAGGAAGAGCTGGCGCTGGTAGTCGCCGGCGTACTCGCGGAAGCCCAGCGTCTTCTCGATCACCTGCTGCGGCGAGCCCACGGTCAGCGGGGTCTGCTCGGTGAACTCCTCCAGCGACGGCCCGTGGCCGTACACCGGGGCGTTGTCGAAGTACGGCCGGAACTCCCGGACCGCGTCCTGCGAGCGGTGCCGCATGAAGACCTGGCCGCCGAGCCCGACGATCGCCTGCTCCGGGGTGCCGTGACCGTGGTGGGCGTACCGGGTGCGGTACAGCTCGACCATGCGCCTGGTGTGGTCGGCGGGCCAGAAGATGTTGTTGTGGAAGAAGCCGTCGCCGTAGAACGCGGCCAGCTCGGCGATCTCCGGGGAGCGGATCGAGCCGTGCCAGACGAACGGCGGTACCCCGTCCAGCGGGCGCGGCGTGGAGGTGAAGCCCTGCAGCGGGGTGCGGAACCTGCCCTCCCAGTCGACGACGTCCTCGCGCCACAGCCGGTGCAGCAGGGCGTAGTTCTCGACGGCGAGCGCGATGCCCTGCCGGATGTCCTGGCCGAACCAGGGGTAGACCGGCGCGGTGTTGCCCCGGCCCGTCATCAGGTCCACCCGGCCGTCGGCCAGGTGCTGCAGCATCGCGAAGTCCTCCGCGATCTTCACCGGGTCGTTGGTGGTGATGAGGGTGGTGGAGGTGGAGAGGATCAGCCGCTCGGTCCGGGCGGCTATGTGACCGAGCAGGGTGGTCGGCGAGGAGGGCACGAACGGCGGATTGTGGTGCTCGCCGGTGGCGAACACGTCCAGCCCCACCTCCTCGGCCTTGAGCGCGATCGCGACCATCGCCTTGATCCGCTCGTGCTCGGTCGGGGTGCGCCCCGTCGTGGGGTCCGGCGTGACGTCGCCGACCGTGAAGATCCCGAACTGCATGGCCGCTCACCCTCCAGGTTGTTTACTGTTCAACTATACAGATCGAACAGTCACCCTCGGGATCCGTATTCCAGTACTCGACGACCAGGCCCGGACCGGGCGGGCTACGCGGGGCGGCGCAGGCGGGCGAGCTGCTCCCCGCTGAACTCCACCGTGCGCTCCATGTGCCGGACGATCACGGCCAGCTCGGTGTCGTCCAGCTCGTCGAAGATCCGCGACCAGTCACCGGCCAGCGCGTCCCACATCCGCCCGAACTCGGCGATCCGCTCCGGCACCGTCACGACCATCACCCGCCGCCGGTCCGCCTCGTCCCGACGCCGCACGACGTACCCCGCCCGCTCCAGCCGGTCCACCAGCCGGGTCGCCGACCCCGTCGTCAGCCCCGTCAGCTCCGCGACCCGGCCCGTGGTGACCGGCTCCGCCTCCAGCGTCAGCAGGTTCAGACACTGCAGATCGGTGGGGTGCAGCCCGATGCGGTCGGCGACGGCCTGGTTGAACAGGGCGTAGGAGGCCATGTACCGCCGGGACACCACCGCCAGCTCCGCCAGCAGCCCGGACCGCCCGGTCCCGTTCCCGGCCATGCCGCACTCCCCTTCGCCCGCTGCGCCCGCGTGAAGCAGCGATCGTACGACGCCGAGAGCATCGGCGACCGGCGGCTCAGAAGGCGTACGCGTCCCCGGTGTCCAGGACCAGCACCTTCATCCGGTCGTTCGTCCGGTCCTTGTCCACCGCGCCCCCGCCCCAGGCGGTGTCCACCTCCAGCGTCACCTCCGACGGCTTCTCCTTCAGCCGCACCCCCACCTCGATCTCCTTCCCCGCCCCGCCCGCCGACAGCGCCCCGGTCCCGCACACCACCGTCCGCTCGTCCGTGCGCGCGCACCTGTCCGGCACCTGCTGCTCCGGCGCGAGCGGCACCGACCAGCGCAGCAGCACACTCGCGCCGGACACGGCGGACGGCCCGTTGTCCCGCGGAGTGAGCCGCACCTGCACCTGGTCCCCGTGCATGACGGCACTCCCGTGGAAGGCCAGATCCGCCTCCGGCGCCGGTGCCGCCCAGGCCGCCGCGCCCACGCCCACGGCCACGGCCCCGCACACGCTCACGCTCACGCCCAGCATCCACGTCCGCCTCATCCGCACGCCACCTCGCCTCGGCCCTCGCTCGTCCCTGTGCCGTACGGATGTATGCCACGCGCACCGGCTCCCAGGCGCCCTCGAACAGGTGACGCGGCCCCGGCGTGCGAAGCTGCCCGCATGCCGATCGTCCGCTCCGCCGCCCTCTTCGTCCTCGCCGCGCTCTTCGAGATCGGCGGCGCCTGGCTGGTCTGGCAGGGCGTACGCGAACACCGCGGCCTGCTCTGGATCACCGGCGGGGTCCTCGCCCTCGGCGCCTACGGCTTCGTCGCCACCTTCCAGCCCGACGCCCACTTCGGCCGCGTCCTCGCCGCGTACGGCGGCATCTTCGTGGCCGGCTCACTGCTGTGGGGCGTGGTCGCCGACGGCTACCGCCCCGACCGCTGGGACATCACCGGCGCCCTGATCTGCCTGGCGGGCATGGCCGTCATCATGTGGGCGCCGAGGAACGGCTCCTGAGCCTCACCTACCCTGGACGCAGCGACGATCCCGTACCCCCAGGAGCAGCCCATGGCCCCCGCCGCCCCGTCCGCCGCCTCCCGCATCGCCGTCGTCACCGGTGCGAGCAGCGGCATCGGCGCCGCCACGGCCCGCCGGCTCGCCGAGGCCGGCTACCGGGTCGTCCTCACCGCCCGTCGCAAGGACCGCATCGAGGCCATCGCCGAGGAGATCAACTCCGCCGGGCACGCCGCCACCGCGTACCCGCTCGACGTCACGGACCGTGCCGCCGTCGACGAGTTCGCGACGGCGTTCAAGACGATCGGCGTCCTGGTCAACAACGCCGGCGGCGCGCTGGGCGCCGACCCGGTCGCCACCGGGAACCCGGACGACTGGCGCACGATGTACGAGACGAACGTCATAGGCACCCTGAACCTCACCCAGGCCCTGCTGCCGAAGCTGGAGGCCGGCGGCGACGGCGTGGTGGTCGTCGTCTCCTCCACCGCCGGCCACGGCACCTACGAGGGCGGCGCCGGCTACGTGGCCGCCAAGCACGGCGCCCATGTCCTCGCCGAGACGCTGCGCCTGGAGATCGTCGGCAGGCCGGTCCGCGTCATCGAGATCGCCCCCGGCATGGTCAGGACCGACGAGTTCGCCCTGACCCGCTTCGGCGGCGACGCGGAGAAGGCCGCCAAGGTCTACGAGGGCGTGGCCGAGCCCCTCACCGCCGGCGACGTGGCCGACACCATCACCTGGGCGGTCACCCGCCCCAGCCACGTCAACGTCGACCTCCTCGTCCTGCGTCCCCGCGCCCAGGCCTCCAACACCAAGGTCCACCGGGAGCTGTGATGCCCACCCCCGACGACTCCCTCGAAAAACGCCGCCTGGCCCAGGAGACCAAGGACGAACGCCAGGTCTGGTACTTCCTGGCCTACTTCCTCTTCGGCATCCACATCGTGGCCTTCGTCATGATCTACGCGGTACGGCACGCGAAGTGAACGAGGGTTCTGCTCCGGGGGTCAGCCCTTGACGCAGACGACCTGCTTCAGCTTGGCCACCACCTCGACCAGGTCGCGCTGCTGGTCGATGACCTGGTCGATCGACTTGTAGGCGCCCGGGATCTCGTCCACGACGCCGGAGTCCTTGCGGCACTCCACGCCCCGGGTCTGGTCCTCCAGGTCCTTGGTCGTGAAGCGGCGCTTGGCCGCGTTGCGGCTCATCCGCCGACCCGCGCCGTGCGAGGCCGAGTTGAAGGACTTCTCGTTGCCGAGGCCCTTCACGATGTACGAACCCGTGCCCATGGAGCCCGGGATGATGCCGTACTCGCCGGAGCCGGCGCGGATGGCGCCCTTGCGGGTGACGAGCAGGTCCATGCCGTCGTACCGCTCCTCCGACACGTAGTTGTGGTGGCAGGAGATCTCCGGCTCGAAGGTCGGCTTCGCCTTCTTGAACTCCTTGCGGATCACGTCCTTCAGCAGCGCCATCATGAGCGTGCGGTTGTGCCTGGCGTACTCCTGCGCCCAGAACAGGTCGTTGCGGTAGGCCGCCATCTGCGGGGTCTCCGAGACGAAGACCGCCAGGTCACGGTCGACCAGCCCCTGGTTGTGCGGGAGCTTCTGGGCCACGCCGATGTGGTGCTCGGCGAGTTCCTTGCCGATGTTCCGGGAGCCGGAGTGGAGCATGAGCCAGACAGAACCGGTCGTATCTGTGCACACTTCGACAAAATGGTTGCCGCTTCCGAGCGTTCCCATCTGCTTCACAGCACGTTCCTGACGGAACCTCACCGCATCGGCCACCCCGTCGAACCGCCCCCAGAACTCCTCCCACCCTGCGGTGGGCAGCCCGTGGAAGTCACCCGGCTCCACGGGGTTGTCGTGCATCCCCCGTCCCACCGGAATCGCCTGCTCGATCTTCGAGCGGAGGCGGGAGAGGTCACCCGGGAGGTCGTTGGCGGTCAGGGACGTCTTCACCGCCGACATTCCG
Source organism: Streptomyces sp. NPDC030798 (assembly GCF_055572275.1). Taxonomy (NCBI): domain Bacteria; kingdom Bacillati; phylum Actinomycetota; class Actinomycetes; order Kitasatosporales; family Streptomycetaceae; genus Streptomyces; species Streptomyces sp. NPDC030798. The sequence continues at coordinate 32,487 of NZ_JBVIDR010000019.1, read as the reverse complement.
CAGCCGATGTCCACGCCCACCGCCGCCGGGCACACGGCGCCCCGCATCGCGATGACCGAGCCGACCGTCGCGCCCTTGCCGTAGTGCACGTCGGGCATGACGGCGAGGCCCTCGATCCAGGGCAGGGTGGCGACGTTCTGGAGCTGGCGCAGGGCCACGTCCTCGACCGTCGCGGGGTCGGTCCACATGCGGATCGGGACCTTCGCGCCCGGCATCTCCACGTACGACATACGTTCCTCATTCCCCCGACGAAGACAACAAAAGAAGCAAAGAGCAGGAAAACGCAAAAGCCGCATCGAAGTCGATGAAAAGGGACAAGGGACCGGCGTCCACGGCAGTGCGTGCGATACACATTGTCTCCAGGGGACGCCCCGCCGCAGCAAGCGAATAACCTGCGGGGACCCCGCGACACCCAGCGAACGCACACCGTCGAGAGGAGCCCGACCGTGCAGCGGAAGGCGTACGTGACCGGTACCGCCGCCCTCCTCGCGGCGCTGCTGGCCGGCTGCACGAGCGGGTCGGGAGGCGGTGACCGGACGGACGACGCCAATCCGGGCGACGCCGGTACGGCGACGGTGGCGGCTCAGCCCGGCAAGTACCGCAGCCTCCCGGAGCCCTGCGGCGCGGTCGACCACGACACGCTGGACTCCCTGCTGCCCGGCATCAAGCAGATCACCGACCCCGACCAGCGGGACAAGGCGTACCAGGGCGATGCGTCGCTGACGTACAACACCGACCGCAAGACGGGCTGCCGTTGGAAGGTGGAGTCCGCCGACGCCACCGACCGTCTGTCGGTGGACTTCGAGCGCGTGGTGTCGTACGACAACGCCGTCAGCGACGACGACCAGGCGCAGAAGCTGTTCCAGGAGAAGGAGACGGCCGCCGACCTGCCCGCGCCCAGTGCCACGTCGTCCGCGCCGAGCCCCACGGCCACGGCGAGCGGCAGCGCCTCCCCGTCCGTGTCGGCGTCCGTGTCGGCGTCCCCGTCCGGCTCCGACTCCGCCTCCGCCTCCGCCTCCGGTGCCACCGCTGCCGATCTGCAGCCGCGTGTGCTGACCGGTCTCGGTGACGAGGCGTATCTGGACGACGCGCTGAGCACCTCGGGTTCGACGGCCGAGCAGCGGACGGTGACTGTGGTGTTCCGCACGTCCAACGTCATCGTGACCATCGAGTACGAGGAGCAGCCGATGGCCACGGGAACGGTCCCCGACAGCAAGGAAATGCAGGACAGGGCCCGTAATCTGGCGTCTCAACTGGACGACGCGCTGGGCGAGTGAGGGCCTGTCGGGTCCCGTCCGCCCCCGCCCGCAAAGCGAGCGAACCGAAACCGCACGGCTCCTTCACCGCGTACCGTGGCCCCGCAGGAACCCGCACGAACACCGAGCGTCATGAGTGAAGGAACCATGCAGCGAGCAGCCCAGCGAGCCGACCGTGTCCAGCGCGATCAGGGAGCCAGGCGCCTTCGCCGTGCTCTCCTCTGCGCGGCAGCCGTTCCCGCGATGCTGATCACGGCCGCCTGTTCCTCGGATTCCGGCGACTCCCAGGGCAAGGGTGGTGACGGCACCCGGCAGTCCGCGGCCGGCGGTGCGTCGCAGGCGCCCTCGGCGAGCGCGTCCCCGACGGTGCAGGCGGCCGCGTACAGCAGGATTCCGCAGGCGTGCGCGGTGCTGTCGAAGAAGACGCTGACCGATCTGGTGCCGAAGGGGGCCAAGTCGGGCAAGGCGGGCAGCAATGAGGAGGCCGGGACCCGTGGCTCCTGTTCCTGGAGCAGCCTGGACAACAACGGCGTGAAGGGCTCGCAGTTCCGCTGGCTGAACGTCTCCCTGCTGCGTTTCGACTCGGACCCCGGTCGCGGCGCCGGTGACAAGCAGGCACACGCGTACTTCACCCAGCAGGTCAAGGACGCGCAGAACGTGGCCGGTGCGAAGAACACCAAGGCGCAGCCGGTCGCCGGGGCGGGCGCGGAGGCGACGCTGGTGCGCTACGACCTGAAGAAGAAGGAAGGCACCTTCAAGCAGCAGACGGTGGTCGCCCGGGTCGAGAACGTCGTGGTGACGCTGGACTACAACGGTGCCGGTCTCGCGGGTGACAAATCCCCCGACGCCGGTGACCTCTCGAAGGCCGCGGAGAAGGCCGTCAAGGAGGCGGTCGGGTCCGTCTCGGCGGCCAACGGTGAAGGTTCTGCGCAGAGTTCGTCCTCGACGGCGCCCGCCTCTCCGTCCGCCCCGGCCTCGAAGACGCCGTCGAAGTCGGCGTCCAAGTCCCCGTCCGCGAGCGCGTCCCCGTCGAAGTCGGCAGCGAAGAAGGGCTGACCGGGCTCACGTGCGCCGCACACGTGTGCCACTCTGTTGCGCGCACCAACACGCAAGGGGAGGGGAGAACGAGTGGCGGCGCCACTGCGGCTGACTCGGATGCACCGCATACTCATCGGCGTGGTCGTGACCGGCGCGTTGATCATCGCCGGCATCGGCTTCGCCGGTTCGTACGCGGCCGTCCGTGAGCTGGCCATCAAGAAGGGCTTCGGGAACTTCTCCTATGTGTTCCCGGTCGGTATCGACGCGGGCATCTGTGTGCTCCTGGCCCTGGATCTGCTGCTGACCTGGATCCGGATCCCGTTCCCGCTGCTGCGCCAGACGGCCTGGCTGCTGACCGCGGCGACGATCGCGTTCAACGGTGCCGCCGCCTGGCCGGACCCGCTGGGTGTGGGGATGCACGCGGTGATCCCGGTGCTGTTCGTGGTGTCCGTCGAGGCGGCGCGGCATGCCATCGGCCGGATCGCGGACATCACGGCGGACAAGCACATGGAGGGTGTCCGTCTCACCCGCTGGCTGCTGTCCCCGGTGCCCACGTTTCTGCTCTGGCGCCGGATGAAGCTGTGGGAGCTGCGCTCCTACGACCAGGTGATCAAGCTGGAGCAGGAACGTCTCGTCTACCAGGCCCGCCTGCGTTCCCGCTTCGGGCGCGGCTGGCGCCGGAAGGCTCCGGTGGAGTCCCTGATGCCGCTGCGGCTGGCCCGTTACGGCGTTCCCCTGGCGGAGACGGCTCCTGCGGGTCTGGCGGCTGCGGGTATCGAGCCGGTGGTGGTGCCGGCGGTGGCGGCGGGTGCTCGTGCCGCCGTACCGGCGTCCGTCCCCCGGCAGACGGCACCCGGCGCCGAGCGGCTCCCGGAGCTGCCGGCGGAGGAGGAGAGCCCCTGGTTCCAGGCTCCGCGCGAGGTCGACTACCACGGCGGCTACGACCCGACGTACGACCCGGTTCCCGACCCCCAGTACGTTCCCGAGGAGCAGTACGAGGAGTGGTACGAGGAGCAGCCCCCGGAGCAGTTCCAGCAGCCCTCCCCGGAGGAGACGGGCAGCTTCCCGATCCCGGTGGGCCCCAACCGCACCCGGGAGCTGGGCGAGGGCGGCGGCCCGCCGGAGCCGGACGAGGAGGCGTACTACCAGGTGTTCCGTCAGTCGATCGACGGCAGCTATCCGACGCCGCGCGTCCTCGGTGACAACATCGAGGCGACCTACGGCACGAAGCTGAGTCCCAGCGCGCTGAAGGAGCTCGCGGAGCGCTTCCAGCAGCGCCACTCGGCGGAGCTGGAGGAGGACCACATCGCGTAACGCGTGCCCGGTACGGCGAAAGGGGGCGCCCGGTGACACCGGGCGCCCCCTTTCCCATGGGCCTACGCTCCCTACTCGCCGAGCAGGGCCCGCACCCGCTCCTGGCCCACGGCCAGCAGCAGCGTGGGGAGGCGGGGGCCGGTGTCCCGGCCGACCAGCAGGTGGTAGAGCAGGGCGAAGAAGGTCCGCTGAGCCGTCTTGATCTCCGGCGGGAGCTCCTTGGGCGTGGCGTCGGCGGAGAAGCCGGCCTGCACCTTGGGCACGCCGTAGACGAGGTGGGTCAGCCCGTCCAGGGACCAGTGGTCGGCGAGTCCGTCGAGCAGCAGCCGTACGGACTGCTGGGACGGCTCGTCCAGGGACTTCAGCAGTTCGGCGTCGGGCTCGTCGCGCACGATGGTCCGCTGGTCGGCGGGGACGTGCGTGTTGATCCACGCCTCGGCCTTGTCGTACCGGGGACGGACCTCGTCCAGGGCGGTGAGCGGCTGCTCCGGGTCCAGCTCGGACAGGATGCGCAGCGCCTGGTCCTCGTGTCCGGCGGTGATGTCGGCGACGGAGGCGAGGGTGCGGTACGGCAGCGGGCGCGGCGTCCTGGGCAGCTCACCGGCGGCGGTGCCGACGGCCCGGGTGTACGCGGCCACGTCACCGGGCAGGGCGGAGCCGTCGGCGACCTTGGCCGCGAGCTTGTCCCACTCGTCGTAGAGCCGCTGGATCTCCTGGTCGAAGGCGATCTTGAACGACTGGTTGGGCTTGCGGCGGGCGTAGAGCCAGCGCAGGATCTGCGGCTCCATGATCTTCAGCGCGTCGCCCGGGGTGGGCACGCCACCGCGCGAGGACGACATCTTGGCCATGCCGCTGATACCGACGAAGGCGTACATCGGGCCGATGGGCTGCTTGCCGCCGAAGATGCCGACGATCTGGCCGCCGACCTGGAACGACGAGCCCGGCGAGGAGTGGTCGACACCGCTCGGCTCGAAGACCACGCCCTCGTACGCCCAGCGCATCGGCCAGTCGACCTTCCAGACCAGCTTGCCGCGGTTGAACTCGCTGAGCCGGACGGTCTCGGCGAAGCCGCAGGCGGTGCACGTGTACGACAGCTCGGTGGTGTCGTCGTCGTAGGAGGTGACCGTGGTGAGGTCCTTCTCGCAGGTGCCGCAGTACGGCTTGTACGGGAAGTACCCGGCGGAGCCGGAGCTGCCGTCGTCCTCGGACGCGGCGCCCGAGCCCTCCTCGGCCTCCAGTTCGGCCTCGTCGACCGGCTTCTGCGACTTCTTCGCCGGGGCCTTCTTCGTCCGGTACTGGGCGAGGATCGCGTCGATGTCGCCGCGGTGCCTCATGGCGTGCAGGATCTGCTCGCGGTAGGTGCCGGAGGTGTACTGCGCGGTCTGGCTGATGCCGTCGAACTCGACGCCGAGCTGGGCCAGCGACTCGGTCATCGCGGCCTTGAAGTGCTCGGCCCAGTTCGGGTACGACGACCCCTTCGGCGCCGGGACGGAGGTCAGCGGCTTGCCGATGTGCTCGGCCCAGGAGTCGTCGACCCCGGTGATGCCCTGGGGCACCTTGCGGTAGCGGTCGTAGTCGTCCCAGGAGATCAGGTGCCGGACCTGGTGCCCGCGGCGGCGGATCTCGTCGGCGACCAGGTGCGGGGTCATGACCTCGCGGAGGTTGCCGAGGTGGATGGGCCCGGAGGGGGAGAGTCCGGACGCGACGACGACCGGTTTGCCCGGGGCACGGCGCTCCGACTCTTCGATGACCTCATCCGCGAAACGGGAGACCCAGTCGGTGGTCTCGGTGCTCTGAGCCACGATCGGCACGTCCTTCTTTCTGAACGGGTGACACTCCATTGTCACAGACCGGGATGCGACCGGGAAAACCGCTTTACCCGCCGTGGGATACTGGCCGGGACTATCCATTCCCACGAGGAGAACGGCACCCATTCCTATGGCCTCGGTCACGTCCCTCAGCGATTCCGTCCAGCAGCGCCTCGCGTCCGCCCTCTCGGCCACTCTGCCGGAGGCCGCCGGCGCGGACCCGCTGCTGCGACGAAGCGACCGGGCCGACTTCCAGGCCAACGGGATCCTGGCGCTGGCCAAGAAGGCGAAGGCGAACCCCCGGGAGCTGGCGACGCAGGTCGTCTCCCAGGTGGCCACGGGTGATGTGATCAAGGACGTCGAGGTCTCCGGCCCCGGCTTCCTCAACATCACGGTCGCGGACCGGGCGATCACCGCGAACCTGGCCGCGCGGTACGCGGACGACACCGGCCGCCTCGGCGTGCCGTACGCCGCGAACCCGGGCACGACGGTGATCGACTACGCCCAGCCGAACGTGGCCAAGGAGATGCACGTCGGCCACCTGCGGTCGGCGGTGATCGGCGACTCGGTGGTGCAGCTGCTGGAGTTCACCGGCGAGAGCGTGGTCCGGCGTCACCACATCGGCGACTGGGGCACCCAGTTCGGCATGCTGATCCAGTACCTGGACGAGCACCCGCACGAGCTGGACCACAAGGACGCCCGGGTGACCGGTGAGGAGGCGATGTCCAACCTGGACCGCCTCTACAAGGCCGCGCGCAGGCTGTTCGACTCCGACGAGGAGTTCAAGACGCGGGCCCGGCGCCGGGTGGTCGACCTGCAGGCCGGTGACCCGCACACGCTCGCCATGTGGCAGAAGTTCGTCGACGAGTCGAAGATCTACTTCTTCTCCGTCTTCGAGAAGCTGGACATGGAGATCCGCGACCCGGACATCGTCGGCGAGTCGGGGTACAACGACATGCTCGCCGAGACCTGCCGCCTCCTGGAGGAGTCGGGTGTCGCGGTCCGTTCCGAGGGCGCGCTGTGCGTCTTCTTCGACGACATCAAGGGCCCGGACGGCAAGCCGGTCCCGCTGATCGTGCAGAAGTCGGACGGCGGCTACGGCTATGCGGCCACCGACCTCTCGGCCATCCGCGACCGCGTCTTCAACCTGAAGGCGAACACGCTGCTGTACGTGGTGGACGCCCGCCAGTCGCTGCACTTCAAGATGGTCTTCGAGACCGCCCGCCGGGCCGGCTGGCTGAACGAGGACGTCAAGGCGCTGCAGCTCGCGTTCGGCACGGTGCTGGGCAAGGACGGCAAGCCGTTCAAGACGCGTGAGGGAGAGACGGTGCGCCTGGTCGACCTCCTCGACGAGGCGATCGACCGCGCGTCGGCGGTGGTCCGGGAGAAGGCGCAGGACCTCTCCGAGGAGGAGATCGCCGAGCGGGGCGCCCAGGTGGGCATCGGCGCGGTGAAGTACGCGGACCTGTCGACGTCGGCGAACCGGGACTACAAGTTCGACCTGGACCAGATGGTCTCGCTGAACGGCGACACGTCCGTCTACCTCCAGTACGCCTACGCCCGTATCCAGTCCATCCTGCGCAAGGCCGGCGAGGTCCGCCCGGTGGCGCACCCGGAGCTGGAACTGGCGGAGGCGGAGCGCGCCCTCGGCCTGCACGCCGACGCGTTCGCGGAGACGGTGGCGGAGGCGGCGGCGGAGTACGCACCGCACAAGCTGGCGGCGTACCTCTACCAGCTGGCGTCGCTCTACACGACCTTCTACGACAAGTGCCCGGTCCTGAAGGCCCAGTCCCCGGAACAGGTGGAGAACCGCCTGTTCCTCTGCGCCGTCACGGCCGACACCCTGCACCGCGGCATGGCCCTGCTCGGCATCCGGACCCCGGAGAAGCTGTAGCGGTCACGGCCCCTCGACGGCCCGTCCCCTTCACCGGGGGCGGGCCGTCGCCCTTCCCGGCGCCCGGCCAACGCCGTTGTCAGTGGCTGCCCTTACAGTCACCGGCATGGCTACTCTTCCCAACCCGCTGCCCAGGCTGGCCACTGACCCCAGTGGGCGTTCCGTCGGGCTTCAGCTTCCGCCCGGCCGGCTGGTCGAGGTGACCGGCTGCGGCCCCGTGCTGTGGCACGCGGAGAAGCAGGCCGCGCCCGGGACCTGGCGGGCGCTCGGCGCCCCGGCCGGCCGTGCGGGACTGCTTCCGCTGCTGGTGGACCTCGGTGGGCCTCAGGGCACCCTGGAGAGCTGGGAGTTGATGCCCGACGAGGTGTCGTACCCGGGGGATCACGACGCCGAGGACGTCCTCGCCGAGTACTGGGAGGACGAGGCCGGTGAGAGCCCGGCCGAGACGATCGAGCCGTTCGGAGACGACTGGCCCGGTCTCGCGCCCTCCCCCACTCTCGCCGCCGAGCCGGACCTGCGCGCCTCCCAGGTCGCCGACTCGCTGTCGGACGGCACGGTTTCCTGGTTCAAGGAGCCGCATCTGGCCCTGGTTCCGGCCCGCCGGTCCGCCGACATCCCGGCCGCGATCGGCTGGGCGGGGTCCGTCGGCTACGACGACGACGTGGCCCGGCTCTGTGCCGTGCTCCGCTCCTGGGAGGACCGCTTCGGCATACGCGTGGTCGGCCTGGGCTTCGACACCCTGGTGCTGTCGGTCGCCGCCCCGCCGACCACCCTCCCGGAGGCCGAGGCGGTGGCGGCCGAGCACTTCGCGTTCTGCCCGGACAACATCACCCAGTCCACCCCGGGCGACCTGCACAGCTACGCCAAGGACCTGATCGCCGACCCCACGTGGACCTTCTGCTGGGACTGACCGGTCCGGCCGTTGTCACCAGCTGATGGCGTCGTCCATCGACTGCTGCCAGTACGTGACCTTGAGCGAGTCGTCGATGTAGACACCCTTCGCGGGCAGCGAGGGGTGGGCGCCCCTGCCGACGCTCTCGTTGCCGGAGCGGCCCTGGAAGGAGACGGTCAGGGACTTCTCGGTGTGGCCGTGGTCGGCGCTGCCGTCGGCGGCGGACAGGTTGACGGAGGCGTACCCGGACTCCCCCGGCTTGAGCGTGACGACGGCCTGCGGCTTGGAGTCCTCGATGACCGGCGGCACGGCCTGGGCCTCACCGAAGCGGACGGCAGGGTAGCCGTACAGGTAGCAGGTCTTGCTGCCGGTGTTCGTGACGGTCAACAGCATGTGGTTCACGGGGCGGTTGAGCGGCGCCGCGACGGTCCTGGTGGTGGAGCCCTCGCAGGTGACCGGCTTGCTCGACCCGGAGCCGCTCCCCGTGTGCCGCGAAACGGCCGGCGTCGGCCTGGCTCCCGAAGAGCCCGAAGAGGAGGTGCCGGACGAGCCGGACGAGGTGGAGGAGCCGGACGCTGCGGCGGTCGTGGACGTCGACGGTGACGCCGCGGGCGAGGAGTCGGGCTTGGCGGACGTGGACGAGGTCGCCGCGGTGGACGCGCCCTCGTCGACCGTGCCCGTTCCGTCGTTGCACGCGGTCAGGGAGAGCGCGGCCAGGGCGACGGTCGTCGCGGCGGTGAGGATACGGGTGCGGGAGTTCCGGATGCCGGCCATGGTGGTCGAGCCCCTTCGGTGTTCGGGTCGGGTTGGTGCTTGGATGACTCGAAGCCTGTGGGGTGATCCGTCCCAGCCGGTAGCGATGGCGGCCAGTTGGGGACACTGGAACACTGAAACAGCCTGTGACCAGGGGGAATACAGCGCGCCTGGAACGCGCGAACGGGACACCGGGGGATGGAGGAACGGGTGCCGGAGACGACAGGACCCGAGGAGGCGGAGGCGTTCGCGCGGCTGCTGCGGGAGCTGAAGGACCGCTCGGGACTGAGCTACGGGACACTGGCCAAGCGGCTCCACATGAGCACGTCGACCCTGCACCGGTACTGCAACGGCGCTGCCGTGCCGACCGACTACGCACCCGTGGAACGCCTCGCCCGGGTCTGCCGGGCGACACCGCAGGAGCTGGTGGAGCTGCACCGGTACTGGATCCTGGCGGATGCGGCACGGGGGCGTGGGACGGAGCAGCGGCCGGCTGCGCCCACGTCCGGGGAGGCGGACACGGGCGTGGACGCGGGCGTCGGCGGCGCGGTCACGCCCGACCCGGACTCCGCCGGGCAGGAGGACAAGGACGCGCGACTTTCCGCGTCCGGGCTCCCGGACGTCAGTCCGCTCCCGGGTGTCGTACCGCCCCGGCGCCGGCGCCGTACCGCGTTGATCGTCTCGGCGGCCGCGGCCACGGTCGCCGCCGTACTCGGTGCCGTCGTGCTCGTCGTGAACCCGCCCTCCGGTGGAGGCCGCAGGGACGCCGGCGGCCAGCAGGCCGCCGGGGCCACCGCGGCAGCGCAAGGAGCGGACGGCGCCAAGGCGCCCTCCGCCTCCGCCTCACGATCCACCACCCCCTCCCCGAGCGGGGGGAACCACAGCCGCGAGCCGTCCGCCCCTGTCTCGGCCTCCGCCCCCGGCTCGCACACGGGCGGGCCCGGTGCCCGGGACCGCGGCACCGGCGCCGTACCCGTCACCGTGGGCACCCGCCCCTACGTCTACGACAGTCCGTGCAGCCAGCACTTCCTCGTCGACAGCGAGCCCGCACAGGTCGGCCCGCCCGCGAGCGAGCAGGACGCCCCGCGCTGGGCCGCCGCGTACGGCGCCGTGTCCTCCGGGGAGCAGCGGGTCGCGCTGACCGTGCAGGGCACGGGTGCGGACACGGTCGTCCTGGAGGCGCTGCACGCGCGGATCATCTCCAAGGGCGCGCCGCTGGCCTGGAACGACTACTCCATGGGCGTGGGCTGCGGAGGCGGAGTCGACAGCAAGTCGTTCGACGTCGACCTGGACGACGGCAGCCCCGCAGTCACCGTGAAGAACGGCCAGCGGGACTTCCCGTACAAGGTGAGCGAGTCGGACCCGGAGGTCTTCTACGTCACCGCGCACAGCAAGGCGCACGACGTCCGCTGGGACCTCACGCTGGAGTGGTCCAGCGGGAGCCGGCACGGCACGGTGCACATCGACGACAACGGCGTTCCGTTCCGTACGAGCGCCGATGTCGACCGGCCCGGTTACGACTACCCGCTGGGCGGCAGCGAGTGGATCAAGCGGGAGGGCGGGGCGTAGTCAGGGGGCTCGTTCAGCCGGCGAGTCCCCGGCCCAGCCTGCGCAGCCCCTCCGCGATCTCCTCCGGTGTCTGGGTGACGAAGCAGAGCCGGAGGGTGGCGCGGTCGGGGTCGGCGGCGTAGAAGGGCGCGCCGGGGACGTAGGCCACCTCCTCCTTCACCACCCGGGGGAGCAGGGCGGTGGTGTCGTACGACTGGGGGAGCCGGGCCCAGAGGAACATGCCGCCCTCGGGGCGGCTCCAGGTCGAGCCCTCGGGAAGGGCGCCGGGCAGGCCGGCCAGCATGGCGTCGCGGCGTGCGCCGTACACCGCCCGCACGCGGGCCACGTGCGTGTCCAAGCCGCTCAAGTAGCGGGCCGCGGCGAGCTGGTTGAGCGTCGGGGTGTGCAGGTCGACGGCCTGCTTGGCGAGGGCGCAGGCCCGGCGCAGGTCCGCCGGGGCGCGGAGCCAGCCGAGGCGCAGGCCGGGGGCCATCACCTTGGAGAAGGAGCCGAGCAGGACGGCCCGGTCCTCGGCGCCGGGGAGGGAGGCGATCCAGGGGACGCGGTCGCCGTCGTAGCGGAGATCGCCGTAGGGGTCGTCCTCGACGATCCACAGGCCCCGGCGTGCGGCCACGGCGGCGACGGCCTCGCGGCGTGGCGCGGGCATCGTGCGGCCGGTGGGGTTCTGGAAGGTGGGGACGACGTAGAGCAGCTTGGGGCGCTCGCGGACGACAAGGTCCTCGAGGGCGTCGGGGTCCAGCCCGTCGGCGTCACCGGGCACGGCCACCACCCTCGCCCCCGCGAGTCCGAACACCTGAAGTGCGGCCAGATAGCAGGGGTTTTCGACCAGCACGGTGTCACCGGGTTCGAGCAGGGCGGTCGCCAGCAGGGACAGCGCCTGCTGGGAGCCGGTGGTGACGAGGAGGTCGTCGGCGGACGTGGCCAGACCGCGCCCGGTGATGCGGGCCGCGAGACCCGAGCGCAGGACCGGTTCGCCCTCCGTGGTGGAGTACTGCAGCGCCTGCGCCGGCGTCTCGGCCAGCACGTCCCGGAACGCGGCGGCTATGCCGTCCCGGTCGAACAGCTCGGGAGCGGGAAGCCCGCCCGCGAAGTTGATCACCTCGGGGCGCGCGGTGACCGCGAGAATGTCCCGCACCGGCGAACCCCCCACCCTGCGGGCACGGTCCGCGAGCGGCGGAAGCGGGGCACGGGGCGGCGCGGGCTCGGCGACGGTCATGACGCGGTTCTCCTTCGACTCCGGAAACGCTCTTGCGCGGAGCCTAGGGACTTACATGCCCCCTACACCCGTAATTCCGCGATCCGGACGCCATGAGGAGTGCCCCGAAGTGACCGGACTGCCGCGAGGGGCCTGGGAGTGCGAGTGCGTCAGCGCAGCATGCGTGCCGCTTCGGTGGCCCAGTAGGTGAGGATGGTGCGCGCTCCGGCGCGCTTGATGCCGGTCAGGGTTTCGAGGATGGCGCGGTCGCGGTCGAGCCAGCCCTTCTCGGCGGCGGCCTCGACCATCGCGTACTCGCCGGAGATCTGGTAGGCGGCGACCGGCACGTCCACCGCGTCGGCGACCCGGGCGAGGATGTCGAGGTAGGGCCCGGCGGGCTTGACCATCACCATGTCGGCGCCCTCGGCCAGGTCCAGCTCCAGCTCCCGCAGCGACTCGCGCCAGTTGGCGGGGTCCTGCTGGTAGGTCTTGCGGTCGCCCTGGAGGGAGGAGGCGACGGCCTCGCGGAAGGGGCCGTAGAAGGCGGAGGAGTACTTGGCGGTGTAGGCGAGGATCGCGACGTCCTCCCGGCCGATCTGGTCGAGCGCGTCCCGGACGACCCCGATCTGCCCGTCCATCATCCCGCTCGGCCCGACGACATGGGCGCCGGCGTCGGCCTGCACCTGGGCCATCTCGGCGTACCGCTCGAGGGTCGCGTCGTTGTCCACCCGCCCCTCGGCGTCCAGTACGCCGCAGTGGCCGTGGTCGGTCGTCTCGTCGAGGCACAGGTCGGACATCACCAGCAGCTCGTCGCCGACCTCGGCGCGGACGTCGCGGAGGGCGACCTGGAGGATGCCGTCGGGGTCGGTGCCGGGCGTGCCCAGCGCGTCCTTCTTCGACTCCTCCGGCACCCCGAACAGCATGATCCCGGAGATCCCGGCCTCCACGGCCTCCGCCGCGGCCTTCTTCAGGCTGTCCCGGGTGTGCTGCACGACACCGGGCATGGCCGCGATCGGCACCGGCTCGCTGACGCCCTCGCGGACGAAGGCGGGGAGGATGAAGTCGGCGGGGTGCAGCCGCGTCTCGGCCACCATGCGCCGCATGACGGGCGTGGTCCGCAGCCGCCGAGGACGCGTACCGGGGAAGGATCCGTACTTCGTCATGCCCTCTACGCTACGCCCGCCACTCCCGTGCCTTTGCCGACGCCGAGTCGGCTGCCGGACCGCCCTCCTCACCACCGTCGCTGCCGTCCGCGTTGTCCTCCAGCAGTTCCCGGGTCCGACGGACCAGGGCCTGCCGGACGGCCTGCGGGCCCAGGACCCGCAGGGGCGTGGCCAGGCCGAGGAGGTAACCGGCGAGTCCGTCCGCGTCGGGGCCGCCGACGTCCACGAGGGTGGCCCCGGGGCCGTCGGGGCGGTGGGTGCCGACCGTCGCCGGGATCAGCCGCAGCGCCCGGTCCATGGGCAGCGGCAGCCGGATCGTCGCGGTCAGGGGGTAGGGGCCGTTCGCGGTGGAGCGGGAGACGAGCTGGGCCGGGTCGGGTGGGTCGGTCAGTTCCACCGGACGCCCGGCGGGCTGGAGCCGTACGACCCGGTCGGCGCGGAACGTACGCCATCGGTCGCGTGTCACGTCCCGGGCGACGAAGTACCACCGGCGTCCGGTGTGGACGAGGCGGTAGGGGTCGACCTCCCGGAGGGTGGCCCTGCCTTTGCCGTCCCGGTACGACAGCCGGGCCCGCTCGCCCCTGCGACAGGCGGCGGCCAGTTCCAGCAGCATCCCCGGCGGGATCTGCGGCTCGCTGGTCCTGGGCGTGTGCACGAAGGCCGCGTCCATCTCCGCCAGCCGCTCCGCGATCCGCCGGGGCAGCACCTGACGCAGCTTCAGCAGGGCCGAGAGCGCCGCCTGATCACCGCCCAGCGCACCGCTGAGCGCCGCCTCGCGCAGCCCGACGGCCACGGCGAGCGCCTCCTCGTCGTCCAGGATCAGCGGCGGCACCCGGGAGCCGGCGCGCAGCCGATAGCCGCCCCACGGCCCCGGATCGGACTCGACGACGTAGCCGATCTCGCGGAGCTTGGCGACGTCCCGCCGCACCGTGCGCTCGGTGACCCCCGTCCGCTCGGCCAGCTCGGCGCAGGTCCACGACGGCCGGGCGGCCAGGACGGAGACCAGTCGAAGCAGGCGGGCGGAGGCACTGATCACGGCTCGGAAGTCTTCCACAGGCCTGCGGAGACCAGGACCGGAACTGTCCTGGTCCCGTCATACGGTCGTCACCATGAGCGCTGAGAACAGCAACTCCGCACCGGTTTTCCGCTATGTGGCCGTCACCTTCGACTGCCCGGACCCCGCCGAACTGGCCCGCTTCTACGGCGAGGCCCTCGGCCTGGCCGTCGCCTTCTCCACCGACGACTTCGTCCTGCTCGGCCAGGACGGCGCGGCGGGCCTGGGGTTCAACCGGCTGACGGACTACCGCCGCCCCACCTGGCCGGACCCCGCCCAGGAGAAGCAGGCCCACCTGGAGATGGGCGTGGACGACCTGGATGCCGCCGAGACCCGCCTGCTGTCCCTGGGCGCGCGCAAGCCCGACCACCAGCCGGACCCCGACCGCTGGCGCGTCCTCCTCGACCCCGCCGGCCACCCGTTCTGCATCACCACCCTGGCCTGAGCCGGGCACAACCGGGCGGGACGCACCCCCACGGCACGTCCCGCCCGGCCCGCGGATGCGGACCGGCCTCCCACTCCGGAGGTGCGCCGCCGGGCCACGACCGTCGGTTCGGGGCACGGCAGAGGGCGGCGGTCCGGTGACCGCCGCCCTCTGCCGTGCCCGGGATGTCAGATCCGGGACATCACGTCGTGGACCGGCGCCGACGCGCCCCCGGCCGCCGCTCGCTCGGCCTCGTCACCGGGTCGCCCGCCTCCAGGGCGGCGGCGCGGCGCTTCATGCCGAAGTCGGCCAGGGCCTCGGCCAGCTTGTGGACCGACGGTTCCGGGGCCATGACGTCGACCCGCAGACCATGTTCCTCGGCCGTCTTGGCGGTGGCCGGACCAATACAGGCGATCACCGTGACGTTGTGCGGCTTGCCTGCGATGCCGACCAGGTTGCGGACCGTCGACGAGGACGTGAAGAGGACCGCGTCGAAGCCGCCGCCCTTGATGGCCTCACGCGTCTCCGCCGGCGGCGGCGAGGCGCGGACGGTCCGGTAGGCGGTGACGTCGTCGACCTCCCAGCCCAGCTCGATCAAACCGGCCACCAGGGTCTCGGTGGCGATGTCCGCGCGGGGCAGGAAGACGCGGTCGATCGGGTCGAAGACCGGGTCATAGGGGGGCCAGTCCTCCAGGAGGCCCGCGGCCGACTGCTCTCCGCTCGGCACCAGGTCCGGCTTCACCCCGAAGGCGATCAGGGCCTTCGCCGTCTGTTCGCCCACCGCGGCCACCTTGATGCCCGCGAAGGCGCGGGCGTCCAGGCCGTACTCCTCGAACTTCTCGCGGACCGCCTTCACCGCGTTGACCGACGTGAACGCGATCCACTCGTAGCGGCCGGTGACCAGGCCCTTGACGGCACGCTCCATCTGCTGCGGGGTGCGCGGGGGCTCCACCGCGATCGTGGGCACCTCGTGCGGCACGGCGCCGTAGGAGCGCAACTGGTCGGAGAGCGAGGCCGCCTGCTCCTTCGTGCGCGGGACGAGCACCTTCCAGCCGAACAGCGGCTTGGACTCGAACCACGACAGCTGGTCGCGCCGGGCGGCGGCGGAGTGCTCGCCGACCACGGCTATCACCGGCCGGCCGCCGTCCGGGGACGGCAGCACCTTGGCCTGCTTCAGGGTCTGCGCGATCGTGCCGAGCGTCGCCGTCCAGGTGCGCTGGCGGGTCGTCGTACCGGCGATGGTGACCGACAGGGGGGTGTCGGGCTTGCGGCCCGCGGAGACCAGCTCACCGGCCGCGGCGGCCACCGCCTCCAGCGTCGTGGAGACCACCACCGTGCCGTCGGACGCGCCCACCTCGGTCCAGCAGCGGTCGGAGGCGGTGCGGGCGTCGACGAAGCGGACGTCCGCGCCGTGCGGGTCGCGCAGCGGCACACCGGCGTACGCGGGCACGCCGACCGCGGCGGCGACACCGGGCACGACCTCGAAGGGCACCCCGGCGGCGGCGCAGGCGAGCATTTCCTCGGCCGCGTACGTATCAAGTCCCGGGTCCCCGGACACCGCACGCACGACCCGCCTGCCGCCCCGCGCGGCCTCCATGACAAGATGAGCGGCATCCCGGGCAGCGGCCGGGGGAGCGGCGGTGGTTGACGTGCCGTCAACGACCGTCAGCTGGGGCGTGCCCGTGCCCGGCGGCGACACCGAGGAGGAGTCGCCGTCCGTCGGCACGACGGAGACGCCCTGTCGGGCGTGCGTCCGGATCACGTCGAGCACCTCGTGCTCGGCGACCAGGACGTCCGCGCTCGACAGCGCCTCCACGGCGCGCAGAGTCAGCAGTCCCGGATCCCCGGGTCCGGCACCGAGGAAGGTGACGTGCCCGTGTTCCGGACCGGCGGCGGGAAGAGTGGTGGGGCTCAATGTGCTCGCTCCCCCATCAGACCGGCCGCGCCCTGGGCGAGCATCTCGGTGGCGAGTTCGCGACCGAGTGCCCACGCCTGGTCGTGCGTCTGGGGCACGGGACCGGTGGTGGACAGCTGCACCATGCGGGTGCCGTCGGTCGTGCCGACGACGCCCCGCAGGCGCATTTCCTTGACAGTCTGCCCGTCGGCCTGGTGGTCCCCCCGCTCGAGCGGAGCCGAGAGGGGGGGAAGGTCGGCCAGCGCGCCCACCGGGGCGCTGCAGCCGGCCTCCAGGGCGGCGAGCAGTGACCGCTCGGCGGTCACGGCGGCCCGCGTGAACGGGTCGTCGAGTTCACCGAGCGCGGCGACGAGGGCAGCGTCTTGGGCGGTGTGCCCCGCCCTGCACTCGATCGCCAGGGCCCCCTGGCCGGGGGCGGGCAAAACCGTGTCGACCGACAGGAAGTCGGTCACCTCGTCGGAGCGGCCCATGCGGTTCAGGCCGGCCGCGGCCAGCACCACCGCGTCCAGCTCGCCCTGGTGCACGAAGCCGATGCGCGTGTCGACGTTGCCCCGTATCGGGACGGTCTCTATGTCCAGGCCGTGCGCGCGGGCGTACGCGTTGAGCTGCGCCATGCGCCGCGGCGAACCGGTGCCGATGCGGGCGCCGCGCGGGAGGTCCGTGAACTTCAGCGCGTCGCGCGCGACGATCACGTCCCGGGGGTCCTCGCGCTCCGGTACGGCGGCCAGGACGAGTTCCTCGGGCTGCGTGGTCGGCAGGTCCTTGAGCGAATGAACCGCGAAGTCGACCTCGCCGCTCAGCAGCGCGTCGCGCAGCGCCGTGACGAAGACGCCGGTGCCGCCGATCTGCGTCAGGTGCTCGCGGGAGACGTCACCGTGCGTGGTGATCTCGACCAGCTCGACCGGGCGCCCGGTCACCCGGGTCACCGCCCGGGCCACCTGCCCGGACTGGGCCATGGCGAGCTTGCTGCGCCTGGTCCCCAGTCTCAAAGCGTTCTCTGTCATGCCGGTCGGTCCTTCTTGTCTGTGCTGTCCCCGGCCCGGGAGACGGCGGCGACCGTCTCGGGGTCGAGGTCGAACAGGGTGCGCAGCGCGTCCGCGTACCCGGCGCCGCCGGGCTCGGCCGCGAGCTGCTTGACCCGTACGGTCGGCGCGTGCAGGAGCTTGTCGACGACCCGGTGCACGGCCTGGCGGATCTCGCCGCGCTGGCGTTCGTCCAGGTCGGGCAGGCGGCCGTCGAGCCGCGCGATCTCACTGGCGACGACGTCGGCGGCCATGGTGCGCAGCGCGACCACGGTCGGAGTGATGTGCGCCGCCCGCTGGGCCGCGCCGAACGCGGCGACCTCGTCGGAAACGATACGCCGGACCTGGTCGACGTCGGTCGCCATCGGGGCGTCGGCGGAGGCGTCGGCGAGGGACTCGATGTCCACCAGGCGCACCCCGGCCAGCCGGTGCACGGCCGCGTCGATGTCGCGGGGCATGGCGAGGTCGAGGAGGAACAGGGCCGGCGCCGGGCGCGGGATCCCGGCGACCGGTTCGGGCTTGCGGCGCTCGGGGATGCGGCCGACGGTGGCGGCGGTCGCGGCGAGCGCGGCGATCAGCTCGGCGTCGGCCTCGGGGGTACGGCGCTCCCGGCGGTCCACGGTGCCGCCCGCGACCCAGGCCGCGTGCTGCTCGAGGGTGGCCGCGTCCATTCCGGCGACGGCGCCCTCGCCCATGACGGAGAAGCCGGGCTGTACGGCGGCGAGGTCGAGCGGGCAGTTCTCGTCGGCGCCGGCGGCCTGCGGCTGCTGCGGCTTGGGCTGCTCGGCCTCGGGGGCGAGTTCGGCGACGGGCTGCCCGGTGCGGCCCTCGACCGCCCGCGCGACCGCGTCCGCCGTCAGTACCAGGCCCGTGGCGCCGGTGCAGGAGACGACGACGTCGGCACGTGTCAGCTCGCCCGGCACCGCGTCCATCGGTACCGCGCGGGCCGCCACGGTCGTCCCGTCGGCCTCCGTGATGATCTGCGCCAGGCGCTCGGCGCGCTCGAAGGTGCGGTTGGCGACGACGACCTCGGCGACCCCGACGCGCGCGAGCGTCGCGGCGGCCAGCGAGGACATCGATCCCGCGCCGATGACCAGCGCCTTCCGCCCGGCCGCCCAGTCCCGTATGGCGCCGCCCGCGGCCAGCTGCTCCAGGCCGAAGGTGACCAGGGACTGTCCGGCGCGGTCGATACCGGTCTCGGAGTGGGCGCGCTTGCCGACCCGCAGGGCCTGCTGGAACAGGTCGTTCAGCAGCCGGCCGGCGGTGTGCAGCTCCTGGGCGCGGGCCAGGGAGTCCTTGATCTGGCCGAGGATCTGCCCCTCGCCGACGACCATCGAGTCCAGCCCGCAGGCCACCGAGAACAGGTGGTGGACGGCCCGGTCCTCGTAGTGCACGTAGAGATAGGGAGTGAGTTCCTCCAGGCCGACCCCGCTGTGCTGGGCGAGCAGCGTGGACAGCTCGGCGACACCGGCGTGGAACTTGTCCACGTCGGCGTACAGCTCGATGCGGTTGCAGGTGGCGAGGACGGCGGCCTCGGTGGCCGGCTCGGCGGCGACCGTGTCCTGCAGCAGCTTGGCCTGGGCGTCCGCGGCCAGGGCGGCCCGCTCCAGCACGCTGACCGGGGCGCTGCGGTGGCTCAGCCCGACGACGAGGAGACTCATGCCGGCATCACGGCGGGTACGTCCCCGTCGGGTCCCTGGTCGGCGGAGTCCTCGCGGGTGGCGGCCGCGGGCAGCGCTCCGTCGCCGGCGGCGGTCTCCTCACCGGCCTTGCGCTGCTCGTGGAAGGCGAGGATCTGCAGCTCGATGGAGAGGTCGACCTTGCGCACGTCGACGCCGTCCGGGACGGACAGCACGGTCGGGGCGAAGTTCAGGATGGAGGTGACCCCGGCGGCCACGAGCCGGTCGCAGACCTGCTGGGCGGCGCCGGCGGGGGTGGCGATCACGCCGATCGACACGCCGTTGTCCTTGATGATCTTCTCGAGCTCGTCGGTGTGCTGCACCGGGATGCCGGCGACGGGCTTGCCGGCCATCGCCGGGTCGGCGTCGATCAGCGCGGCCACGCGGAAACCACGGGAGGCGAACCCGCCGTAGTTGGCGAGGGCGGCGCCGAGGTTACCGATACCGACGATCACAACCGGCCAGTCCTGGGTCAGGCCGAGTTCCCTGGAGATCTGGTAGACGAGATACTCCACGTCGTAGCCGACACCGCGCGTTCCGTAGGAGCCCAGGTAGGAGAAGTCCTTGCGCAGCTTGGCGGAGTTGACCCCCGCTGCGGCGGCCAGCTCCTCGGAGGAGACCGTGGGGACCGAGCGCTCCGACAGTGCGGTCAGGGCTCGGAGGTACAGCGGAAGACGGGCGACGGTGGCCTCGGGAATCCCTCGGCTACGGGTCGCCGGTCGGTGTGTTCGGCCAGTTGCCACGGTGCTCCTGCGGGTTGAGCGGGGCTGCAGGCGGTCATACGTCCCCAGACCGCCCCGTCGACAGCAGGCTATGTCTTTGTGAACGCGTGCACAAAGATGGTGTCCGATTTGCCCGGCCAACGTGACCGGGGTCACGCGTCTCTCTCCCGGGGCCCAGTGTGGGGGCAAAGCAGCACACTCCTTGCGAATCCCGCCCCCGAGACCAACCGGCTCGATCCTAAGCGACGCCCGGCGCGGTCTTGTACTACTCGGTCAGTTCCTTGCGCAGACGGCCCTCGTCCACCCGCCAGAACGTGTGCTGACGGCCGTCGACGAGGACGACGGGGATCTGCTCCCAGTACTGGTCGTGCAGCGCGCGGTCCTCGGTGATCTCCTTGCGCTCCCACGGGACGCCGAGTTCGCCGCACACCTTCTCGATCACGGCCTGCGCGTCGTCGCACAGATGACAGCCGGGCTTGCCGATGAGGGTGACCAGCCGCTCCTGGGGGGCGGGCCGGCGCCGGAAGAGGGGACTCATGTCAGCCATTCTCGCGCCTTCTCGACGACGCGGTCGCGGAGAGTTCACACCCTTAGAACCTCGCCGCACCGGAACCACCGAACAAACTGGCTATGCTCACGCCATGGCCGCTCTCGGATGGCTCACTCCCCGTAGGCGCTCCGCCACGGCGCGGAGCGTGTTGGCAGGCGAGGCCTCGGCGGAGGCTGCCCGCAAATCCTCCCAGGAAGCGCAGGAGGCGCCCGCCGTCGAGGAACCGGAGTTCCCGGTCCTCGGCGACGACAAGGCCGCCGCCTTCTTCGACCTCGACAACACCGTGATGCAGGGCGCCGCACTGTTCCACTTCGGGCGGGGCCTGTACAAGCGGAAGTTCTTCGAGACGCGCGACCTCGCCCGGTTCGCCTGGCAGCAGGCGTGGTTCCGGCTGGCCGGCGTCGAGGACCCCGAGCACATGCAGGAGGCCCGGGACTCGGCCCTGTCCATCGTCCAGGGCCACCGCGTCGCCGAGCTGCAGACGATCGGCGAGGAGATCTACGACGAGTACATGGCCGACCGCATCTGGCCCGGCACCCGCGCCCTCGCCCAGGCGCACCTGGACGCCGGGCAGAAGGTGTGGCTGGTCACCGCCGCCCCGGTGGAGATCGCCCAGGTCATCGCCCGGCGCCTCGGCCTGACGGGCGCGCTCGGCACGGTGGCGGAGTCGGTCGGCGGCGTCTACACGGGCAAGCTGGTGGGCGAGCCGCTGCACGGCCCCGCCAAGGCGGAGGCGGTGCGCGCCCTGGCCGCTGCGGAGGGGCTGGACCTCTCCCGCTGCGCGGCCTACAGCGACAGTCACAACGACATCCCGATGCTGTCCCTGGTCGGGCACCCGTACGCCATCAACCCGGACGCCAAGCTGCGCAAGCACGCCCGCGCCAAGGACTGGCGCCTGCGGGACTACCGGACGGGGCGCAAGGCGGCGAAGGTGGGGATTCCGGCGGCGGCCGGGGTCGGGGCGGTCGCCGGCGGCACGGCGGCGGCGATCGCGCTGAGCCGGCGCCGCCGGTAACTTCCGTCGTTCCGCACTCTGCCCCGGGGCGCGGCTTCGCGCGCCCGATTATGCCGCGGCCATTTCAACACGCCTTGTACTTCACCGAAACGTGCCCTCTTCCGATCAACAAACGGTCATTCTGCGTAACTTGATGCGGTGTCAATCCGCAACAGAAGCGACGCACTCGGTGATTTGAGCAACTCGGTGTAGCAGTGCCTGCACGAAGCGTTATTCTCCTCAGACGCAAACCGGTACCTCTCCGTCGCCACGACGGGTGAACGGTTCCGCACTGCACGTGATGGAAGCTCTGCCTCTGGGAGTCCCGTGTACCCACACGTCGGGGTTGACGCCTCGGGCCTGGCTACGCTGCGCACAGCAGTGGCAGCGGTCAAAGAGACGCTGCGCGGCTTCGTCCCCACCGCGTACGCCGTCCCCGCCTTCGCCACCGCCGCGCCCGCCGGCCCGTGCTACGCACTGGCCGAGGGCAGCGCCGCCGTCGGCAGACGCGGCCGCGTGGCCGGCGCCGCCACCGCCCGCCGCCCGGCCGCCGACAGCGACAGCGCCCGGATGATGGACCTCGTGGAGCGCGCCCAGGCCGGCGAGGCCGAGGCCTTCGGCCGTCTCTACGACCAGTACAGCGACACCGTGTACCGCTACATCTACTACCGCGTCGGCGGCAAGGCGACCGCCGAGGACCTCACCAGTGAGACCTTTCTGCGCGCCCTGCGCAGGATCGGCACCTTCACCTGGCAGGGCCGCGACTTCGGCGCCTGGCTGGTGACGATCGCCCGCAACCTCGTCGCCGACCACTTCAAGTCCAGTCGCTTCCGGCTGGAAGTCACCACCGGCGAGATGCTCGACGCCAACGAGGTCGAGCGCTCCCCGGAGGACTCCGTCCTGGAGTCCCTCTCCAACGCCGCCCTGCTCGACGCCGTGCGTCGGCTCAACCCCCAGCAGCAGGAGTGCGTGACGCTCCGCTTCCTCCAGGGCCTCTCGGTCGCCGAGACCGCCCGCGTGATGGGCAAGAACGAGGGTGCCATCAAGACCCTCCAGTACCGCGCCGTGCGCACCCTCGCCCGGCTCCTGCCGGACGACGCCCGCTGACCGACGGCCACGCGGGGTGATGGACAACTCACCGTGCGTTAAGGCGCGTTGACTTTCTGATCCGCTCATCCGTCGTCCGTAACCGAAGTGCCGAGCCGCTCGTTGTGCGGGATACAGGCTCCCTGTGGTCACGTCCGGCCAACCCCGATCACTCGATCGTGTGGAAGTGGCCGTGGCGTGCAACCCTCAGGACCCCCTGGGGAGTCGACCGTCATGACGAGAGGAGGTGCCGCCAGTGATCGCGAACGTATCGGCGCACCGGCGGGCGAACGCCTTCGCCCAGGCCCTGGAGGAGCAGTCCGACCGGGACACGGCGGCCGAGCAGTCCGCAGCACCGGCGGGATCGCCGCCGACCACCGAGGAACACCCCGAGCAGGGCGCGCTGTTGGCCCTCGCCGCGGGCCTCGGCGCGCTGCCCAGGCCGCAGCTCGACCCCGAGGTCAAGGTCGTCCAGCGCGCCCAGCTGGTGGCCGCGATGGAGGCCATGCTCCAGGAGGGCGGAGCGGCGGATGCGTCCCTACCCGAGCAGCGCTCCCGTTCCCGCGGCGCACACCGGGCGAGTCCGCTGGGCAAACTCCGGCCGCGCTCGCGGCTGACCAAGGGGCTCGCGGCCGGCGGGCTGAGCGTCGGCGTGGCCGCCGGAGCCTTCGGCGGGGTCGCCGCCGCGAGTTCCAACGCCCTGCCCGGTGACTCGCTGTACGGCCTCAAGCGCGGCATCGAGGACTTCAAGCTCAACTACCTGAGCGACGGGGACGACGAGCGCGGCCAGACCTACCTCGACCAGGCCTCGACCCGGTTGAACGAGGCCCGCCGGCTGATGGAGCGCGGCCGCGGCGGCCACCTGGACCACGAGTCCATCGGCGAGATCCGCCGCACCCTGTCCGGGATGCAGCGGGACGTCACCGAGGGGCACCGGCTGCTGCACGCCGCCTATGAGGCCGACCCCGGGTCGCTGGGCCCCATCCAGGCGCTGTCCACCTTCTCCCGGTCCCACCGGGAGGTGTGGGCCACGCTGAGCGACAAGCTGCCGGTGCAGCTGCACGATGTGAAGCAGCAGGTGTCGTCGGTCTTCGACGCCATAGACGAAGAGGTCGCCCCGCTGCAGTCCCTGCTCCCGCCCTCGCCCGCCCAGTCCGGCGACGGCACCCCGCAGGGCAGCGGCTCGGCGTCCACCGGCGCCTCCGGCAGTCACCGGTCGGCCGGGCCCAGCGCGGGCAACTCGCCCTCCGCCGGCAAGCACGCGAGCCCCGGCAGCCCCAGCGGCTCCGCCACCCGCGACAGCGGCGACAGCCTGCTCGGTGGCAACACCGGCGGCCTCCTGGACCCCCCGAAGACCGGCTCCGACGGCACCTCGACGTCCACCACCAAGCCCCCGACGGGCCCCCCGGACGTCACCGTCCCGCCCCTCCTCCCGGGTCTCCTCCCCGGCCTGGGCATCGACAGCCAGGACACCAACTGACACCCCAGTGGGGGCGCCCCTCTCCGAGCGGGGACGCCCCCACTGCCGTGTGAAACCCTGAGAAGCCCTGGACCCCTCGTCAGAAGAACACCGACCGCCAGGAGCTTGGCCTCTCCTGTCTGCTGCCCTTGCACCGCTTCGCGGGCCGCGGACAGCTGCGCCGGCCTCCGACCGGCAGCGCCCGACGAGCCCGCCGGGGCATCACTCGTCAGAAGAACACCGACCACCGCTGCACCAGGAGCTTGGCCTCTCCTGTCTGCTGCCCTTGCACCGCTTCGCGGGCCGCGGACAGCTGGGCCGGCCTCCGACCGGCAGCGCCCGACGAGCCCGCCGGGCATCACTCGTCAGAAGAACACCGACCGCCGCTGCACCAGGAGCTTGTACAGCGTGTGCTGGATCTGTTCGCGGACCTGGTCGGTCAGGTTGAACATCAGCATCGGGTCCTCGGCGGCCTCCGGCGGGTAGCCGTCGGTGGGGATCGGCTCGCCGAACTGGATCGTCCACTTGGTGGGCAGCGGGACCGCGCCCAGCGGGCCGAGCCACGGGAAGGTCGGCGTCAGCGGGAAGTACGGGAAGCCCAGCAGCCGCGCGAGCGTCTTGGCGTTGCCGATCATCGGGTAGATCTCCTCGGCACCGACGATCGAGCACGGGATGATCGGCACCCCCTGCCGCAGAGCGGTCGAGACGAAGCCACCCCGGCCGAACCGCTGGAGCTTGTACCGCTCGCTGAAAGGTTTCCCGATGCCCTTGAAGCCCTCCGGCATCACCCCGACCAGCTCACCCTGCGCCAGCAGCCGCTCGGCGTCCTCCGCGCACGCGAGCGTGTGCCCCAGCTTGCGGGCCAGCTCGTTGACCACCGGCAGCACGAAGACCAGGTCGGCCGCGAGCAGCCGCAGATGCCGGTCGGCCGGATGGTTGTCGTGCACCGCCACCTGCAGCATCAGCCCGTCCAGCGGCAGCGTCCCGGAGTGGTTCGCGACGATCAGCGCACCGCCGTCCGCCGGAATGTTCTCGATGCCCTTCACCTCGACCCGGAAGTACTTCTCGTACACCGGACGCAGCAGCGACATCAGGACCTGGTCGGTCAGCTCCTCGTCGTAGCCGAAGTCGTCGACCTCGTAGTCCCCGGTCAGCCGGCGGCGCAGAAAGGCCAGGCCGCCCGCGACACGCCGCTCCAGCCCACCGTCCCGCGGCCTGGCCGGCGGCTGCTCCTCCCGGGTCACGGGATCATCATCCTGCACCATCGCCCTGGTGGGCAGGGGCTGGACCTCACGGACCGGCCCCACCGGCCCGCTCTCCCCCGCCGCCCCCCGCCTGCTCGTCCCGCTGCGGCGCCGCGACGGCCGCTGGGCGGCACCCCCGCGGGACCGGTCGTCGTCGAACGGAATGACCTTGGCGTCCGCCATCGTTGCTGCGCTCCTCAGTTGGCGCTCTGGTTGGCGCTCTGCGTCGGGAGGTGCCCGCTGTCCCGCGCGGCCAGCGCGGCCAGCCGGTCCACGGCCCCCGCGAGGGCCTCCGGCGGCAGCAGCCCGGGGCCCTGGCTGCGCGCGAAGTCCGCGAACGTCTCCGCCGTCGTGTACTTGGGCGTGAACCCCAGCGTCTCGCGCATCTGGTCGGTGGCCACCACCCGCCCGTGGGTGAGCAGCCGGATCTGCTCCGGCGAGAAGTCCGTCATGCCCAGCGTACGCACCAGGGAGCCGGCCCAGGTGACCGCGGGCAGCAGCAGCGGCACGATGGGCCGCCCGAGCCGCCGGGAGCACTGCGAGAGCAGCAGCACCCCGTCCCCGGCGACGTTGAACGTGCCGCTGTTGAGCGTGCCCCGGCGCGGTTCGTGCGAGGCGATCCGCAGCACCTCGATGACGTCGTCCTCGTGCACGAACTGCAGCCGCGGGTCGTAGCCGAACACGGTCGGCAGGACCGGCAGCGCGAAGTACGAGGCGAGCGGGGTGTCGGCCGTCGGCCCGAGGATGTTCGCGAACCGCAGCACGCACACGGCCACGTCCGGCCGCCGCCGCGCGAAGCCGCGCACATAGCCCTCGACCTCCACCGTGTCCTTCGCGAACCCGCCGCTGGGCAGCGACTTGGGCGGCGTGGTCTCCGTGAAGACGGCGGGATCGCGCGGCGCGGACCCGTACACGTTGGTACTGGACTTGACCACCAGCCGCTGCACGGCCGGCGACTTCTGGCAGGCGCCGAGCAGCTGCATGGTGCCGATGACGTTGGTCTCCTTGACCGTGGCCCGGCTGCCACCGCCCAGCGCGGTGCCGGTCACGTCCAGGTGGACGACCGTGTCGGCGCCCGTCTCGGCGAGCACCCGGGCGATCCCGGGCCGGCGGATGTCGGCCTGGATGAAGTCGGCTCCGCCCAGATGGTGCGCCGGCGGCACCGCGTCCACGGCGATGACCCTCTCCACCTCGGGGTCCCGCTGGATCCGCCGCACGAACCGGCCGCCGAGCTGCCGGGCGACTCCGGTGACGAGCACGACCTTCCCCAAGATCAGCGCCTTCCTTCCCGACCTCGTGCGAAACCTGGTCCCAGCCGCGTTCCCCGTCTGCGGCCAACTTAGCGGGTCGATGTTGCGCTGTGATGACCACGCGAGGCGCGAGGCGACGGAATTTCCCCAGTCGGAATATGCCGGTGCCGCGCGGCACGGTCCGGACACGCCTGTGGCCCCCCGCCGTTGCCGGCCGGGGGGCCACAGAGACACGCTCTCGCGGCGCCGCTTACTTCTTGTTGCGGCGCTGAACGCGCGTGCGCTTCAGCAGCTTGCGGTGCTTCTTCTTGGCCATCCGCTTGCGCCGCTTCTTGATAACAGAGCCCACGACTACCCTCGCTCACTTCTCATCACTCGGTTGTTTGGGCGCCATGGGCCCACACGACCTACGAGGGGCTAGCCTACCCCCCTGAGCGCTGCGCTTGTAATCGAGGGGTGCTCCCGAGCCATCCGGAAGCGCCGTCAGGCAGTGTCCACCCCCACATAACTCTCGCGGAGGTACTCGTGTACCGCTTGCTCCGGGACGCGGAAGGACCGCCCCACCCGGATCGCGGGCAGATGACCGCTGTGCACCAGCCGGTACACGGTCATCTTCGACACTCGCATCACCGAGGCGACCTCCGCCACGGTAAGGAACTGAACCTCGTTCAGAGGCCTCTCGCCAGCTGCAGCCATGACACACCTGAACCTTCCGCACTCGACGGCCACCGGCTTCCCCTTCCGGTGACTCTTCGTCGTTGCGTGCTCACTCCCCAATGTAGGGGCGGGTGATGCGAGTGGGGAAGAGGTGCACCCATCGGCGGCCTACTGTGACAGACATGCTCGTTTGAGTACGTAGCGGGTAAGCGGCCGGTAGTGACCAGACCGCACGCCATCATCAACCGGAACGGCGACGGACACGGTCCCCTCGGCCTCCCCGACGAACAGCGCCGGATCGTCCGTGTCGGCCAGACCGATCGCCTCGAACCCCAGCTGACCTGCACCGCAGACCCAGCCATGATCCCCGATCACCAGCTCGGGCAGGGGCCCGCCGGCGTCGGCGGCGGCGGCCAGGGCGAGCCGAACCGGCAGCGGTGAATGGCTGTGCGCACCCGGCTCACAACCGGGGCGCTCGTCGACCGGTTCCCGCACCAAGGCAACACCTCGTGCGTAGTCGAGGCGGTATGTACGTAGACCGAACTGGGTCAATATGTCGACACAGCGACCCTGCGCGGGGGTGAGCACCTCACACCCCACCGCCGACAGCGCGTCCGCCAAGCCGCCGTAGAACCCGAGCAGCCGATGCGGATGCCCGGTGCCGAGCAGCACCGGCGCCCGGCGCCGGGCCACGCTCCGGATGCGCTCCGCGAACGCGTGCAGCGCGGCCAGTGTCCGCTCCGGATCGATCAGGTCCGGCCCCGAGGTGTGCAGCGGATCGGCGGACACCCCGCACTTCTCCGCCATCAACGAGAGCAACTCCCGCTGCCCCCAGACCCCTTCGGGATCGAGCCCGATCAGCACCCGGGGATCCCGCGCGGCGAACAGCCGATAACTCCGCAGACTCTGCTCCCGCGTGGTCCCCACCCACCCGGCCATCCTGGCCGCCAGCAGATGCGCACGGAGCTGCCCACGGGGGCCCTGGGGGGTCAACACGGGTGCGATGGTGGTGGATCGGACGGGGCGGGGGGCCCAGAACGGGGGAAGAGGGCACGGTTGGCCTAATGGAACCGGTTCAGCGGCACGCTGCCACCGACCGAATCCCGGGCGGCGAAAGGGAGCAGTCGGACGACGGCCCCTCGACCGACAGGCATCGACCCCTCAGTCGGCGGGCGTCGGCCCCTCGGCCCGCGGACATCGCCCCTCGACCGGCGGACATCGCCCGTCGGCCCGCGGACATCGCCCGTCGGCCCGCGGACATCGACCCTCGACCCGCGGACATCGACCCCTCGACCGGCGGACATCGCCCCTCGGCCGACGGGCATCGACCCCTCAGTCGGCGGACATCGACCCCTCAGTCGGCGGACATCGACCCCTCAGTCGGCGGACATCGCCCCTCGGCCCGCGGGCGTCGGCCCCTCGGCCGGCGGGCATGTGAGCAGCCCGGCCGGGGTGCTGTCTCTCGTCCGAGTCACGTGGGTGGGAGACGGGGAGGGCCAGCGGGTCAGTCCGGTGGTCGTTACGGCAGCAGGCCCCGCAGGGGGAACGCAGCGCGTCGGGTGGCCAGTACGGCCTGATCCACCCGGTCCGCGGGGTCGTACCCCTCCTCCCACGACGCCCAGGCCACCGGCCACCGCCCATCCGTCATCCGCCACGGCCCCGTCTGCCGGGTCCGTGCGAACACCTCCTGCCGCCACCCCTCGGGAATCATCGTCTCCGGCGCCACAGCCCTCCCCGCCGCGATCCCCACCAGATGCGTCCACGACCGGGGCACCACCTCCACCACCGCGTAGCCGCCGCCCCCCAGCGCGACCCACTTGCCGCCCGCGTACTCGTGCGCCAGCTCGTGACACGCCACCTGCACCGCCCGCTGCGCGTCCAGCGACACGGCCAGATGCGCCAGCGGATCCTCGAAGTGCGTATCGGCCCCGTGCTGCGACACCAGCACCTGCGGCCGGAACTCCGCCAGCAACTCCGGCACCACCGCGTGGAACGCCCGCAGCCACCCCGCGTCCCCGGTGCCCGCCGGCAGCGCGAGGTTCACGGCGGCCCCTTCTCCCGCCCCGCCCCCGGTCTCCTCCGGCCACCCGGTCTGCGGGAACAGCGTCCGGGGATGCTCGTGCAGCGAGATCGTCAGTACCCGGGGGTCCTCCCAGAACGCCGCCTGCACCCCATCCCCGTGATGCACGTCGACGTCCACGTACGCCACCCGCTCCGCCCCCAGCTCCAGCAGCCGGGCGATGGCCAGCGAGGCGTCGTTGTAGATGCAGAACCCCGACGCGCCCCCGGGCATCGCATGGTGCAGCCCGCCCGCGAAGTTCACGGCGTGCTCGGCGTCCCCGCGCCACACCGCCTCGGCCGCGCCCACCGACTGCCCCGCGATCAGCGCGGACACCTCGTGCATCCCGGCGAACGCGGGATCGTCCATCGTGCCGAGCCCGTACGACCCGTCGGCCGATCCCGGATCCGCCGAAGCGGCCTTCACCGCCTCGATGTAGTCCGGCCGGTGCACCAGCCGCAGCGTCGACTCCCCGGCCGGTTTCGCCGCGACGACCTCCACCTCCCGGTCGAGCCCGAAGGCACCCACCAGCTTCCGGGTCAGCTCCAGCCGGACCGGATCCATCGGATGGTCCCGGCCGAAGTCATAGCCCGTTACCGCTTCGTCCCACATCAGCCGTGCGCGCCCGCTCATGCCCGCCACCGTATCGGTCCGGTTGAGCCGCGAACGACCTGGCGTACACCAACGTCACCAGCACCAACACCATCGGTACGAGCATGGCCCCCCGGTAGCTCCAGGCGTCCCCGAGCGCTCCCACCAACGGCGAACCGACCAGGAAACCGACGTAGTTGAAGATGTTGAGCCGGGCGATCGCCGCATCCGACGACCCGGGGAACAGCCGCCCCGCCGCCGCGAACGTCTGTGGCACCAACACGCACAGTCCGAGCCCCAGCAGGGTGAACCCGAGCATCCCGACCCACGCGTCCGGCGCCGCGGACACCACCGCGAACCCGCCGGCCGCCACCAGCGCCCCGAGCCGTACGACCGCGGCCGCCCCGAACCGCCGCACCCCGAAGTCCCCGATGGTCCGCCCCAGCAGAGTGGTGACCATGTACACGTTGTACGGCACCGTCGCCAGCTGCTCCGAGCTGCCCAGCACATCCTTCAGGTACTTCGCACTCCAGTTGGAGACGGTCGAGTCCCCGATGTACGCGAAGGTCATCACGAGACACAGCGGCAGCAGCAGCTTGAAGACGACACCGCCGCCCCCCTGCCCCTGCTCCCGCTCCTCCGGGGCCGCTGCGGCCCCTCCGTCGACGTACCACCGGCTCCCGACCAGGGTCGCCGGCAGCAGTACGGCGGCCACCGGCAGGTACGACACCCACAACGTGAGATGCCAGTGTGCCCCGACCCAGGCCAGCGAGGCCCCGAGGATCCCGCCCAGGCTGTAGGCGGCGTGGAAGCTCAGCATGATGCTGCGCCCGTACGTCCGCTGCAGGCTCACCCCGAGCATGTTCATCGAGGCGTCCAGCGCCCCCACGGCCAGCCCGAACGCGGCCAGGGCCACGCCGAGCTCGCCCAGCGCCTCGCCCGCCCCGACGCCGACGAGCGCCAGCAGCACCACCGGCTGGGACCAGCGCAGCAGTCGGCTGGGCCGGATCCGCCGCACCAGTTGCTCGGTCGTCACGCTGCCGACCCCGGCGAGGATCGGTACGGCGGCCAGGAAGGCGGGCAGCAGCGCGTCGGAGACGCCGTACCGGTCCTGGATGGCCGGAATGCGCGTCACGAGGAGGGCGAAGGTGACGCCTTGCGCGAAGAAGCTGAACGCCAGCGAGGCCCTACCGCGCCGCAGCACATCTGTCATGGCGGCGAGCGTAGGGCCCCAGGCTACCTGTGGGTAGATCCAGCCAAAGATGAATTTCCTTCAGCTTCAGGCGGGTTCAGGATCACACGGCCACGGGTTCAGCGGCCTCGGCGTCGCCGGTCTCGACCCCGGCCCCGGCCCCGGCCTCGGCCTTGAGCATCTTCTCCATCGGCTCGATGGCCAGGCCACCGCCGACGAACATGCCGGCCCCGATCGCGCCGACCAGGAACACCGTGCCGAGCCAGACCATGGTGTCCACGGGGACCGTGTAGGCGCCCACGACCCGCGCGATGCACTCGGCGAGCAGCGCCACGCCCCAGACGACGGAGTAGGCCCGTTCCTTGCGCAGGAAGGCCGCGGACTGGGCCGCCGCCCCGGATGTCAGCCGTGCCCAGGCGGCTTCCTTGGCCGCGTCGGCCTTGACCAGGAAGGGCTTCAGGCCTGCGGTCATCATCGGCCTGCCCAGCCTGACGGAGAGCAGGATGCCGATCCCGACGGTGCTGCTGACCGCGCCGTCCTTGGCCAACATCAGCCGCGGGTCACCCGAGACGAAGGTCAACAGCAGCGAGACGAGGTTGACGACCAGGATCAGACCGGCCAGGGCGTTGGACTTCCGCTCCTTCACCAGGCTCCACACGGTCCGCACCGCAGGGACCGCGCTGCTCCAGGCGAGCGCCGCGAACGTGCTCGTCCCGAAGCCGTCCTTGAGGAGGTAGTACGAGCCGAGCGGCACCGCCACATCGACGAGCAGCGGAATGAAGTTGTCCAGCGCGCTCGGGTTCTGCTTCTGGCCCTCGCTGCGGCCCTGGGCCCCCGTGTTCTTCGTCATGCCCTCAGCTTCGCGGTGGGAAGGGGTCCGGCAGTAGAAACGATCGTCCGGACGTCCGCATGACAAATGTCAGGGCCGACCGATGGCTCAGCTCATACCAGCAGGTCAGCCAACTCACCCATGCTCGAGAAGAGTTGGTGCGCCCGGGCCAGCCTGTCCGCCGGGGTCATCGCGGTGAACCCGTAGACGTCCATGCCGGCTGCCAGGGCCGCCTGCACGCCCAGGGGAGAGTCCTCTATGACCAGGCACCGCTCGGGCGCGACCCCCATCCGCTCGGCGGCGTACAGAAACAGATCCGGCGCCGGCTTGCCCCGCCCCACATCCTGCGAGCTGAAGACCCGCTGCTCCTCGAACCACCGGTCCAGCCCGGTCGTCCGATGCCCCACCCGGATGCGCTCATGGCTCCCGGAGGAGGCCACACAGTACGGCACGCCGTCCGCGGCCAGCTTCTCCAGCACACCGGCGACGCCGGCCACCGGCTGCAACTCCCGCTCGAACGCGGCGAACACACGCGCATGGAAGACATCGTCGAACTCGTCGGGCAACCGCTGCCCGCTCCGCTCCAGGACCAGTTCATGGATCCGGTGCATCGCCGACCCCATGTAGTCCCGAATGGACTCCTCGTACGACGTCGGGTACCCCAGCTCGGTGAGATAGGCGGCCAGCAGCCGGTTGGAAATGGGCTCGCTGTCGACGAGGACGCCGTCGTTGTCGAAGATGATCAGGTCGTAGCGCATGCCTCGACCCTAAAGGACCCGTAACGCAGAAAACCCCCGCATCGATTGATGCGGGGGTTTTCCCAATAATTGTTCGGCGGTGTCCTACTCTCCCACAGGGTCCCCCCTGCAGTACCATCG
>NZ_JBVIDR010000018.1:0-166065 GCF_055572275.1 Streptomyces sp. NPDC030798 | reverse complement strand
AAACGCCCGGTTACATTCCGAACCCGGAAGCTAAGCCTCACAGCGCCGATGGTACTGCAGGGGGGACCCTGTGGGAGAGTAGGACACCGCCGAACTCCTTTTGAAGCTCCGGCTCTTGGGCAACCGCCCAGGGGCCGGAGCTTTTTTGCGTTGAGGTAGGGTCAGGGGGCATCGTTGGTTCGTTTCCCTCAGGAGGCCCCCGGGTGGAGGTCCAGGAGACCCGTGTCCAGACGGACCGGGTCCTCACCATCCCCAACATCCTCAGCATGGCGCGGCTCGTCGGCGTACCCCTCTTCCTGTGGTTGATCCTCAGGCCGGAGTTCGGGGGACCCAAGAGCGACGGCTGGGCTCTCCTGGTGCTGGCGTTCAGCGGGGTCAGTGACTACCTGGACGGCAAGCTCGCACGGCGATGGAACCAGATCAGCAGCCTCGGCCGGCTCCTGGACCCGGCCGCGGACCGGCTCTATGTGCTCTCCACCCTGCTCGGCCTCACTTGGCGGGAGATTCTGCCCCTCTGGCTCACCGCGCTGCTGCTGGCGCGAGAACTGATGCTCCTGGTGATGGTGGGCATCCTCCGGCGGCACGGCTATCCGCCGCCGCAGGTGAACTTCCTGGGCAAGGCGGCCACGTTCAACCTGATGTACGCGTTCCCGCTGCTGCTGCTCAGTGACGGAAACGGGTGGATCGCGTCACTCGCTGCTATTTTCGGATGGGCGTTCGCAGGTTGGGGTACAACCCTCTATTGGTGGGCAGGAGTGCTCTACGTGGTACAAGTCCGCCGCCTCGTCCGAGCGGACGCCATGGCCGATTGAACTCGTCCATTGTCCGGACATAGTCCTTCGATGGCCCGCGGCCCAGAAGTGGGGGACAATCGGGACGGGTGAAGTCGGCTAGACCGTCGTCTCTTTAGGAGGACGCTTCCGACATGAAGGCCGTCGTGATGGCCGGCGGCGAAGGCACGCGCCTTCGCCCTATGACCTCGAGCATGCCCAAGCCGCTCCTTCCCGTGGCGAACCGCCCGATCATGGAGCATGTGCTTCGGCTGCTCAAAAGGCACGGGCTCAACGAGACCGTAGTCACCGTGCAGTTTCTTGCATCACTCGTCAAGAACTACTTCGGGGACGGCGAAGAGCTCGGAATGGAGCTCACGTATGCCAATGAGGAGAAGCCACTCGGTACCGCCGGAAGCGTCAAGAACGCCGAAGAGGCGTTGAAGGACGATGCTTTCCTCGTCATCTCCGGCGATGCCCTGACCGACTTCGACCTCACCGATCTGATCAATTTCCACAAGGAGAAGGGCGCGCTGGTCACCGTCTGCCTGACGCGTGTGCCCAATCCGCTGGAGTTCGGCATCACGATCGTCGACGAGGAGGGCAAGGTCGAGCGCTTCCTCGAGAAGCCGACGTGGGGACAGGTCTTCTCCGACACGGTCAACACGGGCATCTATGTGATGGAGCCCGAGGTCTTCGACTACGTCGAGGCCGATGTGTCCGTCGACTGGTCCGGCGACGTCTTCCCGCAGCTGATGAAGGAGGGCAAGCCGATCTACGGCTATGTCGCCGAGGGCTACTGGGAGGATGTCGGCACCCACGAGAGCTACGTCAAGGCCCAGGCCGACGTGCTCGAGGGCAAGGTCAATGTCGACATCGACGGTTTCGAGATCTCCCCGGGAGTCTGGGTCGCCGAGGGTGCCGAAGTGCACCCCGACGCCGTCCTCCGCGGGCCGCTCTACATCGGCGACTACGCGAAGGTCGAAGCCGGCGCCGAGATCCGCGAGCACACGGTGGTCGGCTCGAACGTCGTGGTGAAGAGCGGGGCGTTCCTGCACAAGGCCGTGGTGCACGACAACGTGTATGTCGGGCAGCACAGCAATCTGCGCGGCTGCGTCGTCGGCAAGAACACCGACATCATGCGGGCCGCGCGGATCGAGGACGGCGCGGTCATCGGTGACGAGTGCCTGATCGGTGAAGAATCCATCGTCCAGGGCAATGTGCGGGTCTACCCGTTCAAGACCATCGAGGCCGGCGCCTTCGTCAACACCTCGGTGATCTGGGAGTCCAGAGGACAGGCGAACCTCTTCGGCGCCCGTGGTGTCTCCGGCATCCTGAACGTGGAGATCACACCCGAGCTGGCCGTACGGCTGGCCGGCGCGTACGCCACCACGCTGAAGAAGGGCGCCACGGTCACCACCGCCCGTGACCACTCCCGAGGCGCCCGAGCCCTCAAGCGCGCGGTCATCTCCGCGCTGCAGGCCAGCGCCATCGACGTACGGGACCTGGAGAACGTGCCGCTGCCCGTGGCCCGTCAGCAGACCGCTCGCGGCAGCGCCGGCGGCATCATGATCCGGACCTCGCCGGGTGTGCCGGACTCCGTCGACATCATGTTCTTCGACGGCAACGGGGCGGACCTCTCCCAGGGCAGCCAGCGCAAGCTGGACCGGGTGTTCGCGCGCCAGGAGTACCGCCGTGCGTTCCCCGGTGAGATCGGCGACCTGTACTTCCCGGCCAGCGTGTTCGACTCCTACACCGGTTCGCTGCTGCGGAACGTCGATACGACGGGCATCGCGGACTCGGGGCTGAAGGTCGTCGTGGACGCCTCCAACGGCAGCGCCGGGCTCGTGCTGCCGAGCCTGCTCGGCAAGCTCGGCGTGGACTCGCTGACCATCAATCCCGGTCTGGACGAGGCACGGCCCACGGAGACGGCCGAGATGCGGCGCAAGGGTCTGGTGCGCCTCGGTGAGATCGTGGCCTCCTCCGGGGCCGCGTTCGGTGTCCGCTTCGACCCCGTCGGCGAGCGGCTGTCGCTCGTGGACGAGAAGGGGCGGATCATCGAGGACGACCGGGCCCTGCTCGTCATGCTGGACCTGGTGGCGGCCGAGCGGCGCAGCGGCCGGGTGGCGTTGCCGGTGACCACGACCCGGATCGCCGAGCAGGTGGCCGCCTATCACGGCACGCAGGTCGAGTGGACCACCACCTCTCCCGACGACCTCACGCGCGTGGGAGGCGAAGAGGGCACGATCTTCGGCGGCGACGGCAAGGGCGGGTTCATCGTCCCCGAGTTCAGCAGCGTGTACGACGGCACGGCGGCCTTCGTACGGCTGATCGGGCTGGTGGCGCGCACGCAGCTCACGCTGAGCCAGATCGACGCGCGGATTCCGCGGGCGCACGTCCTCAAGCGGGACCTGGCGACCCCGTGGGCCGTCAAGGGCCTGGTGATGCGGCGGGTCGTCGAGGCGGCCGGGGATCGCTTCGTCGACACGACGGACGGTGTGCGGGTCGTGGAGACCGACGGCCGTTGGGTGATGGTGCTGCCCGACCCGGCCGAGGCCGTCACCCACCTGTGGGCCGAGGGTCCCGACGACGCCTCGGCGCAGGCCCTGCTGGACGAGTGGTCTTCCGTGGTGGACAGCGCCGGGAGGTAAGGGCCGGTAGCTCTCCGTACGGCAAAACGCACCGCACGCGCGCGTGCCGGACATGTGTCCCCAAGGGGGCCTGTCCGGCACGCCGGTAGGGCCATTCGGAGGTACTGCTCGCGACATGCGACGATGTGCGGCATGCCGCAGCAACCCCCCGTTCGGAGCAGCCCCCCGCGGCCGCAGCGCCCGGACGCGTCCATGTCGTTGATCACCAATGTCATGGACCACAGCCTCGACGACGGATACGCCGAGGCCGCCGCCCGGAAGAAGTCCCAGGGCGAAGGCGGGCTGCCCAAGACGCTCAGGGCGAAGCTGGGCCTGGCGGCCGGGCTGGTCCTCGCGGCGCTGGTCGTCACGGTCGGAGCGGCGCAGGCGCGGGTGGCGGCGCCCGTGGTGGCCAAGGAGCGCCAGGAACTGATCGACCGCATCGACGGTGAGACGTCCGCGGCGGACAAACTCGAGAACGACGTCGACACCTTGCGCGACGACGTGAGCGCGCGCCAGCGGGCGGCCCTGCAGCAGTCCGGTGGCAGCAGTGCCGCGGATCTGGTGGGCGTGCTGTCGGGGGCCACGGCGGTGCACGGCCCCGGGGTGAAGCTGGTGGTGAACGACGCCAAGGAGGCCAGTGGCGGCGGCGACGGCACCAATCCGCGGGAGACCGCCGACTTCTCCGACACGGGACGGGTGCGGGACCGGGACATGCAGCGCGTGGTCAACGGGCTGTGGGCCTCCGGAGCCGAGGCCGTCTCCATCAACGGGCAGCGGCTGACGGCCCTGTCCGCGATCAGGGCCGCGGGTGACGCGATACTGGTCGACAACAAACCGCTGGTGCCGCCGTACACGGTGCTGGCCGTGGGGGACGGGGAACGGCTGAGCACCAGGTTCCAGAACAGTGCCGACGGCCTGTATCTGCACGCCCTGGAGCAGAACTTCGGTATCCGCGCCACCATCTCCACGGAGGGCGACGTCCGGTTGCCCGCCGCTCCGAGTGTGATCGTTCGCACAGCCAAGCCGAACGCCGAGAAGACTGAGAAGGGCACATCGTGATCGCCGTACTGGGCCTCGTCGTGGGAGTCGTGGCCGGCCTGTTGGTCCGGCCCGAGGTTCCGGCGGTCGTCGAGCCGTATCTGCCGATCGCCGTCGTCGCGGCGCTGGACGCCGTGTTCGGTGGTCTGCGGGCCATGCTCGACGGCATCTTCGACGACAAGGTCTTCGTGGTGTCGTTCCTGTCGAACGTGGTGGTGGCCGCACTGATCGTGTTCCTGGGTGACAAGTTGGGCGTGGGGGCGCAGCTGTCCACGGGTGTCGTCGTGGTCCTGGGCATCCGGATCTTCTCCAACGCCGCGGCGATCCGACGGCATGTCTTCCGGGCGTGAGAGCGATGAACAACGAGGAGCAGCAGCCGGAGAACAGGCTGCGCAGGGAACTGCCCGCCGAGGTGCCCGCCCCGGCCCCCGAGCCCGAGCGCGCGACCGAGTCCGAGCGCGCGACCGAGCGGACGAGCGAGCAGCCGGCCGAGCACACGTCCGGGCAGGCCGCCGGGCCGGCGCCCGCGGAGACGTCCGGCCAGGGTGACGAGCCGCAGCTCACCGGGCGCCGGCGGCTGGTCGAGGGGCTGTGGCCGCCGCGGCTGAGCCGCGCCCAACTCATCGTGGCGGTGCTGTTGTTCGGCCTCGGCTTCGGGCTGGCCGTGCAGGTGGCGTCCAACAGCGACAGCGACAGCGCGCTGCGCGGCGCCCGTCAGGAAGATCTTGTTCGCATCCTCGATGAACTGGATGACCGTACTCAGCGTCTTGAGGACGAGAAGCAGGGACTCGAAAAGCAGCGCCAGGAACTGCAGAGCAGTTCCGACCAGGCCGCGGAGGCGCGCCGGCAGACCGCCGAGAAGGAGAAGCAACTCGGCATCCTGGCGGGCACCGTGGCGGCGCAGGGTCCCGGCATCACCATGACGATCGAGGACACGAAGGGGACGGTCAAGGCGGACATGCTGCTCGACGCGATCCAGGAGTTGCGCGCTGCCGGCGCGGAGGCGATCCAGGTGAACGGGGTACGGGTGATCGCGAGCACCTACCTCACCGACGCGGGCAAGAGTGTGAGCGTCGACGGGAACAAGATCAACGCCCCCTATCGTTTCAAGGTCATCGGCAAGCCGCAGGACCTCGAGCCGGCGCTGAACATCCCTGGAGGAGTGGTGCAGACCCTGGAGAAGGAGCAGGCCACGGCGACCGTCGAACAGTCGACCAAGATCGTCGTGGACGCCTTGCGACAGGTGAAGCAGCCTGACTACGCTCGGTCGTCCTCCCAGTGAACCGGCGGTGCATGGGGGGCGTCCGGCAGGGGCATGAGCTTGCGGGGGGTCGGCGCACCGAACGGGTGGTGCGTGGTGGAAACTGTCTGGTGGATACGGACGTTGTCAGGGTGTCCGGGTCGGCCGGTCAAGGCAATCAGGGTTCGTCCTGCCCCACGGGCGGGTCTGTTTCGGTCAAGGGGAATCGCCCGTGAAGTTGTTTGCGAAGTTGTTCGGCAAGAGCGCGCGAGAGGACAGCGACAACGCGACCGCTCGCCATCGCGCACAGCCTGACGCAGAGGGCCAGCGCCCGCTGTTCCGCGACCAGGTCGCTGGTCCGGGCGGTGACATTTCGGGAGGTCAGGGCGCGGCGTCTGTTGACCCTGCCCAGTCCGGCGGCATAGGTTTCGGGCAACCGTCAACCTCAGGTACGGGTGGAGGGTTTGCCCCCGGCCCGTACGCGTCCAACGCCCCCGCGGGGCAGCCGCGGCAGGAGGATCCGTCCATGTCGGTCCTGGTGTGTACGAGGTGCGGTAACCGCAATGCGGAGAACGCCCGCTTCTGTTCCAACTGCGGTGCGCCGCTGCGACCCGGCGTGACGCCGGAGCGCGCGTCGGAGACCACCTCCACGATCTCCATCTCCGGCCTCGAGGCCTACGACGCCGAGGCGACCGGGCAGACGCAGATGCCGATGCTCTCGCCGGAGGCGCAGGCCGCGGTCGACGCGCTGCCGATGGGCTCGGCGCTGCTGGTGGTGCGCCGGGGGCCGAACTCGGGCAGCCGCTTCCTGCTGGACAGCGACCTGACCACGGCCGGCCGTCACCCGCAGAGCGACATCTTCCTGGACGACGTCACGGTCTCCCGCCGTCACGTGGAGTTCCGGCGCTCCCCGGACGGTTCCTTCATGGTGGCCGACGTGGGGAGTCTGAACGGCACGTACGTCAACCGCGAGCGGATCGACCAGGTCGCTCTGTCGAACGGCGACGAGGTGCAGATCGGCAAGTACCGGCTGGTCTTCTACGCGAGCCGGCAGGGCATCTGACCCCCGGACCCGTCCGGGGGACCCCAGGGAAGGTCCATGCTTCAAACACCGAGCGGCGGTGCCCGAAGCGGTACCGCCGCCGCGGACAGTGGGCTGATGAGCATCGGCACGGTGCTGAACGTGCTGCGCGACGAGTTCCCCGAAGTCACGATCTCCAAGATCCGTTTCCTGGAGTCGGAGGGGCTGGTCGAGCCGCAGCGGACCCCTTCGGGGTATCGCAAGTTCACCGCCCGGGACGTCGAGCGTCTCGGGCACGTCCTGAGAATGCAGCGGGACCACTATCTGCCGCTGAAGGTGATCCGTGAGCACCTGGACGCCATGGAGCGGGGCGAGGCCGTGGCGCTGCCGCTGGTGGGACGCCAACGCACCGGGGAGGACGTTCCGGAAGCGCCCGAACGGCCCACGGTCGCCCGGGTGGGGCGTGCGGAGCTGCTCGCGGCCGCCGAGATAGGCGAGCGCGACCTGGAGGAGTGGGAGGCGTACGGGCTCATCGCTCCGCTGGAGGACGGGGCGTACGACGCCGAGGCCGTCACTGTGGCCGCCCTCGTCGCCGAGCTGGGCCGGTTCGGGATCGAGCCGCGTCACCTGCGGGTGATGAAGGCGGCGGCCGACCGTGAGGCGGGGCTCGTGGACCAGGTGCTCGCCCCGCTGAAGCGGCACCGCAACCCGCAGACCAGGGCGCATGCGCAGGAGCGTACGAAGGAGCTGGCGGCGCTCACGGTGAAGCTGCACGCGGCGCTGGTGCAGACGGCGCTCGGTGTGCGGTTGCCCTGAGCGGCGGGCGTCGGGGCGGCCGGATCGGCCACCTGTTCCCGGCCCGACTACCCAAACATCCCGAGCACGGCCTAGGGTTGCTGTGTGAACGAGCTCGATGTCGTAGGTGTCCGGGTCGAGATGCCCTCCAACCAACCGATCGTGCTCCTGCGCGAAGTGGGGGGCGATCGCTACCTCCCCATCTGGATCGGGCCGGGGGAGGCGACCGCGATCGCTTTCGCCCAGCAGGGTATGGCCCCCGCGCGGCCGCTGACCCACGACCTGTTCAAGGACGTGCTGGAGGCCGTCGGCCAGGAGCTGACCGAAGTGCGCATCACGGATCTGCGTGAGGGCGTCTTCTACGCGGAGCTGGTCTTCGCCAGCGGAGTCGAGGTGAGCGCCCGGCCCTCCGATGCCATAGCGCTCGCCCTGCGCACCGGAACGCCGATCTTCGGCAGCGACACGGTGCTGGACGACGCCGGCATCGCGATTCCGGACGAGCAGGAGGACGAGGTGGAGAAGTTCCGCGAGTTCCTCGACCAGATCTCGCCCGAGGACTTCGGCACCAGCAGCCAGTGAGCCGTCGGCCCTCCGGGTCGCTTCGGTCCACCGGCCGGTCGGCGGCTTCTGGCGGCCGCACACCGAGGTGCACTTGCCGGCGGCCTGTGAGAGCGTCCTACGGCTTCCCGCCGGAGCATTCGGCTAGCCTTTCCCCGCGGTGGGGCACGGGAAACCACTCCTAGGGTGATTATCACTCGGCGTGCCGAGTGTGGCGATCGTTGACGCACCCCTGGTGACTGCCTACCGTCGAGAGGGCAGGTCAAGGACGGAGGTCGGCGTGAGAACCAGCGGCGACGGTACGGCGGGGGGTGCCCCCGGACGCGCTTTCGGGGTGAGCGGTCCGTACCAGCTTCACAGCAGCGCGGTCGATCACGCCCCGCAGCGACCCACGGCGGTGCCGAACGGCGGAGGGGCGGCGTCCATGACGGTGGAGCAGATCGGATACCGGGGGCCCACGGCCTGTGCGGCAGCCGGCATCACCTACCGGCAGCTCGACTACTGGGCCCGTACCGGTCTGGTCGAGCCCAGCGTGCGGCCGGCGTACGGGTCGGGGACCCAGCGGCTGTACAGCTTCCGGGACGTCGTCGTCCTGAAGATCGTCAAGCGCTTCCTGGACACCGGGGTGTCGCTGCAGAACATCCGGACGGCCGTTCAGCACCTCAGGGAACGCGGTTTCCGCGACCTGGAGCGGATGACCCTCATGAGCGACGGCGCCACCGTCTACGAGTGCACCTCGCCGGACGAGGTGCACGCCCTGCTCCAGGGGGGTCAGGGCATCTTCGGGATCGCGGTCGGCGTGGTGTGGCGTGATGTGGAAAGCGCTCTCTCCCAGCTGCACGGCGAGCGCGTCGACACCGGGGAGACCCTCGTCGGCCACAACCCCGCGGACGAACTGGCGCGCCGGCGCAACCGGGCGGTCTGACCCGAGCACGTGCTGCCCCCGGCGTCGGCGCCGGGGGCATTGTCAGTGGCGTGGTGCAGCATCGGAGATGTGAGAAACGCGCCCACGATCCTGCATCTCGACATGGATGCCTTCTACGCCTCCGTGGAGCAGGCATCCAAGCCGAGCCTGCGCGGGAAAGCCGTCGTCGTGGGCGGACTGGGGCCGCGCGGTGTGGTCGCCACCGCGTCGTACGAGGCG
Organism: Streptomyces sp. NPDC030798; assembly: GCF_055572275.1. NCBI lineage: Bacteria > Bacillati > Actinomycetota > Actinomycetes > Kitasatosporales > Streptomycetaceae > Streptomyces > Streptomyces sp. NPDC030798. Next base: position 156,866 of record NZ_JBVIDR010000018.1, on the reverse strand, counting down.
CGGGTCTTCGGGGTCCACTCGGCGATGCCCATGGCCCAGGCGCGCCGGCTGGCACCGAACGCGGCGTACCTGGTGCCGCGCTTCAGCGTGTACCGGTCGATCAGCGAGCAGGTGATGGCGCTGCTGCGGGAGCTGTCGCCGCTGGTGGAGCCGCTGAGCCTGGACGAGGCGTTCGTGGACCTGGAGGCCGGGGGAGCGGCCTGGGACGCTGAGTCGGCGCGGCTGACCGGGACGAGGCTGCGCGCGGACATCCGGGCGGTCACCGGGCTCACGGGGTCGGTGGGGCTGGCCGGCTCCAAGATGCTCGCGAAGATCGCCTCCGAGCAGGCCAAGCCCGACGGACTGGTGCTGATCGAGCCCGGCACGGAGCGGGCGCTGCTCGGGCCCATGCCGGTGCGCACCCTGCCCGGGGTCGGACCGGCCACCGGGGACCATCTGCGGCGGGCCGGGATCACCACGGTCGAGGAACTGGCCGAGGCGGGGGAGGACGAGCTGGTACGGCTGCTCGGCAAGGCGCACGGCCAGGCGCTGTACGCGATGGCGCTGGCGCGCGACGACCGGCCGGTGGTGGCGGAGCGGGAGGCCAAGTCGGTGTCGGTCGAGGACACCTACGACGTGGACATCCACGACCGGCTGCGGGTCGGCCTGGAGGTGCAGCGGCTGGCGGACCGGTGCGTGCGGCGCCTGCGCGAGGCGGGACTGTCCGGGCGGACCATCGTGCTGAAGGTGCGGCGGTACGACTTCTCGACGCTGACCCGGTCCGAGACGCTGAGGGGGCCCACGGACGACGTCGCGGTGGTGCGGGAGGCGGCGGCGCGGCTGCTGGAGTCGGTGGACACCACGGGTGGGGTGCGGCTGCTCGGCGTGGGCGTCTCGGGGCTCGCCGACTACACCCAGGAGGACCTGTTCGCGCAGGCCGCGGGGGAGCGGGAGGTGGTGCCGGCGGAGGAGGCCGCGCCCGAGGCGGTGGAGGAGGAGCCGGAGCCGGCGGAGCGGCACTGGCGGCCGGGGCAGGACGTGCGGCATGCCGTGTACGGGCATGGCTGGGTGCAGGGGAGCGGGCTGGGGAGAGTCACGGTGCGGTTCGAGACGCCGGGGTCCGAGCCCGGGCGGGTACGGACGTTTCGCGTCGACGAGGACGAGTTGTCGCCGGCCGAGGCGTTGCCGCTGGTGGACATCGGCCCGGAGGGACCCTTGGCACAAGGGAACGCGGCGGCCTCAGGAACCGGGTCGTTCGCGGACGCCCCGCCTGACGCGGAAGAGGGTCCGCTCCCGCATGCACCGAGTGCCTCGGGGACCGAGTCCCCCCACGGTGGCCGCAGCGTGGGCCTCGGCGCGTGGGCGGGACGCCGGTTTCCCGGCGCCTGACGCGGGAGGGGGGAGGACTGCTCGGCATTGCGGGTCGTGGATCGCTGTCGTCGGTGCGGGATGCGCGGCGGAGGCGCGTTGGCGCATCGTCCCGCAGCCCCCGCTCTCAGGTCTCCTCCGTGCCCGCCAGTTTGCCGAAGTCGTGGTCCGGGAGGGTGGGGGGTGGGGTCACGTCGAGGCCGTAGTGGTGGTAGAGCTGCAGTTCCTGTTCGGGAGAGAGGTGGCGGCCGACCCCGAAGTCGGGGGCGTCCTTGATGAGCGCGCGGTCGAAGGGGACCCGCAGGGCGCCCTCGATCAGTTCGCTGGGTTCGAGGGGGACGAAGGCGTCCCGGGAGAACAGGCCGGTGCGTATGGCGGCCCACTCGGGTACTCCGGTCGCGTCGTCCAGGTACACCTCGTCGATGGTGCCGATCTTGGTGCCATTGACGTCGAACGCCTTGCGGCCGATCAGGTTGCGCGGATCGATGTCGGTCTGCACGGTCCCTCTCCCTCCACGTGGTCGCAACTCATCCGTAAGCACTACAAAAGAGCACAATCAAGGAGGCGGCCACTCGAAGGCTCGGGCGTTGACCTCGCTGGTAGGCTGGCAGCGGCTGCTGACCCCGCGCGGGAGAGTCCTCCGACCAGCTCGGAGGCGCCGAAGGAGCAAATCCTCCCCGGAATCTCTCAGGCTCACGTACCGCACGGACGAGGTCACTCTGGAAAGCAGGGCGGATGTCGACGGCTTCCGCCCTCACCGACGGTGAAAGCCGGCGCCCCGAGGCGTCCGGTGAAGCTCTCAGGTCGAGATGACAGAGGGGGAGGCCGTCGGGGTATCCGTACCGGGGTGCCCCTCGAAGGTCGCGTCAGACCAGGAGGCCTCCGCAAATGACCGCCCATCGCATTCCGCTCTCCGAGCTCGAAGCGGGCATCCCCTTCGAGCAGCGCCACATCGGACCGGACCAGGAGGCGCGGGCGAAGATGCTCGCGCACATCGGCTACGGCTCCCTCGACGAGCTGACCGCCGCCGCCGTGCCGGACGTGATCAAGAACGCCGACGCCCTCGACCTGCCGGGCGCCCGCACCGAGGCCGAGGTGCTCGCCGAGCTGCGCTCGCTCGCCGACCGCAACGAGGTCCTCGGCTCCATGATCGGCCTGGGCTACTACGGGACGTTCACGCCGCCCGTCGTCCTGCGCAACGTCATGGAGAACCCGGCCTGGTACACGGCCTACACGCCGTACCAGCCGGAGATCTCCCAGGGGCGGCTCGAGGCCCTGCTGAACTTCCAGACGATGGTCGCCGAGCTCACCGGCCTGCCCACCTCCGGCGCCTCCCTGCTCGACGAGGGCACCGCCGCCGCCGAGGCGATGGCGCTCTCCCGGCGCATGGGCAAGAACAAGAAGGGCCTGTTCCTGGTCGACGCGGACGTCCTGCCGCAGACCATCGCCGTCATCGAGACCCGCGCCGAGCCGACCGGCGTGGAGGTCGTCGTCGCCGACCTCAGCGAGGGCATCCCGGCCGAGGTCGCCGGGCGCGAGATCAACGGCGTGCTGCTGCAGTACCCGGGTGCCTCCGGTGCCGTACGCGACATCAAGCCGGTCATCGACCAGGCGCACGAGCTGGGCGCCCTCGTCACCGTGGCCGCCGACCTGCTCGCGCTCACCCTGCTCACCTCGCCGGGCGAGCTGGGCGCGGACATCGCCGTCGGCACCACCCAGCGCTTCGGCGTGCCGATGGGCTTCGGCGGGCCGCACGCGGGCTACATGGCCGTGCACGAGAAGTTCGCCCGCAGCCTGCCCGGCCGCCTCGTCGGTGTCTCCGTCGACGCCGACGGGCACAAGGCCTACCGGCTCGCGCTGCAGACCCGTGAGCAGCACATCCGCCGCGAGAAGGCCACCAGCAACATCTGCACCGCGCAGGTGCTGCTCGCCGTGATGGCCGGCATGTACGCCGTCTACCACGGGCCCGAGGGGCTGCGGACCATCGCCCGGCGCACCCACCGGTACGCCACCGTCCTCGCCGAGGGCCTGAAGACCGGCGGGGTGGAGATCGTCCACGGCGCCTACTTCGACACCCTCACCGCGCGGGTGCCCGGCAGGGCCGCCGAGGTCGTCGCCGCCGCCCGTGACAACGGCGTCAACCTGCGCCTCGTCGACACCGACCACGTCTCGCTCGCCTGCGACGAGACCACCAACCGGGCCCACGTCGCCGCCGTCTTCGCCGCCTTCGGCGTCGAGGGCGACATCGAGGCGCTGGACGCTGCCGCCGAGGACAGCCTCCCCGGGGCGCTGCTGCGCACCGACGACTACCTCACCCACCCGGTCTTCCACGAGCACCGCTCCGAGACCGCGATGCTGCGCTACCTGCGCAGGCTGGCGGACCGCGACTACGCGCTCGACCGCGGCATGATCCCCCTGGGCTCCTGCACCATGAAGCTCAACGCGACCACGGAGATGGAGCCGGTCACCTGGCCCGAGTTCGGCCAGCTGCACCCCTTCGCGCCCGCCGAGCAGGCGCAGGGCTACCTCACGCTCATCACCGAGCTGGAGGAACGTCTCGCCGAGGTCACCGGCTACGACAAGGTCTCGCTCCAGCCGAACGCCGGTTCGCAGGGCGAGCTGGCCGGTCTGCTGGCCGTACGCGGCTACCACCGGGCCAACGGCGACGCGCAGCGCACCGTCTGCCTCATCCCGTCCTCCGCGCACGGCACCAACGCCGCCAGCGCCGTGATGGCCGGCATGAAGGTCGTCGTCGTCAAGACCGCCGGGGACGGCGAGATCGACGTCGAGGACCTGCGGGCGAAGATCGAGCAGTACCGCGACGAGCTGGCGGTGCTGATGATCACCTACCCGTCGACGCACGGCGTCTTCGAGGAGCACGTCGCCGACATCTGCGCCCAGGTGCACGAGGCCGGCGGTCAGGTCTACGTCGACGGGGCCAACCTCAACGCCCTGGTCGGCCTCGCGAAGCCGGGCCACTTCGGCGGCGACGTCTCCCACCTGAACCTGCACAAGACCTTCTGCATCCCGCACGGCGGCGGTGGCCCCGGTGTCGGCCCGGTCGCCGTACGGTCGCACCTGGCGCCGTACCTGCCGAACCACCCGATGCAGCCGGCGGCCGGCCCCGAGACGGGCGTCGGGCCGATCTCGGCGGCTCCGTGGGGCTCGGCGGGCATCCTGCCGATCTCGTGGGCGTACGTCCGCCTGATGGGCGGCGAGGGCCTCAAGCGGGCCACCCAGGTGGCCGTGCTCTCCGCGAACTACATCGCCAAGCGCCTCGAGCCGCACTACCCGGTGCTCTACACCGGTCCCGGCAACCTGGTGGCGCACGAGTGCATCATCGACCTGCGCCCGCTGACCAAGGCGACGGGAGTGAGCGTGGACGACGTGGCCAAGCGGCTCATCGACTACGGCTTCCACGCGCCCACCATGTCGTTCCCGGTGGCCGGCACGCTGATGATCGAGCCGACCGAGTCCGAGGACCTCGCCGAGCTGGACCGGTTCTGCGACGCGATGATCGCCATCCGGGCGGAGATCGAGAAGGTCGGCTCCGGTGAGTGGCCCGCGGACGACAACCCGCTGCGGGGCGCCCCGCACACCGCGCGGGCGCTCGGCGGGGAGTGGGCGCACTCCTACAGCCGCGAGGAGGCGGTGTTCCCGGCCGGTGTGTCGGTGGCCGACAAGTACTGGCCGCCGGTGCGCCGTATCGACCAGGCCTTCGGCGACCGCAACCTGGTGTGCTCCTGCCCGCCGCTGGACGCGTACGAGGACTGAGCGAGCCCGCGTCCGAGGCCCCCTGCCCGCTCCTGCGGCCAGGGGGCCTCGGCCGTGCCGGGCTGTCGCCGGTTCCCCGCCGGGACCGGCTTCATGCCCTCGCCGGCGCTACGCCGTGGCCAGTGACACCTCGGTCGACTTGATCAGGACAACGACGTCGGAGCCCACGAAGAGGCCGAGGTCGCCGGCCGCGTCCCTGGTGATCGCGGCGGTGAGTTCGCCGCCCTCCACGGTCACCTTGGCCAGGGCCATGACCTCCCCGAGGCTGAGGTGGGTGAGCGTGCCGGGGAGCTGGTTGCGGATCGACAGGCCTTCGACCCGGCTGGTGGCGAGGGCGACCTCCGTCGACTTCACCAGGGCGCGGACGGTGCTGCCCGGGGCGAGGCCGAGCTGCTCGACGGCCTCCCGGGTGATGGCGGCCGTGAGGTTCTGCCCGCCGTCCAGACGGACCTTCACCGTGGCCATGACCTGGCCGGGGCGGACCTCGGTGACGGTGCCGGGGAGCTGGTTGCGGATGCTCAGTGTCATGGGCACCCACCGTAGAGCGGGTGGCCGTTCAGGCGGGGTATGCGTGGGTCTGCGTCGCCTTGACCGTCGCCCAGACCGGTGCACCCGGGTGCAGATCGAGTTCGGCGGCGGCGACCGTGGTGAGGTCGGCGGCGAGCGCGAGTTCGCCGGTGAGGTCGGCGCGGATCTGGTCGCCGTGGGTCTCCAGGCCGACGACCTCGCAGCGCCACAGGTTGCGTGCGCTGGCGCCCGCGGGGCGGTCCCGGAACAGCGTGACGGCGCCCGGCGGGAAAGCGACGAACGCCGGTCCGGACAGGACCTCCGCGGTGACGACGGACGCTCCGGCGTCCAGCCGCACCGTGTGGCCGTCCGCCCGGCCGCGGTAGAGATTGAGGCCGACGAGCTGGGCGATGTAGTCCGTGCGCGGATGGCGGGCGATGTCGGACGGGGAGCCCTCCTGCACGACCCGGCCGTGCTCGACGACCACCAGCCGGTCCGCGAGCACCATGGCGTCCAGCGGGTCGTGGGTGACCAGGACGGCGACCGCCTCGAACTCGGCCAGGTGGCGCCGGAGCTGGGCGCGGACCTCCAGGCGGGTACGGGCGTCCAGGGCGGCGAGCGGCTCGTCCAGGAGCAGCAGGCGGGGCCGGGTGGCCAGGGCGCGGGCGAGGGCGACACGCTGGGCCTGGCCGCCGGAGAGGCGGCGGGGCTTGGCGCCGGCGTGGTCGGCGAGACCCATCCGCTCGAGCCAGGCGGCGGCCTGTGCCCGCGCCTCCGCCTTGGTGGCGCCCTGGCAGCGGGGGCCGAAGGCCACGTTGTCCAGGGCGGACAGGTGGGGGAAGAGCAGATAGTCCTGGAAGACGACGCCGACGGGGCGGGCCTCCGGCGGAGTCCACTCCAGGGCGGCGCCGTCCAGCCGCAGATGACCGTCCGTCAGCGGGACGAGCCCGGCGAGCGCACGCAGGGCCGTCGTCTTGCCGGCCCCGTTGGGCCCGAGCACGGCGACGACGTCGCCGGGTGCGGCGGCGAGCGCGATGTCGAGGCGGAAGCCGGAGAGGTCCACGACGAGGTGCGCGTCGAGGCCTTCGGCGCGCGGGATGGGGGCCGACTGCGTGGGGGCGGCCTCGGCGGTTGCTGCCTGCCGTGGCTCGGTGGGCTCTGTGTGCGTCATGAGGGCGTCATCCAGCGGTCCCGCAGGCCCGCGAGGACGGTGATCGAGACCGTCAGGAGGACCAGGCTGAGGGCGATGGCCGCTTCCGGGTCGTTCTGCAGGGCGAGGTAGACCGCGAGGGGCATCGTCTGCGTGCGGCCGGGGAAGTTGCCGGCGAAGGTGATCGTCGCGCCGAACTCGCCGAGCGCGCGGGCCCACGCCAGCACGGCGCCCGCGGCGATCCCCGGGGCGATGAGCGGCAGGGTGACCCGGCGGAACGCGGTGAAGCGGGAGGCGCCGAGCGTGGTGGCCGCCTCCTCGAAGCGCGGGTCGGCGGCCCGCAGGGTGCCCTCGACGCTGATGACCAGGAACGGCATGGCGACGAACGCCTCCGCGATCACCACCCCGGCGGTGGTGAACGGCAGGGTGAGGCCGAACCAGGAGTCGAGCCACTGTCCGACGACCCCGTTGCGGCCCAGGGCGAGCAGCAGGGCCACGCCGCCGACCACCGGCGGCAGCACCAGCGGCAGCGTGACCAGGGCGCGTACGAGGCCACGTCCGGGGAAGTCCGTACGGGCCAGCAGCCAGGCCAGCGGCACCCCGAGAACGAGACTCACGGCGGTGGCCGTCGTCGCGCTGATCAGCGACAGCTGGAGCGCCTGCCACACCTCCGTGCTGGTCAGCTGCTGCGGCAGGCTGCGCCAGGGGGCCCGGACGAGCAGGGCGACCAGGGGCAGCAGCAGGAAGGCCAGGGCGAGCACTCCGGGCAGCAGCAGCGGCAGCGGCGCCCGGGTGCGGGCACGGCGGCGCCGCGGACCGCCCGTGCGGGGGCCGGCCGCGGAGCCTGGCCTGCCGAGTGAGGTCACGGCTTGAGGAAGCCCGCCTCGCCGAGGACCTTCTGGCCCTCGGCGGACCGCACCAGCGCGATGAACGCCTTGGCCGCCGCGGCGTTCGGTCCGTTCTTCAGCAGGGCGATCGGGTAGTCGTTGATCGCCTCGGCCGACTCGGGGAACTCCACGCCCTCCACCTTGCCACCGGCGGCCTTCACGTCGGTCTTGTAGACCACCGCGGCGTCGGCCTCCTTCAGCTCCACCTTGGTCAGGGCGGCCTTGACGTCCTGCTCGTAGGAGACCGGGGTCAGCTTCAGGCCGGCGGCGTCCAGCGCCTTCTGCGCAGCCGCGCCGCACGGCACGGTCTTGTCGCACAGTACGACCTTCGGGCCGGACCTGGTGAGGTCCTTCAGGGAGGAGACCTTGTCGGGGTTGCCCGGCAGGGTGGCGATCTCCAGCTGGTTGCGGACGAAGGTGGCCGGGGTGCCGACCGCATCCTTCTTGTCCGTCACCATCGCCATGGTCTTCGGGCTCGCGGCGGCGAAGACGTCCGCCGGGGCGCCGCCGGTGATGCCGGCGGCCAGGGCGTCGCTGCCGGCGAAGCTGAAGGTGACCTTGGTGCCCGGGTGCTGCTTCTCGAACCGCCGGCCGAGCGTCGTGAAGCTCTCCTTCAGCGAGGCGGCCGCGAACACGGTGACCGTGCCGGAGAGCTTGGAGGAGGACGACTTGTCCGAGGTGGTGGTCGACGCGTCGGACGAGGAGGAGCAGGCGCCGAGTGTCATCAGGGCAGCGGCCCCCGCGCCGGCCAGCTGCAGTGTCCGGCGGGTTCTGCGCACGGAACGGGTCATCACGGATCTACTCCTCAGATCATGGAACAGTCGCGCCCTGCCACGGCGGAACGCCGGCCGTGCGGTGATGATACTGCCGCATCTGCCAGGCATATGTCTGCTGTGGCATCGCATGAGCAGCGCAGTGGTGATCTGAGGCTGGCATGTGCGTTCGTACGGCCAGAGGGTGGGGCGTCAGTGGCGGTCGATGTGCACGTTCGTGGACTTCACGCGCGCGGTGGCCTCCATGCCGACCTCCAGGCCCAGTTCCTCCACGGCCTCCCGGGTCAGCAGCGACACCAGCCGGTGCGGGCCCGCCTGGATCTCCACCTGGGCGGCCACGTCGCCCAGCTTGATGGCGGTGACGATGCCCGGGAAGGCGTTGCGGACCGAGGTGTGGGAGGGCGCCTCCTCCTCGCTGCCGCCCGCCCTGGCCAGTTCCACGGAGAACGCCGCCAGGTCCCTGCCGTCGATGAGCCGACGCCCGGCCTCGTCGCGATGGGTGGCGACCCGGCCGGCGTCGGCCCAGCGGCGGGCGGTGTCCGGGCTCACGCCGAGCAACCGCGCGGCCTGGCCGATGGTGTAGGACTGCATGCCGGTCACGATAGGGCCCCGGTGCGGGAACCGCCGGAACGAGGGGTACGGCCCTCGGCGGACCCGGTGCGGCTCAGCCCGTGTGCACGCGCGGGCGCCGTACCCGGTCCGGCTCCGCCTCGCGCAGCACCTCGCGGGTCACCGGGGCGACCTCGCCCTGCCCGAAGAGGAAGAAGCGCAGGAAGTTGGTGAACGGATTGCCCTCGGTCCACTCGAAGTAGATGTGCGGGGTGCAGCCCGTCATGTCCCGGACGTGCAGGAGCAGCGCGGCAAGGGCGTTGGGGATGGAGGAGGACTCCACGGTCAGGATGCGGTAGCGGTTGTGCAGGACCTCGCCGCGCACCGTCAGGCGCCCCTCGAACTCGGAGGGGTCGGTGACCGTGACCTCCACGAAGACGAAGTCGTCCTGCTCCGGCATGTCGTTGTCGGCGCGGATCTGCTCGATCTTGTCGCGGTACTCGGCCTTGTCGCGATGGCCGGGGTCGTTGGCGATGAACCGCATCTTGCGGCTGGCCATGTCCCTGACGAATCGTTCCGCCATCGGATCCATCGTCAGGCTCGTCACGCGCAGCTCGAAGGCGCGGGCCAGTCGGGACAGCAGCGAGACCAGGATGATGCCCGCGATGAAGCAGGCACCGATCTTCACACCGTCGGGGCGCTCGATGACGTTCACGACGGTCGTGTAGAGGAACACCGTGGAGATGGCCGCGAACGCGAGGGTCCAGCCGCGCTGCCCCGCCTTGCGCGCGGCGATGGTCACCGCGATCGCCGCCGAGCTGATCAGCACCAGCACACCGGTGGCGTAGGCCCCGCCCTGCTTGTCCACGTTGGCGTCGAAGATCCAGGTCACCAGGAAGGCGATCAGGGTGAAAACGATGACCATCGGGCGGACGGCCCGCGCCCAGTGCGGGGCCATGCCGTAGCGGGGCAGGTAGCGCGGCATCAGGTTGAGCAGGCCGGCCATGGCGGAGGCGCCGGCGAACCACAGGATGGCGATCGTCGAGATGTCGTAGACCGTGCCGAAGGCGCCGCCGAGGTAGTCGTGCGCGAGGTAGGCGAGCGCGCGGCCGTTGGCCTTTCCGCCGGTCTTGAACTCGTCCGCCGGGATCAGCAGCGTCGTGATGAAGCTGGTGGCGATCAGGAAGCCGCTCATGATCAGGGCGGCCGTGGTCAGCAGCCTCCTGGTGTCCCGGATCCGGCCGGCCGGCCGCTCCTGCGTGTCGCCCGCGTCGCCCTGCACGTGCGGCATGACGGCGACGCCGGTCTCGAAGCCGGACAGGCCGAGGGCGAGCTTCGGGAAGACGATCAGGGCCACGCCGACCATGACGAAGACGTTGCCGTGCTGTGCGGTCAGGGCGCTGGTCCAGTCGGTGACCACGTGCTCGGCGGTGAGGATGTGCCACAGGCCCACGAACACGACGACCAGGTTGAGCGCGAGGTAGACGCCGACCAGGGCGACGGCGACGCCGACGGCCTCGAGGAACCCCTTGAGGAACACCGCGCCGAGCAGCGCCACCAGGAACAGCGTGATGATCATCTGGTGGCCGTGCAGGGTGCTGGTCAGGTGCGGGTTCTCCACGAGGTGGGTGGAGGCGTCGGCGGCGGAGAGGGTGATGGTGATCAGGAAGTCGGTGGCCGCGAAGCCGAGCAGGGTGAGCACGAACAGCTTGCCCTGCCAGAAGGAGAGCAGGCGCTCGAGCATGGCGATGGAGCCCTCGCCGTGCGGGCTCTCCTCGGCCACACGCCGGTAGACCGGGAGGGCGCCGGCGAGGGTGACGATGACGAGGACGATGGTCGCCACCGGCGAGAGCAGGCCGGCGGCGAGGGCCGCGATGCCGGGCTGGTAGCCGAGGGTGGAGAAGTAGTCGACGCCGGTCAGGCACATCACGCGCCACCAGCGCTGCCCCTGGTGCGGGGACTCCGGCTCCGCGTGGGGTCCGGTGCGGCCGCCGTTCTTGCCCATGTCGGACAGACCCTCCAGCATCCAGGCGCGCAGGCGACTGGGAGGGTGCTCGGTCGTGGCCATCGGCCTGCTCCTGGTGTGTGGCTCAGCGGGTTCCGGCCATCACGCGGACGGCGGCACCAGCGTAAGCAGAGAGTGACGCCTGGGCCCATGGATCCTGGGCCTGGGGGCGTCAATCTTGCGTTAATAATGGCCCGGCAGGACGGGCCGACACATCAAGAAGCGGAGGCCCGGGGGGTGGCGGGTCGCTGTCCGGCCGTACGGTGAGAGGGGCGGCGGCGGACCGGGACGCGGACACCGAGCGTCATCTCGTACGACACCTCCATGCTGCCCCGGGGGCCGGCAATCCGCACCGGGACGTGCCCCTGAGAGCGGCCCTGGTGCTGGGCAGGAATCTCCTGAGTCACCCGTGCTCGGCACGCGCGGTGAGGCGAAGGTCTGCGACGAGGCGGAAGCGCTCCAGGACCGCGAGCGTCGTGTCGTCGACGGTGAAGCCGGGGTCGTCCAGGGCCGCGCGCATCTCGTCGCTGTGCCAGAACCGCTCGTGGCCTTCGCGCCACTCGGCCACACTCGTGTGCCCCTCTCCCTCGTCCACCGCGTGGGCGAGATCGACGTCCGCCAGTCGGACCACGCGCACACCGGTCACCTCGATGACCGCGACCGGACGCTCGTCCGAGTCGATGACCACCGAGCGGTCCCCGACTTCCGGCAGGGACGCGCCCTCGTGCTCGTAGTCGACGACGAGTCCTGTGGTGGAGGTCTTGGACCCCTCGAGGATCGCCGTGACCAGCCGGTCGCGCAGGGGGCCGGGGAAGGCGAACTCGGTCCTGGGCGGCGACTCGATGCCGGCGCGCGAGGGGGAGTGGGGCGTCATGCGATCACCGTAACGACTCTCCGGCTCTTCGGGACGGTCGAACCAACCGGCAGAGGGGCTTCCCCGCCCGCAGCTGCTAACCCAGGCCGGACGTCCGGAACACGTCCGACGCTGTGGCGCGGTCGATGCGTTCTGCCAGGCGGTGCAGGGTGCGGTGCTTCCCCACCTGCCCGACTCGGCAGTGACACACGTCGTCGGCCACAGGCCCCCATCGACCATCCCCACAGCGACGCGCCCCATTCGACACGTGCCCCCAGGGACACGCGCCCCCAGGGACACGCGCCCCAGGGACACGCGCCCCCAGGGACACGCGCCCCAGGGACACGTGCCCCCAGGGACACGTGCCCCCAGGGACACGCGCCCCCAGGGACACGCGCCCCAGGGACACGCGTCCAGCGACACGGCCCCCGGAACGCGCCCCCGCCCGACACGCATCGCCCCCGCCGGACACGCACCACCCGACACCCGCCCCGACCACCGCCGGCCCCGCCAGCGCGCGCCCCACCTGAACCGGGCCCGAAGCAGCACCGCAGGCCACGCCGACGCCCCGCCCCGCAGCCATCCGCGACGCCCCGGCGGCCCTCACAACCCCCGCGTGTCCATCGGCAGATGCCACGCGTTGCGTCGGTGCACCGCCACCAGGTCCGACTCCAGGGGGGAGGGGGGTATCGCGAGGAGCGGGCAGGTGGCGTGGGTGAGGCAGTGGCGGGGGACGCGGCCGGAGAAGGGGTGCTGGAGGCCTCGGCGGCCGGCGCCCACGACCAGGAGGTCGTTCTCTCGGTCGGCGGTCGCCACCAGGACCGGGCCCGGGGCGCCGCGCACGACGACGGGGTGCATCGGGACGCCCGGGCCCTCCACGTCGCCGAAGATCTCGTCGAGCACGGCGGCCAGCCGCTGCTTGGCCAGCCGTTGCCACTCCTCGACCAGCAGGCCGGCGGCGGGCGAGCGGCGCGCCGCGGAATCACCGCCGGGCGGCTCCCAGGCCAGCACCGGCCATAGCTCGGCTCCCAGCTGCCGGGCGAGCGCGGTGGCCCTGCGCAGGGCCGTGACGCTGCCCAGGGAGCCGCTCACACCGACCACCACCCGGGCGGTCGCCGAGGCGTCGTAACCGGACATGACTCCACCGTTCCTCACGGGTGCCCGCGAGCGTCCTCCTGCGGTCGGAGCCGCGAGCGGCCTCCCTCCCATCCCACTCCCGCTCGGGCCATTCGACCAGCCGGCGGGGCCCTCTTCCGCCGCGGCCGCCCTAGCGTCACCGTAGGCGTCAGTAAGATTCGGCGCCAGCTCCGAAAGTTTCGACAGCCTGTGAGGTGTGCATGCAGACGTACCAGAATCCCGTCATCCCCGGTTTCCATCCCGACCCGAGCGTGTGCCGGGTGGGCGACGACCACTACCTCGTGTGCTCCAGCTTCGAGTACTTCCCGGGGCTGCCGCTCTTCCACAGCCGGGACCTGGTGCGCTGGCGTCAGATCGGCAACGTCCTGGACCGGCCGGGGCAGTTGACCCTGCCGGACGACGTGCCGGCCTCCGGCGGGATCTACGCGCCGACGATCCGGCACCACGACGGGCTCTTCCATGTGATCACCACCTGTGTCGGCGCCGGAGGCACCTTCCTCGTCACCGCCGAGCAGCCCGAGGGGCCGTGGTCGGACCCGGTGTGGATCGACCTGCCCGGCATCGATCCCGACCTCGCCTGGGACGAGGACGGCCGGTGCTGGTGCGCCATGGCGGGGGTCACGGTCGCCCGGATCGACCCGCGGACCGGCGCGGTGCTGGAGGGGCCGCTGCCCCTGTGGTCCGGCACCGGTCTCAGGGACCCCGAGGCGCCCCACCTGTACCGGATCGGCGACTGGTGGTACCTGCTGATCGCCGAGGGCGGCACCGCACTCGGCCACGGCGTCTCGGCCGCCCGCGCCCGCTCCCCGCGCGGCCCCTGGGAGCCGGCGCCCGGCAACCCGGTGCTGTCCCACCGCGGCACCGGCCTGCCCGTCCAGTGCACCGGCCACGGCGACCTGGTCCAGGCGGCCGACGGCACCTGGTGGATGGTGCTGCTCGGCACCCGGCCGCGCGGCTACTTCCCGGAGTTCCACGTCCTCGGCCGGGAGACGTTCCTGGTGCCGGTGGAGTGGGCCGACGGCTGGCCCCGGACGGGTCCGGTGCGCGAGCGGCACCCGGCGCCCACCGCTTGGGCTCCCCGTCAACCCCCGTCCCCGCGCGACGACTTCGCCGGTCCCGCCCTCGCGCCGCACTGGATCTCCCCGCGGCGCCGGCCCGACGGCTGCTGGTCCCTGGCCGAGCGGCCGGGCCACCTCACGCTCGTGGCCACGGGCGACAGCCTCGACCGCCCCGGGCACACCTTCGTCGGCCGCCGGCAGCAGCACCACGACTGCCGCGCCGCCGCGCTCCTGGATCCCGGGCCGGGGGCCCGGGCCGGGCTGTCCGTCCGCCTGGACGAGGCCCAGCCACTACGACCTCGAAGTGGCCGGGGGAGTGGCCGCCGTGGTCGTACGGATCGGACCGGTGCGGCAGCGGATCGCCGAACGGCCGGTGCCCGCGGGCACGCTGACCCTGGCCGTCGAGATCCGGGCGAAGGGGCGGGCGGAGCCGTTGGACGGGCCCGACACCGTCGCCTTCTCGATCGAAACTTCCGAAGGCCCCGTTCGGCTGGCCGAACTGGACGGCCGTTACGTCTCCACTCAGGTGGCCGGCGGGTTCGCAGGTCGTGTGCTCGGCATGTACGTCACCGAGGGGCGCGCGGCGTTCGACTGGTTCGACTACGAGGCGGTCACCTGATGCACGACACCTTGACGCCCCTCACCCGCGTTTCTAGAGTCGCCGTTCGGAACGTTCGGGAAGTTGACCGAATGTTTCGATCCGCCGGTTGTTGAGATGACCGAACCGGACCCTCTCCGAAGCAACTCCGAGGCACCTCCCAGGCACCACCGAAAGTTTCGAAGGAGCGCATGATGGGCGACCCTGCACTGTCCCGCCGCGGCTTCCTGGCGGCCTCTGTCGCCGCCGGTCTCGGTGTGACCGCACTCAGCGGCTGCGGCGGCGACTCTGACGGGGGGTCGTCCTCGGGGACGACCACGATCGAGTGGTGGAACATCTCGACCACGCAGCCGACCAAGACCGTCTGGGCCGGCCTCGCCAAGAAGTTCGAGGCCCAGAACCCCAAGGTCAAGGTAAAGATCGTCCAGCTGGAGAACGACGCCTACAAGTCGAAGATGACCGCGCTGACCGCCTCCGGGAAGCTGCCGGACATCTTCCACACCTGGGGCGGCGGCGTGCTCAGGCAGCAGGTCGACGCGGGACTCGTGGAGGACCTCACCGACCGGACGAAGGGCTTTGCGGCCGGCCTGCTGCCGGTGGCGAAGCAGGCGTACCTCCTCGACGGCAAGACGTACGGCATCCCGTTCGACATCGGCATGATCGGCTTCTGGTACAACAAGTCGCTCTTCAAGAAGGCCGGGATCACCGCCCCGCCCACCACCTGGAGCGGCTTCCTCGACGCGGTGAAGAAGCTGAAGTCCGCCGGCGTCACCCCGCTCGCCCTGGCGGGCAAGGAGAAGTGGCCCGGCATGTACTACTGGGCCTACCTCGCGATGCGCACCGCCGGGGTCGACGCCCTGCAGAAGGCCAGCGACGCCAAGGACTTCACCGGCGCGGGGTTCGTCGAGGCCGGGCGGCACCTCAAGGAGCTGGTCGACCTCCAGCCCTTCCAGAAGGGGTTCCTCGGCGCCGCCTACTCCACCCCGACCGGCCAGGCCGCCACCGTCGGCAACGGCAAGGCGGCGATGGAGCTGATGGGCCAGTGGGCGCCGGTCGTGGAGGCCGACGCGGGCAAGGGCATCGGCTCCGACCTCGGCTTCTTCCCGTTCCCCGGGGTCGAGGGCGGCAAGGGCAGCATCACCGAGGTGTTCGGCGGGGGCGGCGGCCACGCCCTGCGCAAGGGCGCCCCGCAGGCGGCCGTCGACTTCCTGAAGTTCTTCGCCTCCGCGACCACCGACCGCGAACTGGTCAAGAGGACCGGGGTGATTCCGGTGGTCCCCGCTGCCGAGAGCGCCCTGACCGACCGCAACCTCAAGGCCGTGCAGGCGCAGTTGAAGGCCGCCACCGGCTTCCAGCTCTACCTCGACCAGGCCTACGCCCCCGCCGTCGGCCAGGAGATCAACGACAGCGTGGCCGCGCTGATCGCCGGCTCCAAGTCACCCGAGCAGGTCGCGCAGTCGATCACCAAGACCGCCAAGGAAGAGCAGTAGCCGGCGATGACCTCGACCTACCTTCCGGACAAGCGGAGCGGCCCCGCCGTCGACCGCCTGCCGCCGGCGGCCGGCGCGGCCCGCGGGCGGTCCCGGCGGCGCACCCTGAACTGGCTCACCGCGGTCGGATTCCAGCTGCCGGCGCTGGTGCTCTTCACCGGGCTGGTGCTGCTGCCGATGCTGTTCGCGCTGTACGCCGCCTTCTTCCGCTGGGGCGGCTTCGGCATGCCCTCCGACTACATCGGCACGGACAACTTCACCCGGCTCTTCCAGGACCCCGTCTTCCAGGGCGACCTGTGGCGCTGCCTGGTCCTGGTGCTGCTGTCGCTCGCCCTGCAGCTGCCGTTCGCGCTGGCCATGGCGGTGCTGCTGAACCAGCGGCTGCGCGGCCGGGCCGTGTACCGGATGCTGTTCTTCGCGCCGTACGTCCTGTCCGAGGCGATCACCGGCGTGCTGTTCAGCATGGTCTTCGCCCCGGACGACGGACTCGCCGACCATGTGCTGGGCGCCATCGGCCTGGACGGCGTGGGCGGCGAGTGGTTCGCCGACCCCTCCTACGTCATGGCGACGCTCTTCCTGGTCATGACCTGGAAGTACTTCGGCTTCCACATGATGCTCTACCTGGCCGGACTCCAGGCGGTCCCGGCCGAGTTGACGGAGGCGGCGCTGATCGACGGCGCCGGGCCCTGGCAGCGGTTCCGCAATGTGACCCTGCCGCTGCTCGCGCCCACCCTGCGCATCAGCGTCTTCCTGTCCGTGATCGGGTCGATCCAACTCTTCGACCTGGTCTGGGTGGTCACCCAGGGCGGCCCCGACCACCACTCCGAGACGATGGCCGTGACCATGTTCCAGTACGGCTTCAAGCGCTACCAGGTCGGCTACGCCAGCGCGATCAGCGTGGTCATGTTCGCCATCTGCCTCGTCTTCGCCCTCGCCTACCAGCGGTTCGTGCTCCGCCGCGACCTCGAAGGGGCCACCACGACCATGAGGGGAGCCGGCACGTGAACCGCAAGGCCGTACGCAGCCTTCCGCTGCACCTGGTCCTCCTCGTGGTCGGCGCGGTGATGGTCGTACCCCTGCTGTACGCCGTCCTGTCCGGGTTCAAGTCCACCGACGAGCTCTCCCGCAACCCGTTCGGACTGCCGGACCGGTGGAGAGCCGGCAACTACACCGACATCCTCGGCTCGGGCGACTTCTGGCGGCTGCTCGGCAACAGCACCGCGATCGCGGTGGCGACGACCGTGCTGGTGGTCGCCGTGTCCGCCCTCGCGGCCTTCTCCTTCGCCCGGTTCGCCTTCCGGGGGCGGGAGGCGCTGTTCACCTTCTTCACGATGGGGTTGATGTTCCCCTTCGCGGTGGCGGCCCTGCCGCTGTTCCTGCTCCTGCGCTCTCTGGGGCTGCTGGACAACCCGCTCGGCGTGATCCTCCCGCAGGCCGCCTTCGGGCTGCCGATGACGATCATCATCCTGCGCGGCTTCTTCCGGCAGATCCCCGGCGAGCTGGAGGAGGCGGCCACGCTCGACGGCTGCAGCGCCTTCGGATTCTTCTGGCGGGTGCTGCTGCCGATGGCGCGGCCGGCGCTCGGCACGGTCTCCGTGCTCGCCGTCGTCGCGAGCTGGAACAACTTCATGCTGCCGCTGCTGGTGTTCACCGACGCCACATGGTGGACGCTGCCGATCGGCGTGCAGCAGTTCCAGGGGCAGTACTCGGCGGAGTACGCCCGCGTCTTCGCCTACCTCGTGCTCGCGATGGTCCCCGCCCTCCTCCTCTACTCGGTCGCCGAGCGCCAGCTGGTCGGCGGCCTCACCGCCGGCGCCACCAAGGGCTGAGCCGCACCCGCTCCGCCGAGCGAAGAGCCGTACACCGCACCGCACCCCTTTCGAGAGACAGGAGTCGCACCATGCCCAAGACGCGCCTCGGACTCGCCGGCGCCCTCGCGGCCGTCCTCGTGGCGGCGGGCCTGGCCACCGGACCGGCCGCCCAGGCCCACGAACGGCAGCCCACCCTCGCCGGCCTCGCCGAGCGGCACGGCCGCTACTTCGGCAGCGCCACCGACAACCCCGAACTCACCGACAGCGCCTACACGAAGATCCTCGGCAGCGAGTTCGACATGATCACCCCCGGCAACGGCATGAAGTGGTACGCCACCGAGCCGCAGCAGGGCGTCTTCGACTGGACCGACGGCGACGAGATCGTCCGGCTGGCCCGCAAGAACCACCAGCGGGTCCGCGCCCACACCCTGGTCTGGCACAGTCAGCTGCCCGACTGGCTCACCTCGCGGCAGTGGACCGCGAGCGAGCTGCGGGCCGTACTGAAGAAGCACATCCTCACCGAGGTGCGGCACTACCGGGGCAAGGTCTACTCCTGGGACGTCGTCAACGAGGCCTTCAACGAGGACGGCAGTTACCGGGAGACGATCTGGTACAAGACGCTCGGCCCCGGTTACATCGCCGACGCGCTGCGCTGGGCGCACCAGGCCGACCCGCACGCCCGGCTGTACCTCAACGACTACAACATCGAGGCCGTCGGTCCGAAGAGCGACGCCTACTACCGACTGGCGAAGAACCTCAAGGCGCGGGGCGTCCCGCTCGACGGCATCGGCCTCCAGGCCCATCTGGCCCTGCAGTACGGCTATCCCGGCAGCCTGGAGGACAACCTGCGCCGGTTCTCCCGGCTGGGCCTCGACACCGCCCTCACCGAGGTCGACGTGCGGATGCAACTGCCCGCGACCGATGAGAAACTGGCCGAGCAGGCGACCTGGTACCGGGACCTGACCGAGGCCTGCCTGGCCGTGCGCCGCTGCGTGGGCGTGACGATCTGGGACTACACCGACAGGTACTCCTGGATACCGGCGTTCTTCCCGGGCGAGGGCGCGGCCCTGCCCTGGGACGAGCAGCTCGGCCCCAAGCCGGCCTACGCCGCGCTGCGGGAGGCGCTGCGGTAGCGTACGGCTACGGATCGTAGCCACCCCTGGACATGCGTCGGGGCCGGTGCGCACCGTGTGCGTGCGGCCGGCCCCTCAGGGCACCGGGCGGCGCGGCGGACCGCCCGGCGTGTGGTTCAGGCGGCGGTCATCACCTGGTCCGCACCGAGCGGGCGGTGCGGGGCGATGACGCTGCCGTCGGGCAGAAGCTCACCGGTGTCCTCGAAGAGCAGGACGCCGTTGCACAGCAGACTCCACCCCTGCTCCGGGTGGTGCGCCACGAGACGGGCGGACTCCCGGTCGGCGGACTCGGCTGGCGGACACGGTGGCTGGTGCTGGCACATGGAAGGGATCTCTCGCTCTGTTGTGGTCATGTTCGTCCCCCGTGGTGATAAGTCGGTCGGAACCCAGTGTTGCCCTCAGGGCGTCGTTCCGCAGGGATTTCGCAGCACCGCTTCTCACAGGTTCATGACGCGTCACCCGCGCGGACGGTTCACCCCAACTGCACTGTCACTTCGGATGGTTCTCCATGGCCGGATAGGGCTAGTCCGCGGCGGGGAGTTCGCCTTTGGGCTCGTAGGAGCGGGAAATTGCTCGTACGAGCGGGAGTGGGTGCGGGGTATTCCGTGGGAAAACGCGGTCGTACCCCGCTTCCCGTCGGGGAAGCGGGGTACGCGAGGTGCGTCGAGGCGGATCAGGCCGGGGAGCCGAGGAGTTTGACGGGAGTCGCGCGATGGGTCAGCACCGGGAGCAAATCGGCGACCCGGTACGGCCGGTGGGCCGAGATGCCGGGAGGCGCCGGGGCGAGCGGCACGAGCAGGTCGCTCGCGGCCGGATGGCCCTCGGCGGCGTCGGCGGCGGTGTCCCCGTGCAGCCACAGCGTGAGCATGTACAGACCGGGCACGGACAGCAGGCGCGGCTGGTACGGCTCCTGCAGCGACTCGGCCTGCTGCAGCGCCCGCTCCGTGGACGGGATGTAGGGGCCCTCGAAGAAGTGCGAGAAGGCCCAGCCGTCCGGGGTCAGCATGGTGTCGGCCGCGGCCACCGCGCGGTCGCCGCAGCGGATCAGGAAGCGCCAGCCGGCCAGCCGGGTCGCGGACAGGCCCTGCGGGGTGATCCGGTCCAGCACATGGACGGGGAGCGGGAGTTCGGCCGTGGCGGGTCCCTGGGCGGCACGCAGGGACGGAGTTCGGGCCTCGCGGACCGCGGTGGGGGAACCGAGGGCCGTGAGGACGGAGCGCAGGGCGGGCGCGGGGGCAGGGGGCACGTGCAGCGGCATGGTGGGTCGCCTCTCGTTCGACAGGCGCGGCGGCGCGAGGAGGATGGGGCGGACGGCGCTGTCTGCTCACGGGTGGCCTGAGAGATGGGGGCCCGGAGGTGAACGAGGGTGCGGCTGAGGCCTGCCGTCCGTCACCGTGACGGCAGGAACACGACAGGAACCGGGACCCCGGGCGCCAACCTCGGGTCTTCTCCGCGAGTTTATACGACACGTGTTCAGACCATGTTTCGGCTATCGCATTCCAGTTCGCCGAGCAAGGCGCAAATCGGCCGAAGAATTGTGCGTATCATCCCGATTTCGGGTCCGGGGCGGCGTCGCTGACCTCGGAATACGCCGCCACCGCGGTCGGCCGAATGTCGTCGGCGTTTTTCACGAGGGCATCGGGGCACCCGGAGATGCACGTTGCCGCATGCCCCGTGAATGTGCCGCGGGGAATATTACGACAGAGTAGCGGGCGCCGAGCCCGCGCGGGACGTTATCGATCGCTTCCGCTGGGCATCATCCCACCTGACCCGGGACCCCGGCGGCCGGATCAGCGGCCCGCCCATCCGAGGAGGGACACTTCGATGGGGGAGAAGGTCGTGGCAGGGCAGTTCGACCTGTCCGATCGCCAGCGCTACCGCGAAAAGCTCCAGAAGTGCCTGGCGGGACTCGAGCGGCTGCTGGGCGAGAAGCGGTTCGACCGGGCCAAGAACCTCATGGGCCTGGAGATCGAATTGAATCTCGCCGGTTCCGACGGGCTGCCGAAAATGCTGAACGGGCAGGTGCTGGAGCGCATCGCGAGCCGCGATTTCCAAACAGAACTCGCCATGTTCAACCTGGAAGTCAACATAGCGCCACACCGGTTGGGCGGCCGGGTATTCGACCGGCTCGCCGAGGAACTGCGCACCTCACTGGCGTATGCGGACCGGAAGGCCGGCGAGGTGGACGCCGGCATCGTGATGATCGGCATCCTGCCCACGCTCGGCCGTGACGACCTGGTCTCCTCCAACCTCTCGGCGGTGGACCGCTACACCCTGCTCAACGATCAGATCGTCACCGCCCGGGGTGAGGACTTCCTGCTGGACATCGACGGGGTGGAGCACCTCAGGTGCACCTCCAAGTCGATCGTGCCCGAGGCCGCGTGCACCTCCGTACAGCTGCACCTGCAGGTCACCCCGGCCCGCTTCGCGGACGTGTGGAACGCCGCGCAGGCCGCCTGCGCCGCGCAGATCGCGGTCGGGGCCAACTCACCGTTCCTGTTCGGGCACGAGCTGTGGCGCGAGTCCCGGCCGCCGCTGTTCCTGCAGGCCACCGACACCAGGCCACCGGAACTGCAGGCGCAGGGGGTACGGCCGCGCACCTGGTTCGGTGAGCGCTGGGTCAGCTCCGCGTTCGACCTGTTCGAGGAGAACCTGCGCTACTTCCCGGCGCTGCTGCCGATCTGCGACGAGGAGGAGCCGCTGGAGGTCCTGGACGCCGGGGGCATCCCCCGGCTCGCCGAGCTGGTCCTGCACAACGGGACGGTGTACCGCTGGAACCGGCCGGTCTACGACATCGCGGACGGGGTCCCGCACCTGCGGGTGGAGAACCGGGTGCTGCCGGCCGGCCCGACCATCACCGACGTGATCGCCAACGCGGCCTTCTACTACGGCCTGGTGCGCGCCCTTGCCGAGGAATCGCGCCCGGTCTGGAGCCGGCTGCCGTTCGAGGCGGCCGAGGCCAACTTCGACGCGGCGTGCCGGCACGGCATCGACGCGCGGTTCGTCTGGCCGCGGCGGGGGCGGTACGGCGGGACCGGCGAGGTCGACGCGGTCACCCTGGTCCGCGACGAGCTGTTGCCGCTGGCCTCGGCGGGGCTGGACGCGTGGGGCGTCGAACCGGCCGACCGCGACCTCTACCTGGGCGTCATCGAGGAGCGCTGCCGCCGCCGCGTCAACGGTGCCTCCTGGCAGGCGGCCACCTTCCACCGTGCCCTCGAAACGGGCCTCACCCGTGAGGCGGCCCTCGCCGCCACCACCCGCCGCTACGCCGAACTGATGCACGTCGGCGAACCGGTCCACACCTGGCCGGTGGGTCTGCCGGAGGCGGTACCGCTGGGCTGAGGCAGGGGGAGCCGGCCGGGCCTACGCATCGCGCCGGCCGCCGGCCGCCGTCCGGCGGCCGGCGCGGTGGAACGCGGCGGAGCGGCGCCGGGGGCCTGTGCGGCCTCCGGCCCGGGCACGAACACGCTCAGCCGATACGTGGTGGGCCGGGTCAGGAGCCCGCAGAAGGTGTCGAGGCGAATGTTCGCCCGGTCGATCTGCCGCTCCGAGGTCCGCAGCCGGTGGAGGCGGGCGCGCCACTCCGACTCGCCCTGGGTCTCGAGGACCACTTCCCGGCGGCCGCCCTCGGAGGACGGCCGGGCGGCTGCTCGCTGCCTGTCGTCCCGTTGCCGGCGTCCGCTCTTCCGCTTCGCTGCCATCGGCCCGGCATCGTGGCCCCGCCCGGCCGGAGCAAGAGCGGCAAACCCCTCCCGGGCAAGCGCCTCCCGGGTTCATCCGGCATGCTGTGTGCTCGCACGGGGTGGATCGAGGGCAGGAGTGGCGTCGGTGGCTGAGGCGTGGCCGAGGGAGTTCTCGCGACGGATCTTCCGGGACGAGACGCTGCTCGTGCTCGGGCTCTCGCTCGGGGCGAGCGGCGTGTCCGCGCTGATCAGCTTCGTCGGGTCGGTGACCAAGCCGGGTGGGCTCAAGGACCAGGCCGCCACCCTCAACGCCTCGGCGGCGCCGGGCCGCCCCTGGCTCGACCTGGCCTGGCAGCTCTTCGGCATCGCCACCGCCCTGATCCCCGTGGCCCTCGTCGCCCACCTGCTGCTGCGCGAGGGCCAGAGCCTGCGCACCCTCGGCTTCGACCGCACCCGGCCGTGGTCCGACCTCGGCCGGGGCGCCGCGATCGCGGCCGTGATCGGCAGCACCGGCATCGCCTTCTACCTGGCGGCCCGCGGCCTCGGCTTCAACCTCACCGTGGTCCCCGAGGCCCTGCCCGGCGTGTGGTGGAAGTACCCCGTGCTCATCCTGTCCGCGCTGCAGAACGCGATCCTCGAGGAGGTCATCGTCGTCGGGTACCTGCTGCGCAGGCTGGGTCAGCTGGGCTGGACCCCGGGGACCGCGCTGGTGGCCAGCGCGGTCCTGCGCGGCTCGTACCACCTCTACCAGGGCATCGGCGGCTTCCTCGGCAACATGGTGATGGGCGTGGTCTTCGTCTGGCTCTACCGCCGTTGGGGTCGGGTCGGCCCCCTGGTCGTCGCGCACTCGCTGCTCGACATCGGCGCGTTCGTCGGCTACGCCCTGCTCGCCGGGAAGGTCGGCTGGCTCCCGACGGCCTGAGGACCGGCCGGCCCGCTCAGGCCAGCAGCTCGCCGTCGATCACCGTCACCGCGCGCCCGGTCAGCAGCGTGCGGTCGCCGCGCAGCCCGGTGCGGACCAGGCCGCCGCGGCGCGAGGCCTGCAGACCCGTGAGATCGTCCCGGCCGAGGCGGGCGGACCAGTGCGGGGCCAGCGCGGTGTGGGCGCTGCCGGTGACCGCGTCCTCGTCGATGCCCAGCCGGGGGAAGAAGCAGCGCGAGACGTAGTCGTGGCCCCGGGACGGGTCATCGGCGCGCGCGGTGGCGATGACGCCCCGTGAGGAGTGCGCGGCGAGGGCCCTGTGGTCGGGGGCGAGCCCGAGGACCGTCTGCTCGTCGGCCAGCTCGACGAGCAGATCACCGACGTCGGGACCGGTGTCGTACACGGCGACCGGGTCGGCGCCGAGCGCCTTGCCGAGCCCGGGCGGGGGCTCGGCCGGCGTGAGCGGTGCCGTAGGGAAGTCCAGGGTGATCCAGCCGTCCGCGCCGGGCGTGGCGACGAGCACCCCGCTGCGGGTGGCGAACCGCACGGGCCCCTCGTGGGCGCCGGTGGTGTGCAGGACGTGGGCGGTCGCGAGGGTGGCGTGCCCGCACATCGCGACCTCGGCGACGGGGGTGAACCAGCGCAGCGCCCAGTCCGCCTCGCCGCCCTCGGGCAGTCGGTGGGCGAACGCCGTCTCGGCGTGGTTGACCTCCAGGGCCACGTTCTGCAGCCGGTCGTCCGGCGGGAAGGAGTCGTCCAGGAGGACGACTCCGGCCGGGTTGCCGGCGAAGGGGCGGTCGGTGAAGGCGTCGACGATTCGGATACGCATGCCGCAGACGCTAGGGCCACCCGGAGGCCTCTGACCAAGGCCAATCGACGAGATCTGGCCCGGCCGCCGCCCGCTTCTCCCCAGGGGCTTGTCGCGCGATCGGTTCCGATATATCGTTGAGCCATCGCGTAAGACACGCGAGTGAAACGCAATAGATCAACGATGGAATGGAGTGATCCGCATGCGTACGCACGGATTCGAGCGTGGACACGGTCACGAGGGCCCGGGCCGGCACGGCTGGGGCGCGTTCGGTGGCTTCGAGGGGCGGCGGGCCGCTTTCGGTCCCTTCGGTCCCGGCGGGCCGGCATGGGGTCCCGGCGGCCCCGGGTTCGGGCCGTGGGGGCCGCGAGGACGCGGAGGTCCGCGGGGGCGGGCGCGGCGCGGTGATGTGCGCGCCTCGATCCTGGCCCTGCTCAAGGAACGGCCCATGCACGGCTACGAGATGATCCAGGAGATCGCCGAACGCAGCGGCGGCGCGTGGAAGCCCAGCCCCGGCTCGGTCTACCCCACGCTCCAGCTGCTGGAGGACGAGGGTCTGATCGCCAGCGAGAGCGAGGGCGGCAAGAAGCTGTTCTCCCTCACCGACAGCGGCCGCGCCGCCGCCGAGGAAGGCGCGGACGCCCCCTGGGAGGATGCCTCGCGGGGAGTCGACTGGGAGGCCCTTGGTGAGATCCAGCAGGCCGGCTTCGGTCTGATGCAGGCCTTCGGGCAGGTCTGGAGCACCGGAAGCAAGGAGCAGCGCGAGAAGGCGCTGACCGTGCTCAACGAGGCCCGCAAGAAGCTGTACCTCATCCTCGCCGACGAGCACTGAGACGCACTGACGAGGACCGAGGCGCGCTGACGCGTCCTGGCGGCCGCCGAGGCGCACGGAGGTCTGCGGCGACGAAGGCGCCCCGCGGAGTCCCGCGGGGCGCCTTCCCGTGTCCGCGACGCGTACCCGCGTTTCAGGCCACCAGCCCGTCCAGCTTCCGCAGCGACTCGTTCAGGGCGGCCGTCGCCGAGTCCTTGAGCCTGCCGGCCATCAGGGACACCGCCGCGCCGGTGAACTCGCCGTCGATGCGGACCGTGGTGGCGTCGCCGTCGGGGGTGAGGGTGTAGCGGGTGGCGACCGTCACCGCCATCGGGCCCTTGCCCCGGATGGCGAACACCCGGGCCGGCTCGACTTCCTCGATCGTCCAGTCGACCTCCGCCGGGAAGCCCATCAGCTTCATGTTCTCCTGAAAGGTCCCGCCGACCGCCAGGGTCTCCGGGCCGCCCTTGGGGAAGCTGGTGTGGGTCGCGTTCCACTCGCCGTACGACGGCCAGTCGGTGAGCTGGGCCCACACCTTCTCGGCCGGCGCCTGGATGCGTGCCTCCGCGCTGACTTCGGCCATGCGACCACCCCTTCATGTCGGGCTACGGTGTCGCGGAACGTAGCCGCAGGGTCTCGAACATTCAATACTGATGAACCGTCAGGAAGTGTGGGGGGTCCGGCACCGCCTCCGGCGCCGGAACCGTCTGATCTCCTCCTTGAGGATGAGATGCCGGCCGGCGGCGTCCACTCTCCGTGGGACGCGCACATGGTTCCCCTCGCGGATGACGCGGGCCCCGTGGGTCTGATGGGGTGGGGGACGTGCAACCCGGTACAGCCCACCAGCCCGTCCACGACCAGGGCGGACTGCGCACGGACGACGATGCCTGGCTCGGCGCCGAACCGGCAGCGGTGGTCGCCGGTGCCCGCCGCCGGGCGGTGCGGGACGGAGACCGCCACACCGACACCGCCCATCTCCTGCACTCCCTCCTGGAACACGACGCCGAGGTCCGTGCCGCCGTCGGCGGAGCGTCGCAACTCGTCCGGCTGTTCGGCTACCTCGTGCAGCGCAGCATCGGCTACGGGCTGCGCTGGCAGGGCAGCGTGGAGGACTCCGGCGCGCTCCCCGTCGTACCCCCTCCCGCCCGGCACGGCGGTGCCCCGGGCGACACCGCGGGCTGGTCGCCCGTCGCGGTCGCCGCCCTGGAGGACGCCGGCCGGCGTGCCCGGCAGCGCGGTGCGACCGGTGTCGAGGGCACCGATCTGCTCGCCGCGCTCGTCGCGGACCCGCACTCCCGGGCCGTCGAGGTGCTCGAGCGCGCCGGGATCGCCATCGGCGAGCTGCGCGCCCGGATCGAGTCCCGCGCGGCGGAGTCCCTGTCTTGACGAAGGCCTGAAGAACGCCTGAAGAGCGCGGCGAAGCACGCACCGAAGAACGCCGTCGCCGCGTCCACCGCCGAGGTGCACCCCTGTCCATCTCCTGAGACAGGTGTCAATGGGGGTGACGCTCCTGTCGCCGCCTGTCATCATGTGCCGGTGCGTACGGTTGAGAGCAGTCGGGGCAGCCACGGCAAGGGCGTCGGGCTCGGCCTCGCCCTGGTGTCCGCGCTGGCCTTCGGCGGATCCGGGGTGGCGGCCAAGCCGCTGATCGAGGCGGGGCTCGACCCGCTCCACGTGGTGTGGCTGCGGGTGACCGGCGCCGCCCTGGTCATGCTGCCGCTCGCCGTGCGGCACCGCGCGCTGCTGCGCCGCCGGCCCGCGCTGCTCGTCGGGTTCGGGCTGCTCGCCGTCGCCGGTGTCCAGGCCTGCTACTTCGCCGCCCTCTCCCGCATCCCGGTCGGCGTGGCGCTGCTCGTCGAGTACCTGGCGCCGGCGCTCGTGCTCGGCTGGGTGCGGTTCGTGCAGCGGCGGCCCGTGACACGTGCCGCCGCGCTCGGTGTGGTGCTCGCGGCCGGCGGGCTCGCCTGTGTGGTGGAGGTCTGGTCGGGGCTCCGCTTCGACCTGCTCGGCCTGCTGCTCGCGCTCGGCGCCGCCTGCTGCCAGGTCGGCTACTTCGTCCTGTCCGACCAGGGCAGCGACAGCGGTGACCAGGCACCGGACCCCCTCGGCGTGATCGCCTACGGCCTGCTCGTCGGCGCCGCCGTGCTGACCGTCGTGGCCCGCCCGTGGGGCATGGACTGGGCCGTGCTGACCGGCTCGGCACGGATGAACGGCACCACGGTTCCGGCGCTCGCCCTGCTGGCCTGGATCGTCCTGGTCGCCACGGTCGTCGCGTACACCACCGGCGTGCTGTCCGTGCGGCGGCTGTCCCCGCAGGTCGCCGGTGTCGTCGCCTGCCTGGAGGCGGTCGTCGCGACCGTACTGGCCTGGGTGCTGCTCGGCGAGCACCTGTCCGCACCCCAGGTGCTGGGCGGCGCGGTCGTCCTCGTGGGTGCGTTCATCGCCCAGTCCGCCACGCCCGCCAAGGGCTCCACGGAGCCGGTGGCCGCCGGGGGCGCGGAAAGGGAGTTGTCGGCCCGGGGCACGGCTGCCTAAGGTGCGGATCATGCCGTCGAACGCACTCGTCCTGCCGCCCCCGGCCGCCTGAGGCGGGCCTCCGGGAAGAACACGCCCCGCGCCTGGCGCCGGGCGGGACGGTGCTGCCCGCAGACGAAGTCCGCGCGGCCCCGCTGAGGCGGGCCGCATCCCGAACTTCCGCACTCCCTCAGTGCGCTTCTGCGGAGAAACTCTCGTGTCGAACTCTGCCGTCGGCCTGCCCGTCGGGCGCGGCCTGCTCTATCTGATCGTCACCGGTGCCACCTGGGGCACCGCGGGCGCCGCCGCCTCCCTGGTCTACCGGACCGGGGACATGGGCGCCTTCAGCCTCTCCTTCTGGCGGTGCGCCGCCGGACTCGTCCTGCTGGTGGCGGGCCGCCTGCTGCGCTCCCGGCTCCGCCCGGCCGCCACCGCCGCCTCCGGACCGCTGCGCCGCAGGGCCGGCCAGGCCGTCGCCACGGGGCTCTGCCTGGCCGTGTTCCAGACGGCCTACTTCGCGGCCGTGGCCTCGACCGGACTCGCCGTGGCCACGGTGGTCGCCCTCGGCGCCGGTCCCGTCCTCATCGCGCTCGGCGCCCGGCTCACCATGGGGGAGCGGCTCGGCAGGGGCGGGCTGCTCGCGGTCACCGGAGCCCTGGCCGGGCTGGTGGTGCTCACCCTCGGCGGCTCGCAGGCCACCGTACGACCGCTGGGCGTCCTCTGCGCCCTGCTGTCGGCGGCGGGTTATGGCGCCATGACCCTGCTGACCCGCCGGTGGGGCCGGGACGGCGGCGCCGACGCCTCCGGCACCACCATCGGCGCCTTCGCGGTCACCGCCCTGTGCCTGCTGCCGTTCGCCCTGGCCGAGGGCCTGTACCCGCACACCGGCCACCCGGTGCGGCTGCTGGTGCTGCTCGCGTACATCGCGTCGGTCCCGACGGCCCTCGCATACGGCCTCTACTTCGCGGGAGCGGCCGTCGTACGGTCCGCCACCGTGTCCGTGATCATGCTCCTGGAGCCGGTCACCGCGGCCCTGCTCGCCGTTGTGCTGCTCGGCGAGCACCTCACCGCGGCCACGGTGACGGGCACCCTGCTGATGCTCGGCGCGGTCGCGGGCCTGGCGCTGAGCGAGGCCCGACAGCGCCGGCCGGTCTCGGCGACCACCTGACCGGCCGGGTCACCGCGCCGTCAGGTACTCCGGGAGGGCGATTCCGGGCGCCAGGTCGGTGTTGGGGACCGGGGCGTCGTAGCCCTTGCGGAGCGGGACCACTCCTGCCCAGTGCGGCAGGGACAGGTCCTCGGGCTCGTCGTTGGCGCCGCCGGTGCGGACCTTCGCCGAGACCTCGTCGAGGTCGAGGCGGATGACCGCGGTGGCGGCCAGCTCCTTCTTGTTCGCGGGCCGGGAGTCGGCGGCCCGGCCCGGTACGACGTGGTCCACCAGCGCGTCCAGGGCCAGCCGCCGCTCCTCGGGGTCGGTGACCTCGTGCGCGACGCCGTGCACCACCACGGAGCGGTAGTTGATCGAGTGGTGGAAGGCGGACCGGGCCAGCACCAGACCGTCGACATGCGTGACCGTCAGGCACACCGGCAGGCCCGGGGCGGCCTGGCCCGTCATCCGCAGCGGCCGCGAACCCGTGGACCCGTGGACGTAGAGCCGTTCGCCGACCCGGCCGTACAGCGTCGGCAGCACCACCGGGGCGCCGTCCCGGACGAAGCCGAGGTGGCAGACGTAACCCTCGTCGAGTATCGCGTGCACCAGGTCCTTGTCGTACGACGCCCGGTCGGCGGACCGCGTGGGCACGGTGCGGTCGGTCGGCGTGTAGGCGGCGGGCCGGGGCGGCGAGTCCTGGGTCCCCTGCATGGCGTTCTCCCTTGCATTCCTATTGCACTAGTGCATAATAAAGTTTGTGCTAGGAGAGTATCGGATCCAGGGCCGGGGCGCAGCCGAGATCGCGGCCAGCGTCGAGCGCGCCGTCGGCACCGGTGAGCTGCAACCGGGCCAACCGCTGCCGCCCATGCGGGAGTTGGCGGACCTGCTCGGGGTGAACCCGAACACGGTTGCGGCCGCCTACCGCACCCTGCGCGAGCGGGGGGTGATCGAGACGGCGGGGCGCCGGGGGAGCAGGGTCCGGCCCAAGCCGGCCACGACCGGCCGCGAGCAGATCCGGGTGGATGTGCCGGAGGGGGTGCGCGACCTGGCCGACGGCAACCCGGACCCCGCGCTCCTGCCGCCCCTGGCCGAGGCGTTCGCGGCGGCCGCCGCCCTGAGCGACCGCGCACCCGTGCGGTACGGGGACGACCCCGTCGAACCGGAACTGGCGCGCCTCGCCCGGGCCGCCCTGGACGCCGACGCGGTGCCGGACGGTCCCGTCGAGGTGGCCTCCGGCTCGCTCGACGTCGTGGAGCGGGTCCTCGCGGCCCACCTCAAGCCCCAGGACGCGGTCGCGGTGGAGGATCCCGGGTGGGGCAGCCTGCTGGACCTGGTCCCCGCGCTCGGGCTGCGCACGGTCCCCGTCGGTGTCGACGACCAGGGGCCCCGCCCCGAGGACGTGGAGCGGGCACTGGACTCCGGCGCACGCGCCCTGATCGTCACCGACCGCGCGCAGAACCCGACCGGCGCCGCCCTGACCCCCACACGCGCGCGTGCCCTGCGGGCCGTGCTGCGGGAGCGCCCCGAGACGCTGCTGATCGAGGACGACCACGGCCACGGCATCGTCGACGTCCCCCTGCACCCGCTCGCCGGGACCACCCGGCACTGGGCCTTCGTGCGGTCCGTCGCCAAGGCCTGGGGCCCGGATCTGCGCCTGGCGGTGTTCACGGGGGACGCCGTGACCGTCGACCGGGTGCGCGGACGGCAGCGGCTGGGCCCCGGCTGGGTGAGCAGACTCCTGCAGCGGGCCGTGGTGCGGCTGTGGTCCGACGGCGCGGTGGACACGCGCGCGGTGGCCGCCTCGTACGGCGCCCGCCGGGACGGGCTGATCGCGGCCCTGGCCGAGCGGGGCGTCCCCGCGTACGGCCGGACGGGCATGAACGTCTGGGTCCCGGTGCCCGACGAGACCGGCGCCGTCGCCCGCCTGCTGCACGGCGGCTGGGCGGTCGCTCCGGGGGCCCGGTTCCGCCTGGCGTCACCGCCGGGTGTCCGCATCACCGTCTCGACGCTGACCCCGGAGGACGTCACCGCCCTCGCCGCGGCGGTGGCGGCGGCGGTGCGCCCGACACCGGCGCGGACGTACGTCTAGGCGCCGTGCGGAAACCGCGGTTTCGGGGAAGGCCACCGGGAGCCCATGATGCGGGCATGAAGATTCCCGACCGACGGATCGAACTGTTCACCGGCGCCGGCAGTGAGGACCGGTTCGGCGGCCCAGCGACCGGTGACGAACGGAGCATGCTCGTCGCCGTGCTGGCCGCCCAGCGCGCCACCCTCAGGATGAAGTGCGCCGGACTGGGTCCGCAGGTGGCGCTGCGGTCCGTGTCCCCGTCCTCGCTCTCCCTGCTCGGTCTGGTCCGTCACCTCGCCGACGTGGAACGCCGCTGGTTCCGGGCGGTGCTCGCCGGGCAGGACGTCGAACTGCGCTTCTCCTCCGCGGACGCTCCCGAGGGCGACTTCGACGGCGCCGATCCCGACCCCGAGGTCGTCGCGGACTCCTGGGCGGCCTGGCAGGCCGAGGTCGCCTTCGCGCAGGCGTTCGTCGCCGAGGCTCCGCACCTCGACATCGAGGGCCATGACGCCTGGCGGGGCACGGTCTCGCTGCGCTGGGTGCTCATCCACATGATCGAGGAGTACGCCCGGCACAACGGACACGCCGACCTGATCCGCGAACGCATCGACGGAGCGGTCGGCGTGTGAGTTCGGGCGGCCGGATCACACCTTCTTCGGCCTGATCTGCGTCAGCGCCGCCCCGGCGAGAACGATCACCGCGCCCACCGGCGTGGTCCAGCGCAGCGACTCCCCGAGAATCGCCACGCCCGCCGCGGTGGCGATGACCGGGATGAAGTAGGTGACCATCTGCGCCGTGGTGGGCCCGACCTCGGCGACCAGCCCGTACTGGAGGAGAACCGCCAGCCCGGTCCCGAGCGCGCCCAGCGCGGCGACCGCCAGCAGCGGGACCAGGGAGAAGTGCGCGGGCACGGACGTGAACAGGGGCGTGACCACGGCCAGTTGGACCGTCGCCAGCAGCAACTGCGCGCCCGTCATGGACAGATGCGAGTTGCCGGTGCCGGCCAGCGTACGGCGGACGTAGATCCACCCCACCGGATAGCTCAGCGAGGCCAGCAGCGCCATGGCGGTGCCCCTCGCGTCGAGTCCGTGGAACCCCTGCCAGGCCCCCAGCACGGTGAGCACGCCGAGGAAGCCCAGACCGAGGCCGGCGACGCGGACCCGGGTCGGCCGGTCCTCGGACAGGGCGACCAGGGAGAGCGCCATGCCCCACAGCGGCGAGGTGGCGTTGCAGATGCCGGCCAGGGTGGACGGGATGGTCAGCTCGGAGTAGGCGAAGAGGGAGAACGGCAGGGCGTTCAGGAAGAGCGCGGCGACCGTCATGTGGCCCCACAGCCGCGTCCCGCGCGGGAGCCGCTCCCGCTTCACGGCCATCGCCGCCGCCAGGACCGCCGTGCCGAAGGCCAGCCGGCCCAGGGTGACCTGGAAGGGCGCGTAGCTCTCGGTGCCCACCTTGATCAGCAGGAAGCTGAAGCCCCAGATCAGCGAGAGGGCGCCGAAGCGCAGGCGCCAGTCGAGGCGGGGGCGTGGGCGGGCGGGGGCGGATGACTCGGTCCGGGTCGCGGTGACGGTGCTCATGCCGTCCACGATGCGCGAGAAGAACCTTGTAGCACAATCGAGATTTCACACCCGATATCTCGTAGGGTTGCTTACATGTTGAACCTGGAGCGCCTGCGTACCCTGGACGCCCTCGCCCGGCACGGCTCGGTCAGCGCCGCCGCCGACGCGCTGCACGTCACCACGTCGGCCGTGTCCCAGCAGCTGGGCAAGCTGGAGCGGGAGGTCGGCCAGCAGCTGCTCGCCAAGAACGGGCGGGGCGTGCGGCTCACCGACGCCGGGCGGCTGCTGTCCGAGCACGCGGCCCGCATCCTCTCCCAGGTCGAGCTCGCCCAGTCCGATCTGGAGGCGCAGCGCGGCCAGGTCGTCGGCGAGCTGCGGCTCTCCGCCTTCCCGACCGCCGCCCGGGGTCTGTTCCCGGCCGCGCTGGCCGCCCTGCGCGCCGAGCATCCCGGGCTGCGGGTGCGCTCCAGCGAGCTGGAACCGGAGAACGGCATCGCCGGCGTCGTCCGCGGCGACCTCGACCTCGCGGTCGTCCTGGACTGGTACAACAAGCCGATGCCGGTGCCCGACGGCCTGGTCAAGGCTCCGCTGCTCGACGATCCGGCCGATGTCGCGATGCCCGCCGGGCACCGGCTCGCGGGCCGGGACGAGGTGGACCTCGCCGAATTCGCCGAGGACGAGTGGATCACCTGGGGCGAGGGCGAGTTCTGCCACGAGTGGCTGATGTTCACGCTCCGCTCGAAGGGCATCGAGCCCATCGTGGGTCACCGCGCCGCCGAGACCCACACCCAGCTCGGGCTCGTCGCCGCCGGCCTCGGCGTGTGCATCGCACCCCTGCTGGGCCGCCACCCGGTGCCCCCGGGCATCGTCACGATCCCGCTCCGGCAGCGGGTGCGGCGGCACGTCTACGTGGTCTGGCGCGCGGACGCCGACCGCCGCCCCTCGATCCGCGCGGCGGTCGACGCCCTGCGCGCGGCCACCCGGCAGCTCGTCCCGGCCCAGGGCTCTCGTTCCCAAGACCCTGGATGATCGATTCCAAGCACACCGCCAGGAGGAATCCAGTGCCATACCCGCACCTGCTCACCCCCGAGGAGAAGCTCGCCGACGCGAAAAAGCTGTTGAGCCTGCCGCGTATCGTCGTGATCTGCGGCTCCACCCGCTTCATGAGCGAGATGAACGAGGCCGATCTGCGGGAGACCGCAGCCGGAAAGATCGTCGTCAAGCCGGGCTGCGACATGAAGTCGCCGCACGAACTCTGGTCCGATCCTGACGAGGCCCAGGCGCTGAAGGCTCGACTCGACGATCTGCACCGGGCGAAGATCCGGCTCGCTGATGAGGTGCTCGTAGTCGGCGACTACATCGGAGACAGCACCCGAGCCGAAATCGCCTACGCGCGGTCACTGGGCAAGGCCGTGCGGTTCACGCACCCCGAAGTCGACCCTGACGCCTGACCGTCTCGCGGTGGGCTTCGGTCGCCGCCCACCGCACACCCTGCGCAGGCATCCCTGGGAATTGATCCTCTAGCCGGCCGCCAGTTTCCGGAAGTCCCAGGAGACGATCTTCTCCGGGGTGAGCTGCACCCAGGCGTGGCGGCCGTCGTGCGGCATCTCGTCCAGGCCGAAGTTCTTGCGGGCGAACAGCGTCTCCGCCGTGTCGAGTTCCGCGCACAACTCACCGGTGCGCGGCGCCTCGCCGACGAACTCCACCCGCCCGGACAGCTCGACGCCGCGCAACTGGTCGTACTCCTCGCCCGAGTCGATCACCACCGCGACCCGCGGGTCGCGGCGCAGCTGGCTCCAGCGCCTGCTGCGCACCACCGAGTACAGCCACAGCGAGGTGCCGTCCCAGGCGAACCACAGCGCGCTCACGTGCGGTGTGCCGTCCGCCGAGACGGTGGCGACCCGGCAGGTGCGCTGACTGGTCAGGAATGCATCCAGCTCGCCGGGCGTCATCATGATCTTCCGGCCCCGGCGCTGCTGCGTGACGGTCATACGGCCCCCTCTTCTCCCACGTCGTGCCAGAGAACGTCCGTGTGCGGCCGATCCTCTGACATCACGTCAGAAAAGGGAACGGGTCGGCTTCCGCCCGCTCACCGATGTGGTTACTCTCACCGCCCCGCATCCCGTCGAAAGGGGGCGCCATGCCGTCGCACGAGGAGCTCGACGCACTGCTCGATCCCGCCGGCACGGTCCTGCTGACCGTGGAGTGCCAGCAGGGCGTGGTCGGCCCGGACGGCGCGCTGCCCGAACTCGCCCACCAGGCCCGCGCCTCCGGAGCCCTGAGCAACGTGGCCCTGCTGGTCGCGGCCGCGCACGACTGCGGCGTGCAGGTGATCCACGCGCTCGCCGAGCGCCGCCCGGACGGCCGGGGGGCCAGCCGCAACGCCCGCCTCTTCCGTGCCGCCGAACGCCTCCCCGTCCAGCAGCTGGCCGGCACCCCGGCGGTGCGCGTCGCGCCGCCGATCGAGGTCACCGACGCGGACCTGGTCGTACGACGGCTGCACGGCCTGTCCCCGGTCCAGGGCACCGAGGTCGACGCGCTGCTGCGCAACCTCGGCTGCCGCATCCTGGTCGTCACCGGGGTCTCGGCGAACGTGGCGATCCCCAACGCGGTGTTCGACGCCGTCAACCGCGGCTACACCGCGGTCGTCCCGGCCGACGCCATCGCGGGCGTGCCCGCCGACTACACCCGGGAGATGGTCCGCAACACCCTCGCCCTGGTCGCCACGATCACCTCCACGCAGGAGGTGCTCCGCTGTCTCCGGCAACCCGACCGGCTCAGGCCAGCTTGATCTCGTCGCCGGAGACGGTGATGTTCTCGGCGGCCAGCGGCTTGGTCGCGGGACCCTGCTTGACGCTGCCGTCCGCGACGGAGAAGTGGCTGTTGTGGCACGGGCAGACGATCACACCGTCGGCGACGCTGCCCACCGCACAGCCCAGGTGCGTGCACTTGGCGGAGAACGCCTTGTAGGTGCCCGCCGTCGGCTGCGTGACCACCACTCCCTTGTCCTTGAAGATCTTGCCGCCGCCCTCAGGGATCTCCGAGGTCTTGGCGAGGGCCGTGCCCCCGGCCGAGCCGCCCGAGGACGTGGAGCCGGTGTCCTGCGAGGCACCGGTGGAGCCGGCCGAACCGGCGGACGCGTTCCCGGTGGAGCCGGTCGAGCCCGAGGAACCGGACCCGGTGGAGACGCTGTTCGAGTCGTCGCTCGAACCGCAGGCGGTCAGCGCGGCGGCGAGCCCGGCCGCTCCGGCCGCCGCCACGACGGTACGGCGGGCCGGTCCCGATGCGGGCTGGAGCGAGGCGCTGGTCATGTGGGGATTCCCCTTCCGCGGAGCTCTTCGTGATCCGTCCAGGGGTACGGCCCTCGGGCAGCACCTGTTCAGACGGCACCCGGATCCTTGCCGCCCCGGCATCGGACGGCCGTGGACCACGGCTGTCGTTCCGCTGTCGGCGGTGCCCGCCCGGGCCCCAGTAACCTGGGGCGATGCTCAAGGAAGTCACCGCGACGCGGTACATCACGCCCCTGCGTGAGGGCGGCTCGCTGCCGGGACTCGTCGAGGCCGACGACTTCGGGACGTACGTCATCAAATTCACCGGCGCCGGCCAGGGCCGCAAGACGCTCGTCGCCGAGGTCGTCTGCGGTGAACTGGCCCGCCGGCTCGGATTCCGGATGCCCCGCCTGGTCACCGTGCGGCTGGACGCCGTCCTCGGGCTGGGCGAACCCGAGCAGCAGGTGCAGGACCTGCTGAAGTCCAGCGGCGGCACCAACCTCGGCATGGACTTCCTCTCCGGCGCCCTCGGCTACGACCCGCTCGCCTTCCCCGTCCGCGCCGAGGAGGCCGGGCGGATCGTCTGGTTCGACGCGCTGGTCAACAACGTCGACCGCTCCTGGCGCAACCCCAACCTCCTCGTGCACCGCGGGGAGTTGTGGCTCATCGACCATGGTGCCACCATGATCTGGCACCACAACTGGCCCTCCGCCGAGGCCTCCGCCGCCCGTCCCTACGACGCCTCCGACCACGCCCTCGCCCGGTTCGCCCCGGACGTCGCGGCAGCCGCGGCCACGCTCGCGCCGCTGGTCACCGAGGAGCTGCTGGCCGAGGTCACCGCCGAGATCCCGGACGCCTGGCTGGACGGCGAGCCCGGCTTCGACACCCCGGACGACCTCCGCCGCAGTTACGCGCGCCCGCTGCTCGCGCGGGCCGCCGTCATCCACGAACGCATCACCGGCATCGAGGGGGCCAAGTGAGCGACAGCCGTATCAACGTGGCCGGCCACCTGACCGAGCGCCACATCACCCGGGCGGGCCAGGGCGGCGACCGGGACGTGTTCGAGTACGCCGTGCTGCGCGTCGTACCGCGCGTGGAGCGGGGTGAGTGCATCAACGCGGGGGTGATCCTCTACTGCCGCGCCCAGGGCTACGTCGGCGCCCGCACCCATCTGGACGAGGCCCGGCTGCTCGCGCTCGACCCCGACGCCGACGTGGCCGGGGTGCGGGCCGCGCTCGGAGCCGTGGAGCGGGTGTGCGCGGGCGGGGAGGAGGCCGGGCAGGCGGCCCGGGACGACGCCGGGCGGCGCTTTCGCTGGCTGATCGCGCCCCGCTCCACCGTCGTCCAGCCCGGCCCGGTGCACACCGGACTGACCATCGACCCGGCCGCCGAGACGGAGCGTCTGCTGGACGTCCTGGTGAGGTAATGGATCACACAGCCCGGTGTCCCGTTGACACCGGGTGCCAGGGCTTCTAGCGTCACCTCTGCTGAAGGTACTAAGCGGTCGCTCACCGCACGGAAGGCTCCCTCGGAGCCGCACAGGTTCTCTCAAGGGCGAGGAGAAGCAGCAATGTCCACCACTGAACAGCGGGTCGCTGTCGTCACGGGCGCGGCGCGCGGCATCGGCGCCGCCACCGCCGTACGACTGGCCGCCGAGGGCCGCGCGGTCGCCGTGATCGACCTCGACGAGGCCGCCTGCAAGGACACCGTCGAGAAGATCACCGCGGCAGGCGGCAAGGCCATCGCGGTCGGCGCCGACGTCTCCGACGAGGCGCAGGTCGAGGCGGCCGTCGCCCGGATCGTCGAGGAGCTGGGCGCCCCGACGATCCTCGTCAACAACGCGGGCGTGCTGCGCGACAACCTGCTGTTCAAGATGAGCGTCTCGGACTGGGACACCGTCCTGAACGTGCACCTGCGCGGCTCGTTCCTGATGACCAAGGCCGTCCAGAAGCACATGGTCGACGCCGGCTTCGGCCGCATCGTCAACCTGTCCTCCTCCTCGGCCCTGGGCAACCGCGGCCAGGCCAACTACTCCGCCGCCAAGGCCGGTCTGCAGGGCTTCACCAAGACCCTCGCCATCGAGCTGGGCAAGTTCGGCATCACCGCCAACGCCGTCGCCCCCGGCTTCATCGCCACCGAGATGACCAAGGCCACCGCCGACCGCGTCGGCATGGGCTTCGAGGACTTCAAGAAGGCCGCCGCCACGCAGATCCCGGTGCAGCGCGTCGGCGAGCCCGAGGACATCGCCAACGCGATCGCGTTCTTCACCGGCGAGGCGGCCGGCTTCGTCTCCGGCCAGGTGCTGTACGTCGCCGGCGGACCGCTGAACTAGGAATCGGGACCATGACTGAACTCTCCGGCAAGGTCGCGCTCGTCACGGGCGCCAGCCGCGGCATCGGCTACGGCGTCGCCGAGGCGCTCGTCGCCCGCGGCGACCGCGTGTGCATCACCGGCCGCAACGAGGACGCACTGAAGGAGGCCGTCGAGAAGCTCGGCTCCGACCGGGTCATCGGCGTCGCGGGCAAGGCCCACGACCTCGGCCACCAGAGCGAGGCCGTCGAGCGCACCATGGAGGCCTTCGGCCGCCTCGACTTCCTGGTCAACAACGCCGGCACCAACCCGGTCTTCGGCCCCATGGCCGACCTCGACCTGGATGTCGCCCGCAAGGTGTTCGAGACCAACGTCATCTCGGCGCTCGGCTTCGCGCAGAAGACCTGGCACGCGTGGCAGAAGGACAACGGCGGCGCGATCGTCAACATCGCCTCCGTCGCGGGCCTCGCCCCCTCGCCGTTCATCGGAGCCTACGGCGTCAGCAAGGCCGCGATGATCAACCTGACCCAGCAGCTCGCGCACGAGTTCGCGCCGAAGGTGCGGGTCAACGCGATCGCCCCGGCCGTCGTCAAGACCAAGTTCGCCCAGGCGCTCTACGAGGGCCGGGAGGCCGAGGCCGCCGCCTCCTACCCGCTCGCCCGACTCGGCGTGCCCTCCGACATCGGCGGGGCCGCCGCCTTCCTCACCTCCGTGCAGTCGGACTGGATCACCGGCCAGACGCTCGTGGTGGACGGCGGCATCTTCCTCAACGCGGGCGTCGGCTGACCGCCGGCGTCGGGTCGTCCCGTTCGGGCGCCGTTTCCCCGCGAAACGGCGCCCGAAACGCTCCGCACGTCACCCACAGTGGACTGACAACGTCGTCATAGCCAATCGATCAAGAAGTCCTGCTCCGGGGACGGTTCCGGGGCCCGCACGCTGCGGTAAGGTCTGCCGACCCTTGGTATGGCAGATCGAGGAGCGTGCGCGTGTTCAACCGGAACCGATTCCTGCGGAGAGTCGCGGCGATCGCGTCCATATCCCTGGTGGCCGGCTGCAGTCTGCTGTCCGACTCGGACTCCGGCAGCAGCGGCCCGATCGTCGTGGGGACCACCAGCGCTCCCAGCACCCTGGACCCGGCCGGGGCCTGGGACGGTTCCTGGGAGCTGTACCGGAACATCTTCCAGACGCTCCTGGCCTACCCCAACGGCGCCACCACACCCCAGCCCGACGCCGCCGAGAGCTGCTCCTTCACCGACTCCAGCAGCCGTACCTACCGCTGCAAGCTGCGCGAGGGCCTGAAGTTCGCCGACGGCGACCCGCTGAACGCCGAGGCCGTCCGGCACTCCATCAACCGCATCCGCACCATCAACGCCCGCAGCGGCCCGGCCGGACTGCTCGGCAGCCTGGACCGCATCGAGACGTCCGGCGACCGCGAGGTGATCTTCCACCTCAACCAGTCCGACGCCACCTTCCCGTTCGTGCTGGCCACCCCGGCCATGGCGATCGTCGACCCCGACGACTACCCCGCGAACTCCTTGCGCAAGGACACCAAGGTCTTCGGCTCCGGGCCGTACGAGCTGCAGTCCTACGAGGAGGGCAAGCAGGCGGTCCTGGTCCGCAACGACAGCTACAAGGGCTTCGCCGACCGGCAGAACGGCGCGGTGACCATCCGCTACTTCCAGGACTCCGCCAGCATGGTCAAGGCGCTGCGGGACAAGCAGATCGACGTCACCTACCGCGGGCTCGCCGCCGACGACATCATCACCCTGCAGCAGCACGGCACCAGCGACCTGCAGCTCGTGGACGGCGCCGGCACCGACATCAGCTACCTGGTGTTCAATCCCAAGGACCCCTGGGCCAAGCAGCCCGCCGTGCGCAAGGCCGTCGCCCAGCTCGTGGACCGGGGCGCCATCGCGCACAAGGTGTACAAGGACACCGTGGACCCGCTGTACTCGATGGTCCCCAAGGGCCTGACCGGCCACACCACCGCCTTCTTCGACGACTTCGGCGAGCCGAGCGTGTCCAAGGCGCGCAAGATCCTCTCGGCCGCGAACATCACCCAGAAGGTGCCGCTCACCCTCTGGTACACCACCGACCGCTACGGCTCGGAGACGGCCCTGATGTTCCGGGAGCTGAAGCAGGAGCTGGAGGACTCCGGGCTGTTCACGGTCACCCTCAAGAGCCGGCCCTGGAAGACGTACGTGGTCGGCTACCAGAACGGCGA
This sequence comes from Streptomyces sp. NPDC030798, assembly GCF_055572275.1. NCBI lineage: Bacteria > Bacillati > Actinomycetota > Actinomycetes > Kitasatosporales > Streptomycetaceae > Streptomyces > Streptomyces sp. NPDC030798. Next base: position 116,476 of record NZ_JBVIDR010000018.1, on the reverse strand, counting down.
GTACCCGGTGTTCGGACGCGGCTGGTTCCCGGACTTCCCCGACGCGGACAACTTCATCGCGCCGTTCGTCGGCGAGCACAACGCCCTCGGCACGCCCTACCCGTCCAAGGACATCACCTCGGTGCTGCTGCCGCGCTCGCGTGCGCAGAGCGACCGCGCGCAGGTGGTCAAGGACATGGAGCAGGCCCAGTGGATCATGGAGCGCGACGCGCGGCTGATCCCGCTGTGGCAGGGACGGCAGTACATCGCTGCCAGCGACGACATCTCCGGGGGCGAGCAGGCCCTGGACCCGTCGACGATCATGATGATGTGGGAGCTGCACCGCAAGACCAGCTGGTGAACCGGCCGTCCGTCAGCGGTTGTCAGTGGTCGCCTGTAGGTTCTGAGACCTGGAAGTGACCGCACGCCGTAATTGATCGACACCGTGAGGACGTTGACGTGACCGACATCGCCATGCTGCCCGAGTCCTGGCGCGGGGTTCTGGGCGACGAGCTGCAGCAGCCCTACTTCAAGGAGCTGACCGAGTTCGTCGAGGAGGAGCGGGCGAACGGGGCCGTCTACCCGCCGCGCGAGGAGGTCTTCGCGGCGCTGGACGCCACGCCGTACGAGCGGGTGAAGGTGCTCATCCTCGGCCAGGACCCGTACCACGGGGAGGGCCAGGGGCACGGCCTGTGCTTCTCGGTCCGCCCGGGCGTGAAGACCCCGCCCTCCCTGCGGAACATCTACAAGGAGATGCAGGCGGAGCTGGGACTGCCCGTGCCGGACAACGGCTATCTGATGCCGTGGGCCGAGCAGGGGGTGCTGCTGCTGAACGCGGTGCTCACGGTGCGGGCCGGTGAGGCGAACTCGCACAAGGGCAAGGGATGGGAGAAGTTCACCGACGCCGTCATCCGCGCGGTGGCCTCCCGTCCGGACCCGGCGGTCTTCGTCCTGTGGGGCAACTACGCGCAGAAGAAGCTTCCCCTGATCGACGAGACCCGGCACGTCGTCGTCAAGGGTGCCCATCCCTCCCCGCTGTCCGCCAAGAAGTTCTTCGGCTCCCGCCCCTTCACCCAGATCAACGAGGCAGTGGCCCAGCAGGGCCACACCCCGATCGACTGGCGCATCCCGAACCTGACCTGAGCGGCGCCCCCACGGCGGGGAGACGGCGGCGTTGCCCACCCCCGCCGTGCCGTGTCGTACGGAGTCGCCTGCCCCGGATCGGTGGGGGTTGCGGTTAGCGTCGGGGGAGGTGGTCGGGGAGCCGGCCGATCTACCGTCCGGAGGGCGTGGTGGCGGAGCGACAGGAGCAGGCGGCGCCGGATGCGGTGCTGACGCGGATCGGGCAGGTCGTGATGCTGCACCACGGCGGCGACCGTGAGGAGGCCCGGCGCCGGTTCCTGGAACTCTGGGCGGAGATGGGGGAGACCGGAGATCCGCTGCACCGGTGCACGCTGGCGCACTACCTGGCCGACACCCAGGACGACCCCGGGGACGAACTGGCCTGGGACCTGCGGGCCCTGTCGGCGGCGGAGGAGCTGAGCGACGGGCGGCCGGGAGCCGACCCCGCGGCGGTGCGCGGTTTCTATCCCTCCTTGCACCTCAACCTCGCCGCCGACTATCTGAAGCTGGGCCGCGCCGAGGCCGCCCGCACCCACCTCACCCGGGCCCGCAGCGCGGCCGGCGCACTCGCCGACGACGGCTACGGCGACGGTGTACGGGCGGCGATCAGCCGACTGGAGCTGCGGCTGCGGGACGGCGGGGCGACGGAGGGCGACGGGTGGGGGCCGCCCCGGCAGCGCCCCACCGGGTAGCCGCCGGGCCGCCGGGGCTGGTCAGTGGCCGTAGGTGCGCTCGCAGATCACCGTCTCCGGGCTGTCCTTCCGCCAGCCCCCGTACTTCCGGCCCAGCGCGCACACGTCCGGGGCACCGGACACCGGCCGGGAGAGGTCCGGCGGCTCCGCGCGCCGGTGTGGAGGATGCTCACGGTGCGGCTGGGAGCGAGGAGCGGCGCGCGGGGCCGGCGGCCGGTGCGGAGCCGCCGACGGCGCCGCCGTGCGATGCGCCGGCTCGCGGTGCGGGGCCGGGTGCGGGTGCCGGGACGGCCCGACCATCTCCAGTGCCTCCCGCGCCGGCGCCTGCACGGCCCGCGGTCGCGCACTGCCGTCCGGCCGGGGCGCGGCCGGCTGCGAGGGCACGGTGTCCGGCGGGGGTCCCGGGGCCGCCGGGCGGTCAACCGTCACACAGCCGGAGAGGGCCGCGACGGCCACGGTGACCAGGAGCGCTGCGGTGGTCGTCGTTCGATGCACCCACGCAACTCTGCTGATCCGCCCCGGCGTTGGCACCGCACACCCGAGTTTGCGCCCCCCGCACGGGTGATCACGTGCCCCGTACGGAGGGTTCCGGCGCCCCGAGGCTGACGTTCAGTCGCCGGTGGCGCCGTCGATCCGCTCGCGGACGAGGTCCGCGTGGCCGTTGTGGCGGGCGTACTCCTCGATCATGTGGGTGTAGATCCAGCGGAGGCTGAACGGCTCGTCGGTGAAGCGGCTCCGCCCCTTGGAAAGGTCGTCGAGCCCGAAACCGGCCGCGTGCCGCCGGGCGGTCTCGATCTCCGCCTGCCAGGTGCCGTACGCCTCCTGCCAGGTGTCCCCCTCGGTGAGATGGAACTCGCCGTCCGGGTCCTCCTCGGTGCCGTAGATCGGCCCGGGGTCGTCCCCGACCAGTACCTTGCGGAACCAGGCCCGCTCCACCTCGGCCATGTGCCGCACCAGGCCCATCAGGGACAGCTCGGACGGCGGCACGGACGCGGTCCGCAACTGCTCGTCGGTCAGGCCCTCGCACTTCCAGGCCAGCGTCTCGCGGTGGTAGTCCAGCCAGCCCTCCAGCATGGCGCGTTCGCCGGCGGTCTGGGCGGGCTCGTGGCGTCCGGTCGTCATGCCCCGCATCCTCGCACCCCCGTCAGACCCGCCACCAGCGGGTTTTCAGGCACCCGGCATCCCCTGCGGGGACCCTGCACCGCATCGGGGACCGGCGCGCCCCGATTCCCGCCGTCCTCGCCGCCGCCCGGCTCCCGCGCACCACCGCGATGGACCGCCGGCCGGTGCGGGTCGCCCGGGTCGACATGGCCGGCCGCGACGTGGGGCCCCGCTCGGAGCGGAGCCGAGCGCGGGGGAGGCCCGCGTATGCTTCCGGCAGGGCATCCGCAGGCAACCGGTAGGGGAGAGCGCGTGAAGGTCGGCTGCATCGGACTCGGCGACATCGCGCAGAAGGCGTACCTGCCCGTGCTCGCCGTGCAGCCCGGGATCGACCTCCACCTGCAGACCCGGACGCCCGCGACCCTCGACCGGGTCGCCGACGCCCTGCACCTGCCCGCCGAGCGGCGGCACACGACCTTGGACTCCCTGCTCGCCGCGGGCCTCGACGCCGCCTTCGTGCACGCGCCCACCGCCGTCCACCCCGAGATCGTCACCCGGCTGCTCGACGCGGGCGTACCGACGTACGTGGACAAGCCGCTCGCCCATGAACTCGCCGACTCCGCACGCCTGGTGAGGCTGGCCGAGGAGCGCGGCACCTCCCTCTTCGTCGGCTTCAACCGGCGCTACGCGCCCGCGTACGCGCAGTGCGCCGACCACCCGCGCGAGCTGATCCTCCTGCAGAAGAACCGGGTCGGACTGCCCGAGGAGCCGCGCTCGATGATCCTCGACGACTTCATCCACGTCGTCGACACCCTGCGGTTCCTGGTACCGGGCCCCGTCGAGGACGTCACCGTGCGCGCCCGCACGCAGGGCGGCCTGCTGCACCACGTCGTGCTGCAGCTCTCCGGGGACGGCTTCACCGCGCTCGGCGTGATGAACCGGCTCAGCGGCTCGGCCGAGGAGATCCTCGAGGTCTCCGGGCAGGACACCAAGCGTCAGGTGATCAACCTCGCCGAGGTCGTCGACCACAAGGGCCAGCCGACGGTGCGGCGGCGCGGCGACTGGGTGCCGGTGGCCCGGCAGCGCGGCATCGAACAGGCGGTCCTCGCCTTCCTCGACGCCGTGCGCGCAGGCAAGGTGCTCAGCGCCCGGGACGCGCTGGCGACTCACGAACTGTGCGAGCGGGTCGTACGAGCGGTTCTCGGCCCGACCGCCGCAGCCTGAGCGCCCGCGCCCCCTCGGTCACGCACAGCGCGGCCAGGATCAGCAGCGCGCCGTGCACCGGCCAGTCGCCGAAGCGGACGTACGGCGTCACCCCCTGCGCCAGCGGTACGTCGTACACGCGGGCGGTGCTCGCGTCGGTGCCGAGCCAGGGGCCGAGGCGCTCCCCGGCCGGCCCGTAGACGGCCGAGACGCCGGTCAGGGTCGCGTGCACCATCGGGCGGCCGGTCTCCGCGGCCCGCAGCGCCGCCAGCGAGGCGTGCTGCTCGGGGGCCCAGCTCCCCTGGAAGGTGGAGGTGGACGACTGGCCGAGGAGCACGTCGGCGCCGTCCGCGGCGAGGTGGCGGCTCATGTCCGGGAACGCGGTCTCGAAGCAGACCAGCGGGCCGACCCGCAGCCCGTGCCCGACGTTCATCACCACCTGCTCGGTGCCGCGCCGCCGGTTCTCGGCGGCAGCCTTGCCCATCGAAGTGACCCAGCCCAGCACGGAACGGGCCGGGATGTACTCGCCGAACGGGATGAGCCGCATCTTGTCGTAGCGCTGACCGGTGAGCCCGTCGGGGCCGACGAGCACGGAGCTCTTGTAGATGCCGGGCCGGTCGGAGCGGCGCGCGTCCACGTTCACCAGCACGTCGGCGCCGGTCTGCCGGGACAGCGCGGCGATCCGGCCGGCCAGGTCGGGCCGGTCCCCCAGATCGAAGCCGACGCTGGACTCGCCCCACACCACCAGGTCGACGCCCTGCCCGGCGAGCCGCCGGGTCAGCTGCTCCTCGCGGTCGAACCGCTTCACGGGGCTGTCACGCCCGTCCACGATCCCCGGCTGGACCACGGCGATCCGCACCCGCCCGGCCACGTCCGGGCGCGGGGCCCACGCCCAGGCGGCGGAGGCCGCCACGGCGGTGGTGACCAGGGAGGCCACGGCCGGCAGGCGCGAGGCGCGCACGGACACCAGCACCGCCACCGCCACGTTGACGGCCACCACCAGGAAGCTGAGCAGCCACACCCCGCCGACCGAGGCCAGCCGCAGCGCCGGCCCCACCTGCCACTGGCTGGATCCCAGCATCCCCCAGGGCCCGCCGAGCCCCTGCCAGGAGCGGACCAGTTCCACCATCAGCCACGCCGACGGCAGCAGCAGCAGTCCGGCCGCGCACCGCCCCGGCGAGGGTGTCCCGCCGAGGAACCTGCGGGTCAGCCATCCCCAGGGCGCCCACAGAACGCTCAGCAGCCCGGCTATCAGGAAGATGAACACGTGCAGGCTCGGCAGCAGCCAGTGGTGCACGGCCACCATGAACCCGAAACCGCCGCACCATCCGTCGTAGGCGGCCCGTTTGCCGGTCGGCGCCGAGCGGGCCAGCAGGATCCACGGGACCAGGGCGACGTACGCGAACCACCACAGCGCGGGCGCCGGGAACGCGAACACGGGCAGGGCACCCGCGAGGGCGGCGGCACCCGAGCGCCGCCACGGGGAGGTCAGCCAGCGGTCGATCGTCCTCATACGGAGTCTCCCTACCCAGGGCTGGCTCCAGTGTGCGCGCCGGAAGCGATCTCCGACAGGGCGAGCCGGTTCAGTCGGTCACCGCGGCCGGGCTGCGCTCCGGCATCCGCCGCCACTTCTCGTGCACGACGACCTCGCGCAGCCGCCAGCCGTCCGGGGTGCGCAGCAGACCGAAGTCGTACCGGCCCCCGCACTCCAGGTCCGGGGCACCGGAGCCGCCGGTGCCCGCGAACCGCATCGGGTTGATGTAGTCCGCCCGCACCCTGGCGGTGTCCCCGGTGTCGTGCTCCAGGATCCCGAACCGGACCCGGCGGTTGACGATGAGATGCTGCCGCATCGCGAACAGCGACAGACTCTCCTCGAGCCAGCCGGCCACCCGCCCGGCATCGCCCTCGATGCCGCCGGCGGACCGGTAGTCGGCCCGCCCGTCCGCCGTGAACAGGTCCCGGTACGCGGCCCAGTCACCGTCGTCCACCGCCATCGCGTACTCGGTCACCACCTCGTCCACGGCCAGCCGGTCCATCACGGTCGCAAGCTCCACGCGCTGCGTCATCGGCACAGTGTTGGGCACCGGGGCCGAGGTGCCAAGGGGGCGTGCGCCGGCCGGCGGCCGGCCGGTACTCGAACGGGGGGGCTCGTCGTGCCGCTGCACGGAGAAACCGCCCTCGGTCGGCACACCTACCACAGCGCTTCAGGCCGCTCCGACTGGGCCATGTGGGGGAGGGCTGCCGGACCTGGCACAGTGTTGATCGGTCCCCCTCCTCGGCGCGCAGCGGGGCACGGCGGGACGGAAGTTGTCACGTGGGCCGGCCGCGCGGGTCAGGGACATGGGTGGCCGGCACCCGACGAAGGCGGAGAGATGACCACGCAGACCCACCCTGTCGACCACGAGCTCGTCGAGGCCGCGGCGCACGTCGCCCGCACGCGCTGCCGGGGCGACAACCACACCATGGCCGCCGCGGCCCGCGCCCGGGACGGCCGGATCGTCACCGCGGTGAACGCCTACCACTTCACCGGAGGGCCCTGCGCCGAGCTGGTCCTCATCGGTACGGCGGCCGCCCAGGGGGCCCACGAGCTGGACACGGTCGTCGCCGTGGGCGACCGCGACCGAGGGGTGGTTCCTCCGTGCGGCCGGTGCCGGCAGGTCCTCCTCGACTACTTCCCCCACCTCCAGGTGATCGTCGGCCAGGGCGACCGCCTCCGGGCCGTGCCCATCACCGACCTGCTGCCCGAAAGCTACGTCTGGGCCGACCACCAGCTCGACGCCGACTGAATCGCGTCCCCCGATATTCGGTGGCGCGGCGCGTGCCCGGTGTCCCAACCTGCCCACGTGAACGATCAGTCAGTCCAGCCATCGACCGCACCCGAACCCACATTCCGTGTCCGCGCCCGCCACACGGAGTCGACGCTCACCGTCTACCAGGCCTACCGCCCGGAGATCGGCGGCCCGGCGGCCCGCACCGGCCGCTTTCCGGCGGCCTGGAAGCGGGACCGGATGACCTGGATCATCAAGCCGTGTTGACAGACTCCGAGGGGCAGCGACCCAAGCCGCAGACGAGTGAGCGCATGAGTGCGGCGGCTCGTCCCTGTTAGGGATGCAGTCTCCCGGTGCTCGGGCCGTGCCGGTTGAGCGCAGATCGAGCCAACCTTCCTGCCTGCGACTGGCCGGCCAGGCGCTTGGGCATAGTCGTTGCCAGCACCGTGGTTGGGGGGACGATGGCTCGGAAAAAATCACTGACGGCACAGTTGGTCCAGGCGTATCGCGATGCACAGAAGGCCAAGGAAGCCGAAGCCAAGCGCCAGCAGCAACTGCAGGAGCGAGCGGCGCGCGCTGCCGAGCAGGAGCGGAAGCGCCTAGAGCGAGAGCGTGCGCGGCAGGATCGGGAGCAGGCCCAGGAGTGGACGCGGGCACAGAAGGCTGCGGAGCGGGAGCGCCTGGCCCAAGCGCGGGCCGCTGAACAGGTCGAACGTGACTTGGCCAAGCGCGAAGCGGCGCGAGCTCGACAGGCTGAAGCGAAGAAAAGGGCTGCGCAGCGGCAAACGGCTGAGCGGGAGCGACTTGCCAAACAGCAGGCGGCTCAGGAACTGCGGGCGCAGGCTGAGCAGCGAACAGCGGAGGTGCAGCGAAGGGTCTTACAGCTGAACTCTGTTCTCTCTTCGCCGTACATTCCGTCACCTGATTGGCTTGAGAGAGTGCAAGCGGCGCTCGTGGCGGGCGATCCTGAGGCACTCACTGATGCTGTGCAAGCCGCTATGACCGAGGCGTCCTACCCTGAGGGGTTGCGCGACTCGTGGCGATGCGCGTTTGTCCCAGAGGCACGCGAGTTGCTCCTGGAAGTGGATCTACCGGGGCAGTCAGTCGTACCGACGGCGGCTGCATACCGGTACAAGGCCTCGACTCCACCTGCTGTGACTGCCCAGCCACGCAAAGAGGCTGAGATCAAACAGATGTACCGGCTCCTGGTCGCTCGCCTGGCCCTGCGCGCTATCAATGAAGTGCTCACGCTGGCCCCTGCAGCCTTGGTCGATGTGGTCGTCTTCAACGGCCATGTGAAAGCGAAGAACCGTGCCACCGGCAAGGCGATCCGTCCCTGCCTCATCAGCGTGCGCGCGACCAGGGAGACTCTGGACGATCTTGTCTTGGACGAGCCTGAGCTCGACCCGGTCGAATGCCTCCGGCATCTGAACGCTGTCGTCTCACAGCACCCCTACGACCTTGAACCCGTCCGTCCTGTCGTCACCTTCGACCTCACCAAGTACAAGTGGGGGCCGGACCTCGACGTCGTCGCCGGGCTCGATCACCGCCTCGACCTCATGGAACTGGATCCGATCGAGTTCGAGCACCTCGTTCGGCGCCTGTTCGAGGCCATTGGCCTCAAAGCCTGGGTGACGCAGGCTTCCCGTGATGACGGTATAGACGCCGTCGCCACCAACGAGGATCCCATCGTGGGTGGGCTGTGCATCATCCAAGCGAAGCGCACCCGCAATGCGGTACCAGCCGACACGGTGCGCGCTCTGGCCGGCGTCATGCATGACAAAGCCGCAGCGAAGGGGATCATCGTCACCACCGCATGGTTCGGTAAGGCCAGCAAGGATTTCGCCTACCGCACCGGCCGTATGGAACTCATCGACGGCCGCGGACTCAAGGCTCTCCTGCTGGAGCACCTGGGGATCGATGCACTGATCAGCCTGCCCAAGACTCCGCCTGGCTGGGACACCCGTGTCTAACACTGACCGCTGAGCCGGTGCGCTCTGGGCTGCTGCCTGGCTGTTGGAACTGTGTTGGGTGAACCCGCTGAAGTATGGATCATGGCTGCGTGACGAAGTGGACGAAGAACGAACCTCCGGTCGAGCAGCCAGGTCCTGAGTCGGAGCTTTCCCCCTACCAACAGACGATGCGGCAAAAACTCCTTGCGGCCCCAGTAGTACCGGCGCCCGAGCCCTGGCGGCGCATCGCTTACGCCCCGGTCGGCGGACTGCTCGGGATCGGCTTCGCCTCGCACCCCGGCACCGGCCAGGACTTGGTGATGGTCGTATCGACCGACGGCCATGGTCTCTTCGACGCCGTCACGGGAGAGAAGATCGCGCGGGATCGTGACGCGGACCCCGAGGACAGGAGCCCCGACGCGGACCCCGCTCTGCAGTGTCCTGGATTGGGACCGGTCGCCGGAAGCAGGGTGCGCATCGCCGGGCTTCTCGGAGGAGGACTGCACACCACCAGCGGAGACGGTTGGAAGCTGGAGGTCGTTGCCCCGGCCTGGCCGAACGAACGTGTCCTGCTCTCTCGCGACGGCGGTTTGCCGCACTCCGGTCCGCACGGGGAGCGCTGGTGGCACATCTTCCACTCCAACTACTCCGAGCTCCGTGCCGCTGGATTCTCGCCGTCCGGGCAGACTCTTGCCGTAGCGACGAGCAGCGATCTGTCCCTGTGGACTCGAAGCGCCAACCATGGTTTGTGAGCGCGGCTTGACGTGGATCACCAAGGCGCGTTCACAGTCCCATCCGTGGCCGTAAGATCCTCTGATGGTGGTCGACACGGCTTGTGGGGGCGAACTTGGAGAGACCGGACGACCGCATCGCATCCGTCCTGCGCTTCGCTGCGGAACTCGTCGCCTGGGTGGCCACTCCCTGGGTCTTGTCCAGGTACTCATGGCTGCTTGCCGTCTTGGCGGTGGTGGTACTGGTCGGCCTCCCGACCGTCTTCTCCACTCCGGGAGACAAGGCGCAGGTGATCATCCCTGTCTCGGGTATGGTCACGATCCTGCTTGTGCTGCTCCAGCTCGCTGCTGCCGCGATCGCCGCATGGTTGGCATGGCCCATCCATGCGGCAATCCTCGTGTCTCTCCTCGTGGCCGCCACCCTCGTCGCGGAACGTCAACGCTGGCAGTGGCTACTCTCCACGGACCGGCACACCGGCTGAGCCGCGGAGGGGTGGCATCGGAGTGCGTTCGCTCCCCAGGCATACCCGCCACTTCCCTGCCTCGCCCTAGCCTTCGGTGAGTGGGTATACGGCACCACCGAGACTCCCTCGGAGACCGCACGTTCGTCGTCCTCGCCCGCCTCCGGGTCGAGGTCACGCGCCCACAACGAGTGCATGGACCACACGGAGAAGCCGGCGTGGAAGTCGTGGCCGATGTCTGAGGGCGTGCTCGAGTGCCCCAGGGCGTGGAGGTCTGCGACGACGTCATCCAGAAAGCGATAGGTCAGCTGAACCCCGTCGTAGTGCGCTTCGGTATCGCCGCCTTCGCCGCTGTAGCCGACCTCCACGAGTTCGACCGTCTCGTCAGCCGCGTAGGTGAATCACCAGCGTGGGGGAGGTGGTGTAGACGGCGCGCTGTCCGCCCGGGCCGTGACACGGAGACCCGACGCGCTCCTCGACCTGTGAGCGCGGATCGCCAATTCTGACGAGGGCCACGCCTTGTCCTGGAATGATCTCCATGTTGACCATCCTGCCAGCCAGGACAACCACGCGGGAGCCCGCGAAGAGATGAGAACGCCGCCGCTCCGTCCGGCACAGGTCTGTGAACGCGGCTTGACATGGGTCATCAAGCCGTTTTCACAGACTCCTGCGCATCGGTCCGTCTTGGTTCGGGACATGCCGAGTGGTAGCCAGCCTGGGAGACCTTGGCCAACCCATCCGGACCGCCGGTCAGGGGGCGCAGGTGGGCCAGTAGTTCGTCACCGGCGGGGTACGGCTGTTCCTTGGGGAGGAGTCGAGCAGCGGAGTCCGCATCGCCGCCACTGACGAGGGCCCGGATTTGGCGGGCGAGCGGAGTCGCATCACTGATGGACACGATCCACTCGTCCGCGTAACGTGCCGATGCCTCGCCCGAGAGCCCCAATTGCAGCGATCGGTACGGCAAGGGACACAGATTCAGGTCGCGTTCGGGATCCCACTGCACCAGCGCCGGGGACCGCCGCAACTGCCGCTTCCACGCCGCCTGATCTGCGTACTGCTCGGGCACGTAGTGCGACAGACACGCGTTGCGCAGCGCCCAGTCGAAACCGTCGCGATCGATCTCGACGGCAAGAACGGTCTCCTGCCCGGCGCTCGTGCCCCAGTTGGAGCGGTACATCATCCACAGGAAGCTGGGTTTGATCCACGTCATGCGGTCAGGCTTCCACGCGGCGGGAAAGTGGCCGTCACGGATGGCGGGCCTTCCGATTTCAGGGGAGTAAGCCTGGTAGACGGTGATCGTGGATGCCGTGTGGAGCGCGCGGATCCTGCGGTGCGGTTCTTCCATGGCGTACAGCGTGGGCTCGTCCGGCTACGGTGGCCAACGGTTTTCGACAGTCGCTCGCCGCGACTGGGCACACCGGCCACGCGATCCCGGAGGGGTCCGGTGGCATGGACGACTCCTGCACGACGGTCTGCCCAGGTTCACGACACGTCAGTGATGCCTGAGACGTAGCCGTGCTGGCTGCAGCCTCGGTCGGGCGTGTCTTACGTAGATCGGTTTGTCAGGACCCGCCCGTACGCTGTTCCCGGTGCAGTGCGGAATGCGGGGAGGGGCACGTGGCAAGACAATTGACGATCATGCAGCGGCTCGCTCTGATCGACAAGTGGAAGAATCCGCCCGGCCCTTCCGAGCAGCTTCGGCTGGAGCGGGCCGAGCGCATGGTGAAGTCGGCAGTCAACCGGCACGGGCCATTCCGGGAGCTTGACATCACGGTCGCTGCGAAGGGTTCCTACCCCAACAAGACCAACGTCCGTGGCGACAGCGACGTGGACATCATGGTGAAGCTGAACGATCCCTGTCACACTGACGGCGCGGCAGCCTGGTGGTTTGGTGAACAGACCGATGCGGGGACGTGGACCAGGACCAGGCTCCGTGAGGAAGTGTACGCCGCTCTCACAAATCACTTCGGATGGGTGAACGCGGACCACAACATCGCCTTCTACGTGCCGGAGGTCGTCGGCAGCCGTCCCAGCATCGACGTGGTGCCGTGCTTCAAGTGGGTGAAGTACGACTTCTCGGCGCCGGGGGGCCAGTACGTGGGAAGTGTCGTTTATGGTCGCAACCGCAAGCGGATCGTCAACTGGCCCGAGTACCAGCTGGCCAACGGCCGCACGAAGAACACCACCACCAACTTGCGGTACAAGTTCGTGGTGCGTGTCCTGAAACACGTGGAAAACGCCCTCACGACCGAGGGCGTCATTAAGGCCCTACCGTCGTACTTCTCCGAGTGCCTGATCTACAACGTGCCAAACCCCCTCTTCCTCGCCGGTGACTTCGATGACGCGGTCCGTACGAGTCTGGAGGAGGTCTACCGGCAACTCACGAGGACGTGGGCCGGTTCGCAGCGCATGGTGGAACCGAACGGAATCAAGAAGGTCTTCGGTGAAGGCCAGAAGTGGACCGAGAAGGACGCGCGAGAACTGATCGAAAGAGCCTGGTACTACCTCGGCTACGGAGGCTGACAATGGGCACGGCCACCACCATTCGCACCGGCGCCACCATCGCCGCCACCCTCTACACAGGCATTCTGCTCGTGCTGGGCCTGTACCCATCGCAGTTCCGTTACATGTTCGCCTATATCCCGGCTGCTGTCGGATACGGCGTGGTCGTTTTCGACAAGTGGGCCTGGCGCTGGCCCGGCGTCCACCGTTTTACCGGCCGCCCCTGGGTCACCGGCACCTGGCGCGTGATCCTGTCCCCGAGCCCGGACAGCCACATACCCGAAGGTGGAAACCGGGGGCCGATCACCACTTACCTGACAATCGAGCAGACATTCTGGAGTCTGCACGCCACTCTCCGCACTAAGGAGAGCACCTCTCGCTCAAGCAACGCCACCATCAGTTGCCCTGAGAACTCCGGTACCGCAGAAATCGGGTACCTCTACGAAAGCACGCCCCGCGTGGAGCACCAGCACCGCAGCCCCCGACATGAAGGGGCCTGCCGCATCGCTGTCACGGGCCTGAATCCCCGGGCAGCAACTGGGCACTACTACACCAGCCGGTTCACCGCTGGCGACATGGACTTCACCCTGATCAACCGCTCCATCCACTACGGCACGTTCGCCGAAGCGCAGGCGGCCGACCCGGAGTACACCTGTAGCTGACTGTGCTGTCAGCGCAGAAGACCGATGTGTCAGCGATGTCAACCCCAGATGAGCGGAGCGGGAGGACTGATGACCAGTGACCAGCAGAGAGAAAGGGTCTACGAACGCGGCTTGACGTGGGTCACCAAGCCGCGTTCACAGACTCCAGGGACGCGTTACTCGCAGGGTCACGGTCTCTTCGACGCCGTCACGGGGGAGAAGATCGCGTGGGATCGTGACCCTGACCCCGAGGACGACAGCCGCGACGCGGATCCCGCTCTGTGGTGTCCTGGGTTGGGGCCAGTCGCCGGGAGCAGGGTGCGCATCGCCGGGCTTTTCGGAGGAGGCCTGCACACCAGCGGAGACGGTTGGTAGCTGGAGGCCGTTGCCCCAGCCTGGCCGAACGAGCGTGTCCTGCTCTCCCGCGACGGCGGTTTGCCTCATTCCGGTCCGCACGTGGAGCGCTGGCGGCACATCTTCCACCCCAATTGCTCCGAAATCCGGGCTGCTGGGTCCTCACCTTCCAGGTAGACCCCTGCTGTAACGACGAGCAGCGATCTGTCCCTCTGGACTCGGGGGACCGGCCACGGGCACTACCACCTCAAGCCTGACCCACAGGGCTCAGGTCGTTGCCTCGGCCGCCGGACAGGCTATGCGCCGCTGTCGCTGCCCCAGGCTTCGAACGACTAGCCGGCGCTTTCGTGGTCCGGACCCACCTGACTGGCCGCCGGCAGGGAGCTGTTAGTGCCAAGCTGTCGATCGTGATCGTGACTGATACTGCGGACGGGCTGCCGCCGGCCGGCTGGCAGGCGGACCTCATGCCGTTGCTGCGTGCCTTCGCCGACGAGGAGCCGCGCATTCACGATCTGCGTTCGCACGGGTCTGCCCAAGGGCACGGTCTCGGCCTCGATCGCTGGTCCGACCTCGATGTCCTGGTCGTCACCCCAGACCCCGTCAGCATGGCGGAAGCCCTCGCCGAACGCCTCCGTTCCCGCTGTGCGCCGGAATTCGCATCCAACCGCAGCGGCGACCCGCACCGCTACACCCTCCGTCTGGTGCTGAGAGACCTGCGCCGAATCGACATCTCTGCGGCGGTCCCCCCGGGGCATACGGCAACTCCCTCACGCGACCAGGCCGGACTGGGCAAGGGCGGCCCCATGGATGAGTTGACCAATGACTTCAGGTTCGACGCGGTCCTTGCCTCGTTCAAGGCAGCGCGCGACGACATATTGATCGGCGGGCACCTGACCCTGCAACTCGCAAGACACGTGCTGGTCGCCGCCATGCTGCTGCGCGACCGGGAAGCGGGAACGACCCACCACCGCTTCGGCGGAACCGCGTGGGACGCGTGGGCATCTGTCCTCGGTTCGGCACCCGCGCCTTGCACCAGGCGTGGCATCACCGCCGCCATCAGGTACTACGCGCATGCCCTGGCCGACCTGATGACGGCGTGGGACCCGGACGCCCAGCCCGACAACGGTCCGCTGATCACGCTGCTGGACGCAGTGGATGCGTCCAGCCCGTCCACGGCCTCAGACATTTGATCAGTTCTTGTTCAACGTTCGCGACACTCCGGCAAGGACAGCCGTTGTCAACAGCCATCCGGCTGCGATGAAAGCGTAGGCCAGCCACGCTGTCGTCCCTGTCCAGTACCAGGCGCCGCGCTGGCCGAGCCCGCCGACCGGGACCAAGAGGTCAAGGGTGTAGACGAAGGCGTGGAACGGGGGTGTCTGACCCTGTTGAGTGGGTAGCGGTCTGTTTGCGCTGAAGACCACGGTCCCGAGCACAGCCAGTGCCGCAAGCCAAACGCTGGCGAGCCACGGCCGGTACCCGTATCCGACGGTGGCGTCCAGCAGGTGCCCCCATAGGCGTGCCGGCAGGCTCAGGGTCCT
Organism: Streptomyces sp. NPDC030798; assembly: GCF_055572275.1. Taxonomy (NCBI): domain Bacteria; kingdom Bacillati; phylum Actinomycetota; class Actinomycetes; order Kitasatosporales; family Streptomycetaceae; genus Streptomyces; species Streptomyces sp. NPDC030798. The sequence continues at coordinate 101,432 of NZ_JBVIDR010000018.1, read as the reverse complement.
CCTGCGGTGCCGTTGCCTGGCAAGCAGCACTCGTCGAGCGTCGTCGTCGTGGCCGATTCGTCGATACCAGCTCGCCAGTTGCTCGTACGGCTGCGAGGCGTAACCGGGATCCCGGCATATCCAGGCCACTCTGTCTTCGACGGAGCTCGTCGGGGCGCCATCCTCTACGGTCAAGGCATCGTAGGTGAGCCCTTGCAGCCGCACAGTCCCCGGCCATGCATCCGGTCGGTCGCGGATGGTCAGAATCTGCGCTCCGCGCAGGTCGATCAGGCCGGACGATGCCTCGGCCGGGGTGTAGGCGAAGACTCCCGCGCGCATCTGCGTGCAGTCCAGCGTTGTGCCGGCAGCGTCGAGGATGGCACCGTCGAGGGTGAGCTGGTCCGATATCTGCGTGCCACGCAGGCTTATCGCCCCATGGACAGTGAATCCCTCCGACAACGCCAACGTCGTCACCGTGGCATTGTCAGCGATGAGCGCGACGGCGCCGGGACGGTGAATCCGCGCTCGCTCCATGTGGAGGCCACCGGACAATCGCGCACCGAGGAGCCGCATTCCCCCGTACACAGTGGCTCGTCGGCAGAAGAGTCCCCCCTCCACGACAAGGCCGCCAGCGAACATCGCCCAGTCATCAGGCTGGTCAAGGGTCGCCCCGCTGAGAAGCAACTCGCCGGATACCCGCGTGTTCAGGAGTGACAACGTGCCGTGCACAACAGTGTCTCTCAGTGACAGACGACCCTCGACGCGGGCTGTCGTCAAGTCGATTCCGGGGACGCGGCTGCCCTTCATCGAAATCGAACGGGTCGAGGCCCCGTAGAAACTCACGCCGTGCTCGAACCAGCACTCCTCGAACCACAGCCCATGCCCGATCTCGGCGTTGTCGAGATCAAGAGCCCCACTGATGCGTGCACCGCTGAGACGCAGAGCCGGCGCCGTACCCGGTTGCTCGGGATGTGCACCACGCAGCAGAGCGGCCACGACCGTGGCGCGGATCGTCCGGTCGGCTCCCCAGTCGTCCCCGCCTTCCGGGTCGTCCCCCGATTCACCCGTGCGGAGCTCCACTGGACGACCAGTGGGGTAGGCATCCCACAACTCGCGCTCTGCCGCACTGAGTTCCTCATACGAATGCACGTGGGAAGGCTACCGGCTGTGCGACGCGAGTTGATCACATTCGGCCGTCGGCGTCCCTCCGCGTTCGCATCGTTGATCGGCTCGCGCCTTGACGAGCGTGGGTGGTGGACCGCAGAGAGATGAATAGAACTGTGAACACTGCTTGACCTGGATCAAGCCGTCCTTCCTGTGGATGATGTACCGCTGCGGCTGGGGCACGAAGGAGGGGCAGGAGACCGTGCTGGCCGTGGAGATCAGCCGCGAGGGCTTCGAATGGGCGCTGCGCCACGCGTGCCTGTCGCACTACGTGTCCGCTCTGCACGAGGACCGGGCCGCGTGGAAGCGGGAGTTGAGACGGTCCCCGGCCCGCGTCCAGTGGGATCCTGAGCGGGACCTGCACCTCAACCCGCTGGCCCACCGCTCGCTGCAGCTCGGCCTCGCGGGGGAGGCGGCCGCCCGGTACGCCGACGAGTGGATCACCGGTGTCGAGGACGTGACACCGCTGGCCACCGAGGTGCACGCTCTGGTACGGGCCGGACGGCTCGAGCGGGCCGCCGAGTTGCTGCCCGAGGAGCGGGCCTATCCGGTGGCCGACGAGGTGCTCGCGCACCTGCGGGCGTAGACGCGGGGGCGCGGCGGGGGTCAGGCCGCCTTGATGATCCGGCTGCGGACGGCCTCGGCCCACTCGACCACCAGCAGCTCGTACTCCGCGCGTTCCTCGGCCGTCAGGGATCCGCTCGCGCGCAGCCACAGCGCCCGGATCTGCTCGTTCAGCTCGGCAGCGGAGCGCACGGAACCAGGGGGCGGGGAATCGGGGGACATGCCGACAAGCCTAGGGGCAAGAACTGACCGTGCGCTACCGCGCGGCTACACAGACCGTATGGGTTTGGTCACCGAGGACTGACCCCCGACGGGGCGAACTCGGGGCGGTGTTGACCCGCGTCGGGGCCGACGCTTACGTTGCCGAGCAGCAGAAAGCGCTTGCTGAGAGAATCGCGGCGGCGCCCAGAGCCCGTAGCCGTCCCCGGAGGAGTGCTGAAACCGCCCATGTCCCGCTCCCCACTCCCGACCGCCCCCTTCGCCGGGCGGCGCATCCGGGCCGCGGTCGTCGGAACCGGCGCCATCGGGCGCGGCTGCCATCTGCCCGCGCTGGCCCGGCTCGCCGAAGAGGGCGAGACGGAGGTCGTCGCCGCCGTCGACGTCGACGAGCGCGCCGTGGAGGCGCTGTGCGCGGACACCGGCATCCCGCACGCCTACACCGACCTGGACCGGATGCTGGCCGAGCAGCGGCCCGACCTCGTCTCCGTCTGCACCCCGCCGACCCTGCACCGCGCCCAGACCGTCGCCGCGCTGCGCGCCGGGGCCTGGGTGTGGTGCGAGAAGCCGCCGGTGCCCTCGCTCGCCGACTTCGACGCGATCGAGGCCGAGGAGGGCACCGCCGGCGGGCCGTACGCGGCGATCGTCTTCCAGCACCGCTTCGGCTCCGGCTCCTCCCACGTACGGCGGCTGCTCGCCGAGCGGGCCATGGGGCGCCCCCTGGTGGCCCACTGCCAGACCACCTGGTACCGGGACACCGCCTACTACGCGGTGCCCTGGCGGGGCCGCTGGCGCACCGAGGGCGGCGGACCGGCCATGGGCCACGGCATCCACCAGATGGATCTGCTGCTGGACCTGCTCGGGCCGTGGAGCGAGGTGCGGGCCATGGCCGGACGGCTGGTGCACGACGTGGAGACCGAGGACGTCTCCACCGCCCTCGTCCGCTTCGAGAGCGGCGCGCTGGCCACGGTGGTCAACAGCGTGCTCAGCCCCGACGAGGTCTCCCGCATCCGCATCGACTGCGAGCGCGCCACCGTCGAACTGACCCACCTGTACGGCCACGCCAACGACAACTGGCGCATCACTCCCGCCCCGGGCGTGCCCCCGGAACGGGCCGCCGCCTGGCGCCACTTCGGTCCCGACGTGCCCAGCTCCCACCTCGCGCAACTGCGCGAGCTGGTCGCGAGCATGCGCGCCGGGGAGCGGCCGCGCAGCAGCGGGGCGGACGGGCGCACCAGCCTGGAGCTGATCACCGCGCTGTACAAGTCGGCGTTCACGGACGCGACCGTCCGGGCCGGCGACATCGGTTCCGGCGACCCGTACTACACCGCCCTGCACGGCGACGCGCCCGGCTGGGCGCCAGGAACGGCCGAGGAGGTACCGGCATGAGCGGCGGGCTGCGTCTCGTCCACGCACACGGCGACCGGATCACGGTGGCCGAACCGGCCACCGGCGTCGAGCTGTTCGCCTACGTCTACCGCCCGGAGGCGGCCTGGGAGGCACCCAAGCCGTACCTGCACCCGGTCCGCACCCTCGCCGGTGCCGTCGTCACCGACTACCGGCCCAACGACCACCGCTGGCACAAGGGCCTGTCGCTGACCTCCTCGCACCTGTCGGGCGCCAACCTGTGGGGCGGCAACAGCTATGTCCATGGCCAGGGGTATCTCGCACTCCCCGAGCGGGTCGGCTCGATGCGGCACGCCGGGTTCGAGGAGGTCCGGGCGGAGGGCGGCCGGGCCGTCATCGCCGAGCGGCTGACCTGGCACCCGCACGACGGTGAGCTGTGGGCCGAGGAGGAGCGGCGGATCGAGGTCCACGACGTGGAACCGGACTCCGGCTCATGGGCGCTGACCTGGACGAGCGCCGTCACCAACCGGCGCGCGGAGCCGCTGCGGTTCGGCAGCCCGACCACGGCCGGGCGGGAGATGGCCGGCTACACCGGGCTGTTCTGGCGCGGCCCGCGGGCGTTCCGGGACGGCCGGATCACCGGGCCCGAGGGGGAGGGGCCCGGGCTGATGGGCACCCAGGCGCCCTGGCTCGCCTTCTCCGGCGAGCACGACGGCGTCGACGGCCACGCGACCCTGCTCTTCGCGCACGCCCCCGAGAACGACCACGCCGGCGAGCGGGGCGCCCACCCGGCCCACTGGTTCGTCCGCAACGACCCGTTCGCCGGGGTCGCTCCCTCCTGGGCGTTCTACGAGGAACTGGCACTCGCCCCCGGCGACACACTCCGCCGGCGGTACCGGGTGGTCGTGGCCGACGGGGCCTGGCGGCGCGAGGACGTCGTCACCTACCTGGAGGCGCATCCCTGGTGAGCGCCGGGGCGTTCCCGGCTCTGCCGGGCGGGGCGGCCGTCGCACGGCCGGGCGTCCGCGACCGGCCCGCCGCCGGGGTCCCGTACCGCCGGGCGCGGTAGGCGCGCGGCGGGGTGTCAGGCCGCCGTCGGGCCCGCGACCGTCCAGCCCGGGGCCTGGGGGTGGGCCGTCAGGTCCTCGTGGTGCACGGGTTCGCCGCAGGCCCGGCAGGTGAGCACCGGCACCAGTTCGTTGCCGCACGTGTGCTCGACCACCATGGGCAGGTCGGTGCCCTTGCGCAGATGCCGGTCGCCCCACTCCTTGAGGGTCATCAGGACCGGTTCCAGCTCGAGGCCCGCCGGTGTGGGCCGGTACTCGAATCGCTGCGGGCGCTCGCTGTAGGCGCGCTTGGTGAGGATCCCCGCGTCCACCAGCCGGCGCAACCGCGCGGCCAGGATGTCGCGCGGGGCGCCGATGTTGCGCACCAGCTGGTCGAAGCGGCCGTTGCCCAGGCACACCTCCCGCAGGACGAGCAGGGAGTACTTCTCGCCGACCAGGGCGAGGGCGTCGGCGATGGAGCAGGGGCGCGGGTCTTTCGTGGCGGCCATGGGGGACATTCTAGTGGAGGGTTTGATTTTCCAACCCACCGAGCTATGGTGAGTTTGGATTTCCTACTCACCGGTAATCGCACCGGTCACCGCCCCGTCGGCCAAGGAGGCCCGCAGCATGCGCGACGCAGTCATCGTCGAAGCCGTACGCACCCCCATCGGCAAGGGCAAGCCCAACGGCTCCCTCGCCCACGTCCACCCCGTGCAGCTCCTCGCCCACACCCTGCGCGCCCTCGTCGAGCGCTCCGGCGTCGACCCGGCGCTCATCGACGACGTCATCGGCGGCACCGTCGACCAGGTCGGCGAGCAGGCCATGAACACCACCCGGTACGCCGTGCTCTCCGCCGGCTTCCCCGAGACGGTCCCGGCGACCACCGTGGACCGCCAGTGCGGCTCCTCCCAGCAGGCCGTGCACTTCGCCGCCCAGGGGGTCGTCTCGGGCGCGTACGACCTCGTCGTCGCCTGTGGCGTGGAGTCGATGAGCCGGGTGCCGATGTGGTCCAACGTGCCGCCCGGCGCGGACCCCTTCGGCCCCGGCATCGCCGAGCGCTACCCGGAGGGGCTCGTCCCGCAGGGCATCAGCGCCGAGCTCATCGCGGCCAAGTGGTCCCTCACGCGGGCGCGGATGGACGAGTTCGCCGTCGCCTCGCACCGCAAGGCCGCCGCCGCGTGGCAGTCGGGCCTGTTCGACGCCGAGGTCGCGCCCCTGGACGGCGTCGCCCGCGACGAGTGCGTGCGCCCGGACAGCACACCCGAGACCCTTGCCGGTCTCAGGCCCGCCTACCACGATCCGGCCTTCGCCGAGCGCTTCCCGCAGATCGAGTGGAACGTCACCGCGGGCAACGCGAGCCCGATCAACGACGGCGCCTCAGCCGTCCTGATCACCTCCAGCGAGACCGCGGCCCTCCTCGGCCTGCGCCCCCTCGCCCGCCTGCACAGCTTCGCCGTGACCGGCTCCGACCCGCTGCTGATGCTCACCGGGGTGATCCCGGCCACCGAGAAGGTGCTGCGCAGGGCGGGGCTGGCCCTGGACGACATCGACCTGTTCGAGGTCAACGAGGCCTTCGCCAGCGTGGTCCTCGCCTGGCAGCAGGCCACCGGCGCCGACCTCGCCAGGGTCAACGTGCACGGCGGCGCCATCGCCCTCGGTCACCCGCTCGGCGCCAGCGGCACCCGGCTGACCACCACCCTCGTCCACGCGATGCGCGAGCGCGGCGCCCGCTACGCCCTGCAGACCATGTGCGAGGCGGGCGGACTCGCCAACGCGATGATCCTGGAAAGGGTCTGACGGTACGGCGAGAGGCGCGGCGGCTCAGCGGCCGCGCAGGTGGTGGCGCTTGCGCCAGGCCACCACCGTGCCCGCGAGCGCCGGTACGGCGATGCACGCCATCGCGATCAGGAAGGCCGGCGAGGTCGGCGCCGAGGCCCGGGCCCCGGCGACCGCGTAGGCGGCGGTGTTGGGGATCGAGCCCAGCCCCGTGGCCAGCAGGAACGGCAGCCAGCCCATCCGGGACACGGCGGCACAGTAGTTCGCCGCCGCGAACGGCACCCCCGGGAAGAGCCGCGCCGCCAGCATCGAACGGAAGCCGTGCCGGCTGAGCTGCCCGTCGGCCGCCTTCAGCCAGCGCCCCCGCAGCAGCGGGCGCAGCGCGTCCTGCCCGAGTGTCCGGCCGAGCCCGAAGGCCACCCCGGCCCCGAGCACCGTGCCCGCCAGGGCCGTCGTGAGCCCCAGCTGGGAGCCGAAGAGGGCGCCCGCCGCCAGGTTCAGCAGCGGCCGCGGCACGAACGCCACGGTGCACAGCCCGTACGCCACCGCGAACACCACGGCCGCCGCGGCTCCGCCGAGCTGCGGCGGCCAGCCGTGCGTCAGCAGCCGCTGCGGCTCGAACAGCAGCACGCACACCGCGGCACCCGCGAGGAGGGCGAGCAGCAACGACAGCCGCGCGTACGGCGACAGCACCGCGCGCGTACAGCGGGCGGCGAGCCCCGCGCGGGGCAGGGGGACGGCGACCTCCGCCGCGGCGGCCGGGGAACAGGCCGTGGCGGTGCCGCCAGAGCGGTTGGTGGCATCGGGCATCCGGTGACAGTAACCGACGAACGAGTGTGATCGCCGCATGGTCCGATGGTCAGACCGCGGAGTGTGTCCCACTCCGCCGCGGCGAAAAACCATTCGACGCCGGACAAAACGTCGGCGATGATCGTCGACATGTTCCGGTACGCCTTCCTCCTCGCAGCATCCGCCGTCGCGGATGCGCCGAAGGCTGCCGTCCCGATCCTCGTGGCCGCCGTCGACGGCGCCCGAAGCTGACCCTCTCCGGAACGTCCGGCGGACCCCGCAGGGGGAGGGTCGGCCAGTCCTTGGGGTCCCGCGTTCCTTCGTACGGCTGAGAGGCTTCGAGGTACAGCCATGTCCAAGACGGCATACGTGCGCACCAAGCCGCACCTGAACATCGGCACGATGGGCCATGTCGACCACGGCAAGACCACCCTGACCGCCGCCATCACCAAGGTCCTGGCCGAGCGCGGCACCGGCACCTTCGTGCCGTTCGACCGCATCGACCGGGCCCCGGAGGAGGCCGCCCGCGGCATCACCATCAACATCGCGCACGTCGAGTACGAGACCGACACCCGGCACTACGCGCACGTGGACATGCCGGGCCACGCCGACTACGTCAAGAACATGGTCACCGGCGCCGCCCAGCTCGACGGGGCGATCCTCGTCGTCTCCGCGCTCGACGGGATCATGCCGCAGACCGCCGAGCACGTCCTGCTCGCCCGCCAGGTCGGCGTCGACCACATCGTCGTCGCGCTGAACAAGGCCGACGCGGGCGACGAGGAGCTGACCGACCTGGTCGAGCTGGAGGTCCGCGAACTGCTCACCGCGCAGGGCTATCCGGGGGACGCGGTGCCCGTCGTACGGGTCTCCGGGCTGAAGGCCCTGGAGGGCGACCCGCGCTGGACGGCCTCCGTCGAGGCGCTGCTCGACGCCGTGGACACCTACGTCCCGATGCCCGAGCGGTACCTGGACGCGCCGTTCCTGCTGCCCGTGGAGAACGTGCTCACCATCACCGGGCGGGGGACCGTGGTCACCGGCGCGGTGGAGCGCGGTGTGGTCCGGATCGGCGACCGCGTCGACGTGCTCGGCGCGGACGTCGAGACGGTCGTGACCGGGCTGGAGACCTTCGGCAAGCCCATGCAGGAGGCGCAGGCCGGGGACAACGTGGCGCTGCTGCTGCGCGGGGTCCCGCGGGACGCGGTCCGGCGCGGGCACGTCGTGGCGGCACCGGGCAGTGTGGTGCCGGCCCGCCGGTTCTCCGCGCGGGTGTACGTCCTGTCGGGCCGCGAGGGGGGCCGCACCACCGCGGTGTCCACCGGGTACCGGCCGCAGTTCTACATCCGCACGGCGGACGTGGTCGGCGACATCGACCTCGGCGAGGCGGCGGTCGCCCGGCCCGGGGAGACGGTGGAGATGACCGTCGAACTGGGCCGGGAGGTGCCGCTGGAGCCGGGGCTCGGCTTCGCCGTCCGCGAGGGCGGCAGGACGGTGGGGGCCGGCACGGTCACCTCCGTGGGCTGAACCGGTGACAATGGTGCCGTGAGCGAAGCCATACCGGTCCTCAGGGCCACCGACCACGGCACCGCCAAACTGATGCCGGACGTCGACCGGGAGCACGCCTGGCTGCTCACGGTCGACGGGGCACCACAGTCCTACGTCGACCTGGACGATCCGGCGTACCTGGAGTTCGAGTACGCCCGGCGGCTCGGGTACGTGCTGGACACGCTGGACGAGAACGGGCGGCCGCTGGACGTGGTGCACCTGGGCGGGGGAGCGCTCACCCTGCCCCGGTACCTGGCCGCCACCCGTCCCGGTTCCCGGCAGGACGTGGTCGAGGCCGACCGCGCCCTGCTGGAGCTGGTCGTCGAGCATCTGCCGCTGCCGGCGGGCTCGGGCGTCGCGCTGCACGCCGCCGACGCCCGGGCCTGGCTCGAGGCCGCGCCGGACGACTCGGCCGACGTCCTGATCGCCGACGTGTTCGGCGGCTCGCGCGTCCCGGCCCACCTGACCTCGCTCACCTACGCCCGCGAGGCCGAGCGCGTGCTGCGTCCCGGCGGCGTGTATCTGGCCAACCTCGCCGATGCGGCGCCGTTCGCCTTCCTGCGCTCCCAACTGGCCACTTTCGCGGCCGCGTTCGAGGAGCTGGCGCTGATCGCCGAACCGGGTGTGCTGCGCGGCCGGCGGTTCGGCAACGCGATCCTGGTGGCCTCCCACCGCCCGGTCGACACGGCTGCCCTGGCACGCCGTACCGCCGCCGACGCCTTCCCGGCCCGCGTCGAACACGGCCCGGCCCTGCGGGACTTCACCGGCGACGCCCGGCCGGTCCAGGACGACGACGCCGTACCTTCGCCCGAGCCGCCCGACGGGGCGTTCGGCATCGGCTGAGGGCCTGCCCCTGCGGGCCCGGATCACCGCGACGGGCGGCGCCGGACCGCCGCGGGCGCCCCCTTCACGTGGTGCTCGGCGACCGCGCGCACACAGTCCCGGCCGGGAAAGCCGCCCTCCAGCAGCCGCAGCGGGCCTGCCGTCAGGGAGAGCCGCTGGGGCAACCCCACGCGCCGCCGTGCCGCACTGCCGAACGATGTGTTCGTCCGAGCCTCCGACCGGGCGTTCGCCGCCGGCGCAGGAGGCGGCGACCCGCTCGGTGCGGCGGGTCAGGGCGCGGACGTCCGGGATCAGCAGGACGAGGGCCGTGACCAGCACGACCAGGGTGGCGCAGCCCCACAGCGCGGGAGTACGACCGAACACGGACTCGGCGGGGCCCGCCAGCGCCGGTCAGTCGGCCGTCGGGGTGCCGTGCAGGCGGACCGTGCTGAGGATCTTCAGGACGGTCGCCCTGGAGACCTCGTCCTTCACGCCCTTGGCTCCGTAGAAGTTGACCGACACGTAGTCGTCGGCCGAGTTCTTGAAGCCGAACGTGAGCGCCTTGCCGTCGGTGACGCACTTGCCCTTGCGCGGTGTGTCGGTCGACTGGGCCCAGGCGTAACTGCCCACGATGCCCGAGTCGGTCGTGAAGGCGGTGGGCTTCTTGTCCCAGGAGATGCTCTTCTTGTCCGGCATGGTGTAGCCGCCGTACACCCACCAGGGCGGGGTGTTGATCGCGATCTCGTCCGTGTTCTTGGCCCCGCTCGCGCCCTTGCTGCCCACGACGGCCAGCGGCGTGTCCTGGGTCCGGCCGTCCTTGTCGTCGTCGGACGTGCACCACTTGGACCGGTACTCGGCCAGGCCCGACATGGTGATGCCCTTGTCCTTGTCGGACTTCTGGAACTCGAAGCCGATGGCGAGGCCGCTCGACTGGACCTCCCAGTCGGCCGGCACGTCGAAGGCGATGCCCCACTTGGCGTTCACCACGACCTTCCAGCCCGCGATGGTCGGCTTCTCCGCCTCGCCGCCGCGCGGGTCGTCGTCGGCCGAGGAGGAGGTGGCCGTGGGGCTCTGCGTCGGCGACTGGCTCGTGTGCCCGCCACCCTTGCCGTTGTCCGCCTTGTCGTCCTTCGAACCGCCGAGCACCAGGAAACCGGTCACACCGGCGGCGATCACGACCGCCGCGGCCGCCGTGATCGCGATCAGCTTCGTGTGCCCGCCGCCGCCCTTCGGGGGCTGCGGCAGGGGCGCGCCCGGCTGCTGCAGGGGCGTGGTGGGCGGCTGCCCCCACTGCGGCTGCTGACCGTACGGTGCCGGCTGCTGCTGTCCGTACGGCTGCTGCTGCCCGTTCTGCTGCTGCGGGTACTGCTGGTAACCGGGCTGCTGATACGGATTCGGCTGCTGGTAACCCGGCTGCTGGTACGGGTTGTTCTGCGGGTTCTGCTCGCCCCCGGGCGGCTGCTCTCCTGGCCACATGGCCAGTAACCCTAGTGCGCCCGGGGACACGGTTCGGTCACCGGCCCTCGTCGGGGACGTACCGAAGCGGCCGGCTCAGGAATCCGACACGTGGTACAGCCGTACCGTTGCCATGATCTTGCGTACGGTCGCGTCCGGGACCTCCTCGGAGACGCCGGCGGCGCCGACGAAGGACCACGACAGCAGGGCCCCGTCGGCGTCCTTGAAGGCGAAGGTGGTCGCCTTGCCGTCCACGTCGCACTTGCCCTTCTTCTCCACGCCGGACGAACGCGAGGTGGCGACGCTGCCCGTGATGCCGGAGGTGGTGGTGAACGAGCCGACCCGTCCGGTCGAGACCTTCTTGTGGTTGGGCTGGGCGTACTGGCCGTAGACCCAGTTCGCCGAGTCCCCGCGGGCGACCTCCGCGGTCGTTCCGGCGTCCTTGTTGGCGCGGGTGCCGACGTTGGCGAGCGAGGTGTAGTCCGTCCTGCCGTCCTTGTCCGCGTCCGTGCCGCACCACTTCTCCTTGAGCACGGCGGGGGCCTTCATGGCGGCCAGGATCTTCTCGTCGGGGTCGGCGTCGTCGGTGACGTAGTGGACCCAGGAGGTGGCGCGCACCTGCCAGTCGGCGGGGACGTCGAAGGCGATGCCCGTGTCCGGGTTCACCACGACCTTCCACCCGGCGACCGTCGGCTTCTGGCCGCCCCCGGCCGAGCGCGGGTCGTCCGCCGGGGAGGCGGAGGACGTCGGCGCGGCGGAGGTGGTGCTCGGCCCGGGACCGGCCTCGTCCTCACCCTTGCCGCCGAGCAGCAGGAACCCGGTCACGCTCGCGGCGACGACCACGGCCGCCGCCGAGAGGACCGCCACCAGCTTGGTGCGTCCGCCGCCCGGCCGCGGCGGGGGCGCCGCGGTGGTGGGCCGGTCCCACGGGGCGGGCGGCTGCTGCCCGCCGTAGTGCTGCTGCGGGTTCGGCTGCTGGGGGCCCTGCTGGTACGGGTTCGGCTGCTGGGGGGCGGCCTGTTGGTACGGGTTCGGCTGCTGGTAGCCGGGCTGCTGGTACGGATTGTGCTGCGGGCCGCTCCCCGGCGGCTGTTCCCCTGGCCACATGGGCGGCAACGATACAGAGGTGATCGGAACGACACTGGCCAGCCCTGCTACTCACAAGTAACATGCGGGCATGAGCGCAGACCAGATGTCGATCGGCGAGATGCTCGCCGCCACCGTGCCCATGGCCCGGACGCTGAACCTGGAGTTCCTGGAGACCTCTCCGGAGCAGGCCGTGGTGTCCCTGCCGGACCAGGGCGCGTACCACAACCACGTGGGCGGGCCGCACGCCGGTGCGATGTTCACGCTCGGCGAGTCGGCCAGCGGCGCCATCGTGCTGGCCGCTTTCGGCGACCAGCTCTCGCGCGCCGTGCCGCTCGCCGTGCGCGCCGAGATCGCCTACAAGAAGCTGGCGATGGGCGCCGTCACGGCGACCGCGACCCTGGGCCGCCCGGCCGCCGAGGTCGTGGCCGAACTGGACGCCGGACAGCGCCCCGAGTTCCCTGTGGCGATCGAGATCCGCCGCGCGGACGGCGCCGTGACGGGCGAGATGACGGTGGTGTGGACGCTGCGTCCCAACAGCTAGGACGCCTACGGGACATGGGGCAGGAGGGGCCCGGCCGGCCGCCCTCCTGCCGTGTCTTTGCCCATGTCCTCAGGCTGCCCTGCGCCGTGCCCGCCCCCCGGCCTCACCGATCTCGCCGTCCTTGTTCTCCTCGTCCTCCTCGTCCTCCTTGTAGTCCTCCTGGCTCGCCACGAACTCCCTGAGCCAGGCGCGGAATTCTGGTCCCAGGTCCGGGCGGGCGCACGCCAGGCGGACCACCGTGCGCAGATAGTCGGCCTTGTCGCCGGTGTCGTAGCGCAGGCCCGAGAAGACGACCCCGTGCACCGTGCCGGCCGCGGCCAGCTCCTGCAGGGCGTCGGTCAGCTGGATCTCGCCGCCCCGGCCGGCCGGCGTGCGCTCCAGGACGCCGAACACGGCGGGATCCAGAACGTAGCGGCCGATGACCGCGTAACGGCTCGGCGCCTTTTCGCGCGAAGGCTTCTCGACCAGGCCCCTGACGCGTACGACACCGTCCTCGCCGGTGGCTTCCACCGCCGCGCAGCCGTAGAGGTGGATCTGCCCCGGGTCGACCTCCATCAGCGCGACCACGCTGCCCGCGTACCGCTCGCGGACCTCCAGCATGCGGCTGAGCAGGCTTTCGCGCGGGTCGATCAGGTCGTCGCCGAGGAGCACGGCGAAGGGCTGCCCGCCGATGTGCCGGCGGGCGCAGAGCACGGCGTGGCCGAGGCCGAGCGGGTCGCCCTGGCGGATGTGGTGGATGTCCGCGAGCCGCGCCGGATCGCGTACGGCGTCCAGGCGCACGGTGTCGCCCTTCGCCGCGAGCGTCTGCTCCAGTTCGAAGGCGTGGTCGAAGTGGTCCTCGATCGCCCGCTTGTGCCGGCCGGTGACCATCAGGATGTCGTCCAGGCCGGCCGCGGCGGCCTCCTCGACGACGTACTGGATGGCCGGCTTGTCGACCACCGGGAGCATCTCCTTCGGCGTCGCCTTGGTCGCGGGCAGGAACCGGGTCCCGAGCCCGGCCGCCGGGACGACCGCCTTGCGCACCGTACGCGCGGACGGGGAGCCGGGGGCCGGGGAATGGGTGATCATGGAGTGGGGGGCGGTCATGCGGCCATGCTGGGGCACGCGGATGAGAGTGCGCCGTAAGAAGCATGGGAGCGGGCTGTGGGTGGCCGGCACCGTGCGTGTCGTCCGCCGGCCGGGGCGGGAACTTGGAGATTTGGTGTGTCATCCGGCTTTTGGCGCGCACAAGTTGACGCTGGTGTGACCTTCCGTCACGCAGACGCACGGGGATACCGCCGGTAACCATTGTGCATTTCCTCGGCGTGGAAACTGATGCATTCTCAGTTCTTGTTTCCCCTGGATGGCCTGTGTCAAGGTGAGCCACTCCTCGAGGGCGTGGTCATGGCGTTCGGTTCCGGCCTTCGCCCTTCCAGGTATGCACCAATCAGGCACTGCTTTTCGACGGGGCGCCCTTTCGCATGCCGCCCTGTCGGCTGGAAAGGAAAAGGTTTCCATGCAGTCCCCTTACCCCCCACGCCCGCCGTTCCCGCCACGCCCCGGTTCGCTGCCCGGGGAGTCCGACCGCGATCTCGTCGCCCTGCTGGCCGGACCGCACGCCCGCCGGCACCACGCCGTCGCCCTGCTGCTCGCCCGCCACTGGCGGGCCACCCGCGACTACGCCGTCGTCTGCCTGGCCGCCGCCGACGCCTCGGCGCACCTGGTGGCCACCGCCGCCTTCCATCACGTGCTCGGGCGGCTGACGGGCGGGGCGGTCGGCGGTGCGCTGCGTCCGCAACTGCTGGTGGCCGTCCGTGAGACCGTCCGCGGCTGGGCCGCGGACGAGGGGGCGTGCGTCGTCATGCCCGAACTGCGCAAACCCAACGGAGGCCGTGGTCTACGCGCGACGACGCCCGGGACGCCGGAAAGGCGGCAGCTCGCCGAGCGCGCATTCCAGGCCCTTCCCGGCGCCTCTCAATGCCTTCTGTGGCATACCGAGGTCGAGGCGGAGCCCATAACCATACCGGCGGGTCTGTTGGGGATCGACACGGCCACCGCCGCGACCGCTCTGGAACAGGCCCGTGAGCAATTCCGGGCCGGTTGCGTACGCGCCCACCGGGAACTCGCGCCCACCAGGGAATGCCGCTTCTACAGCCGGCTCCTGGACGTCCCCATTCGGCGCGGCGGCTCCCTGCTGCCCGATGTCCAGGAGCATCTGACGGCCTGCCGTCACTGCCGGTTCGCCGCGGAACAGCTCGGCCATTTCGACGGTGGCCTGGAGGTCCTGCTCGCCGAGACCGTGCTCGGCTGGGGCGCCCGCCGGTACCTCGACTCGCGCCCGGGGTACGGCGCCGCGGCGCAGGAGGCGCCGTCCGAACCCTCCGCCGAACGCCCGGCGGCGGGCGGGCGGCACCGCACGGCGGTGGAGGGCGGCCCCGGCATGACACCCGAGGCGCGGCGCCGTGCCGCCCTGGCGGTGGGCGTCGGGCTGACCTCGCTCGCGCTGCTGGCCACCGTGCTCGTCGCCAGGGGCTGGTCCGAGGGCGGGGGCGGTTCCGACGGGACCTGGGGTGCCCCGGTCAGTCACTCCGGCGGGCCCGGCGCGACGGGCGCGAGCGACGTGGCCGGCGGGCGGTCCGCCGCGGCCTCGTCGTCCACCGCCCCGGCCGGCCGGTCCGCCGAGATCGCTCACGGCAGGCTGCGCAGCCTTGCCTCCGGGCGCTGCCTGGACGTGCCCGGGGGCAGGGTCGAGGCGGGCGCCGAGGCCCGGCTCGCGGAGTGCTCCTCCGCCGCCTCGCAGCAGTGGTCGTACGAGGAGGACGGGTTGCTGCGCAGCGCCGTCGACCCCGGCCTGTGCCTGGCCGCCGATCCCGGAACGCGGGCGGTGGTGGTCTCCGGCTGCGTCGTGCACGCGGGGGAGGTGGCGTACGACCTGACGATCCGGGGGGAGTTGCTCCTCCGGGGGCCCAAGGGCCTCGTCCTCGCTCCGGGGGCCGGGCACTCCTCGGGACGCGTGGTGGTGGCGGCGCGGGACGGGGCGCGGGGGCAGCGGTGGGTGCTGGAGCCGGACGCGGGGCCCGACGCCGGCGGTGAGGCGCCGGGTACGCCGGGGACTCCGGGACTCGGGCGGCCCGGGCCCTCGGAGGGGGCTGCCGGGCAGCCGCCCGGGCGGCCGGATGAGGAGACGCCGCACGGGAGGCCGGGGCGCCCAGGGCAGCAGGGGCAGCCGTCGGCGCCGGTGTACGAGACCCGGGTGGCCCAGGTCGGCGACGAGGAGGAGCCGCGTCCGGCCCGGCCTGCCGGCCCGCACGGGCCGGTGGGGGCCGCTGTGGCCCGGGTCGTCTCCCATGGCGTTTCCCCCGTCGTCTCCCGTGTCGTTCCCCCGGCTGTCTCCCCGGTCGTCTCTCGGGTGGCTACCCCGGTCGCGGGGGTCCTCGCCTCCGTGCCGGCGGGCGTGGACCCGGCGCTCGGCTGATGTCCGAGAGGCCATGCGCCGGGATCGCGCCACCGGGTGGAGACGACCTGGAATTTACAGACGCCGGGAATGTGTCCCGGCGGGGCGTCGCCGGGTGAACGCACGGTGGGTCGGCCCGGTGGATTGACGGAGTTGTGGAGATCTGGTGGGCGGCCCGTGACGTCGGTGCCGCCCATCCGGCCACAGAGGCCTGCTCGGATTGTCGGGCCTTGCGGGGAATTCGGTGCGCTGGCCGAATCGATGCCGTCGCTCATGAAAAGGGCGCGGCCTTATTGACCCGTCAGTAAGTCCCTCGCTAGTTTCCGGGGGCCTCCGCACCAGAGTGTCCTGCCGCACACCCCCCACCGTGCTGTCTTGCCGATTCTTCGGAGCATCATGACCTCGCCCGTGCGCGCCCACGACCTGATCCTGTGCCTCACCCCCTTCGGAGAACCCGACGCCGGACTGGCTGCCGCCGCGTGCGGCGCCGGTGCGCTCGGCATCCTCGACCTCGGTGCCGGGGACCGAAGATCCCGCGAGGAGCTGCACCGGTTGAGACGGACGGCACCGGGTCCCTTCGGGGTCCGGGCGACCGCGCGCTGCGGGCTCGACCTCGCCGGACTGGACGGGGCTCCCGACACCGTGGTCCTGGCACCGGACGCACCTTGGGACACGGTCGAAGTGGCCGCGAGCCACCGGGTGTTGGCAGAGGTCACCGATCTGGCGCAGGCCCGGCAGGCGGTCCGTGCCGGGGCGCACGGGCTGATCGCGCGGGGCGCCGAGAGCGGTGGCCGGGTCGGCGAGCTGAGCACCTTCGTCCTGCTGCAACAGCTGCTCAGCGACGAGGAGTTGACGGTACCGATCTGGGCCTGTGGAGGCATCGGCCCGCGTACGGCTGCGGCCGCAGTGGCCGGCGGGGCGGCCGGTGTCGTCCTCGACAGCCAACTGGCCCTGCTGGCCGAGTCGCGGTTGCCGGAGGCGGTCCGGGCGGCGCTGCGGTCGCTCGACGGCTCCGAGACGGTGGTGCTGGCCGGGCACCGGGTACTGCGCCGCCGCGGCCCCGACGCGCCGCCTCCGCCGTCCGACGACCCCGACGCGCCGGCGCCCCTCCTCGGCGCCCGTGACCTGGGCCGCCAACTGCTCCCCGTGGGCCAGGACGGCTTCCTCGCCACCCGGTTCGCCGAGCGGTGGGGGGATGTACGGGGGACGGTGCGGGGGGTGCGGGCGGCGATACGGGAGGTCGTCGCAGCGACCGAGGACGAAGGGGCGGGGGAACCGGGGGGCCGCGGGGCAGGAGGGCTGCCCGCAGGAGCAGGCGCGGGCGAGCCGCCGGCCGGTGGCCCGGGACGGCCGGCCGGCGCGGAGGGCAGCGGGGCGGCCCCGGGGCAACCGCCGGCCAGTGGCACCGGACGGCCGGCCGGCGCAGAAGGCGCGGGGTCGGCCGCAGGGGAATCGCAGGCCAATGCCCTCGCAGGCGGCACCGGTACCCGGCGTATGAAGCCGGTCGGGGGCGGGTGGGCCGGGACGCGCGAATCGGCCGGCAGGTCAGGGGAGTTGGACGGCAGTGGGCCGGCGTGCGCGCTGCGGGCGGGGTCGGCGATGAGTCGGGCGCTCGGTACCCGGCTGCCGGTGGCGCAGGGGCCCATGACCCGGGTCAGTGATCAGGCGGCCTTCGCCGCTGCCGTCGCCGCCGACGGGGCGTTGCCGTTCCTGGCGCTGGCCCTCGCCGACGGTGAGCGGACCCGGTCGATGCTGACCGAGGCGCGTGCCGTGCTCGACGGCCGGCCCTGGGGCGTCGGCGTGCTCGGCTTCGCGCCCGAGGACATCAGGAACGCCCAACTGGAAGCCGTACGGGAGCTGCGCCCGACGCACGCGATCATCGCGGGCGGACGGCCCGCCCAGGCGGAGGCGCTGGAGCGGGCCGGGATCCGGACCTTCCTGCACGTGCCCTCGCCCGGCCTGCTGGGGCAGTACCTGCGCGCAGGGGCGCGCAGGTTCGTGTTCGAGGGCTCCGAGTGCGGCGGCCACGTCGGGCCACGCGCCTCCTTCCCGCTCTGGGAGGCCCAACTCGCCGTACTGGAGGACTTCCTGGACGGCGCCGACGCCGGGACGCCCGCGCAGCTCGAGGTGTTCTTCGCGGGCGGCATCCACGACGCGAGGTCCGCCGCGATCACCGCCGCCGTGGCCGCACCCCTCACCGCCCGGGGAGCGGCCGTCGGTGTCCTGATGGGCACCGCCTACCTGTTCACCGAGGAGGCCGTGACCCACGGCGCGATCCAGCCCCTCTTCCAGCGCCAGGTGCTGACCGCCACCAGGACCGCGCTGCTGGAGACCGCGCCCGGCCACGCCACCCGCTGCGTCCCCAGCCCCTTCACCGCCGGCTACCGGCACCAGGAAGCCGCGTTACGCGCGTCCGGGCTGCCCGACCGCGAGGTGTGGGAGGCACTGGAGCGGCTCAACGTCGGGCGCCTGCGGATCGCCAGCAAGGGCGTGGAGCGGTCCGGACCGGGCGAGTTGGCCGACGTGGGAGAGGAACGGCAGCTCACCGACGGGATGTTCATGGCAGGCGAGGTCGCCGTGCTGCGCTCGGCCACCACCACCGTCGCGAAGCTGCACCACGCCGTCACCGAAGGCGCCGCCGCCCTCCTCACCGCCCGGGCCGCACGCCCGACCGCCCGTCCCGCCGCCGAGCCGGTTCCGCCCGCGCCGCTGGACGTCGCCGTCGTGGGCATGGCCTGCATGTTCCCGGGCGCCCCCGACCTCGCCGCCTTCTGGGCCAATGTGGTCGCCGGACACGACGCCGTGACCGAGGTCCCGCCCGACCGCTGGGACCCCGCCGTGCACCACGCGTCCGGCAGTACCGCCTCCAAGTGGGGCGGCTTCCTGCCCCGCATCCCCTTCGACCCGCTGCGCTACGGCATCCCGCCCGCCTCCCTCGGCAGCATCGAACCGGTCCAGTTGCTCTCCCTCGAGGCCGCCCGCAGGGCCCTGGACGACGCCGGATACGGCGAGGGCGGCCGGGACTTCGACCGCTCCCGCACCTCCGTCGTCTTCGGGGCGGAGGCCGGCAGCGACCTCTCCAACGCCGCCACCCTGCGCGCCGTCCTGCCGTCCTACTACGGCGCAGTCCCCGGCGGCCTCGAGGAGCAGCTGCCCCGGCTCACCGAGGACTCCTTCCCCGGCATGCTCGCCAACGTCATCTCCGGCCGCATCGCCAACCGCCTCGACCTCGGCGGCGCCAACTACACCGTCGACGCCGCCTGCGCCTCCTCCCTCGCCGCGCTCGACGTGGCCTGCAAGGAACTCGTCTCCGGCACCAGCGACGTCGTGCTGTGCGGCGGAGCCGACCTGCACAACGGCATCAACGACTTCGTCCTGTTCTCCTCGGTGCACGCCCTGTCGCCCACCGGCCGCTCCCGCGCCTTCGACGGCTCCGCCGACGGCATCGCCCTCGGCGAGGGCGTGGCCTGCGTGGTCCTCAAGCGGCTCGCGGACGCCGAACGCGACGGCGACCGCGTGTACGGCGTGATCAAGGGCCTCGGCTCCGCCAGCGACGGCCGCTCCCTCGGCCTGACCGCACCTCGCCCGGAAGGACAGCGGGCCGCCCTGGAGCGTGCCTACCGCCAGGCCGGCGTGTCACCCGCCGAGGTCGGCCTGGTCGAGGCGCACGGCACCGGCACGGTCGTCGGCGACCGCACCGAACTCCGCGTCCTCGGCGAGGTGTTCACCGAGGCGGGCGCAGCCCGCGGCGGCTGCGCGCTCGGCTCGGTCAAGTCTCAGATCGGGCACACCAAGTGCGCCGCCGGGCTCGCGGGCCTGATCAAGACCACCCTCGCCCTGCACACCGGCGTCAAGCCGCCCACCCTGCACCTGGACACACCCAACCCGGCCTGGTCGGAGGAGGAGAGCCCCTTCGTCTTCCACACCCGGGCCCAGCCCTGGGCGGCACCGGCCGCCGAACGCCTCGCCGGCGTCAGCGCGTTCGGCTTCGGGGGCACCAACTTCCACGCAGTGCTGAGCGCGTACGGCGACGCCGTACCGCCGCAGCAGACCCTGGACGCCTGGCCCGCCGAGCTGTTCCTGTTCCGGGGGCGGGACACGGCCGCGGCCCCCCGGGACGTCGAGGAGATCCTGCGGGCCGCCGACACCGACGGCCGGCCCTGGCGCCTGCGCGACCTGGCGCTCACGGCGGCCCACCGCGCGGACACGTCCCACGAACCGGTACGGGCGGCGGTCGTGGCCCGCGACGTGGACGAGCTGATCGGACAACTGCGCCGGGTGCTGGCCGGGGAGCACGACCCGGCGGCCGGGATACACCTCCACGACCCGGCCCCGGCCGGGGACGGCAGCGACGCCTCCACCCCGGGCGGCGATCACCGGGCCCAGGTCGCCTTCCTCTTCCCCGGCCAGGGCAGCCAGCGCCCCGGCATGCTCGCCGACCTGCTGGTCACCCTCCCCGAACTGCGCCACTATCTGCATCTCGGCCGTGCCCACGCCGACACGCTGTACCCGCCCGCCGCCTTCGACGAGGCCGCACGGGAACGCCGCCGGGCAGCCCTCACCGACACCCGGGCCGCACAGCCCGCGCTCGGCATCGCGGGCCTCGCCGCCCACGCCTTCCTCACCGCCGCCGGCATCCAGCCGGACCTCGCGGGCGGGCACAGCTACGGCGAACTGGTCGCCCTGAGCGCGGCCGGCGCCCTCGACCCCGAGACCCTGCTGGAGCTGAGCGGCGAGCGCGCGAGCGCCATCCTGGCGGCAGCGGGCGACGAGCCCGGCACCATGGCCGCCGTAGCGGCTTCCGCCGAGGACGTGGCCCGCGCGCTGCGCGCCCGCGAGGCGCCGGAGTCGGTCGTCCTCGCCAATCACAACTCACCGGAGCAGTCGGTCGTCTCGGGACCGACGGCGGACGTCGAGGCCGCCGTACGCCTGTTGCGCGAGGCCGGGTACGGAGCCCGTCGCATCCCGGTGGCCTGCGCCTTCCACAGCCCGGTGGTGGCCGCCGCCGGGGAGCGGTTCGCGAAGGTCCTGGCCGACAAGACGGTACGGACACCCGAGTTCCCCGTCTGGGCCAACCGCACCGCGGCGCCGTACCCGCCGGACCCCGACGCCGTGCGCGCCGAACTCGCCGCGCAGATCGGTGCGCCGGTGGCCTTCGCGGCCCAGATCGAGGCGATGTACGAGGCGGGAGCGCGGATCTTCGTGGAGGCGGGCCCCGGCACCGTCCTCACCCGGCTCGTCGGCCAGATCCTCGGCGACCGCCCGCACCGCACCGTCGCCTGCGAGCCCCGCGCCGACAGCGGACTGCCCGGCTGGCTCGACGCACTGGCCCGACTCGCCGTCCTGGGGCTGCCGGTGCGCACCGCCTGGCTCCTGCGGGGCCGTGACGCCGTCGACGCGCTGCGCACACCGGCGCCCCGGCGGCCCGGCTGGACGGTCGACGGTCACCTCGTGCGCACCGCCGACGGAGCACCCCTCGCCGGTTCCCTGGCACCGGCCCGACGCGTCGTGGAGACGACTGTGACGACGAACCCGCCGTACGGCACCCCGGCCGACCGGGACGCGCTGATCTCCGAGTTCCTGCGCACCAGCCGGGAGATGATCGCGGCCCAGCGCGACGTGCTGCTCACCTACTTCGGCGCGACGCCCACAGCGATGCCGCAGACCCCCGCCGCACCCGTCGTTCCTGCCCTTCCGCTCGCGCAGGCCGCGCCCGCCGCGCAGGCCGAACGACCTGCCGAGCAGCCCCCGTCGGCAGCCCCGGAGCCCGAGCGCGACATCGATCGCGTCGTACGGGAGATCATCAGCGAGCGCACCGGATACCCCGTCGACATGATCGAGCCCGACCTCGACCTCGAGGCGGACCTGAGCATCGACTCGATCAAGCGGGCCGAGATCGCGGGCGAACTCGCCAGACGCCTGGGCATCGCGGGCGGCGCGGAGCTGCTGGACGACACGGAGCTGGAGGAACTGGCCAGGGCCAGGACGGCGGCAGCGGTGACGGCGTGGCTGGCGGAGCGGGTCACCGGCGGCGACCAGGCACCGCCCCCCACCGAAACGGCACCCCGGGCACCCACCACCCCGGCCGGCCTCGGCGACCCGCCCAAGCGCTGCGCACTGCGCCCCACCCCGCTCCCGGAACCCTCGGCCGACCCCGCAACTACCCTCTCCGGCAGCCGATTCGTGCTCCTCGGCACCGGCGGGGGCGCGGCCCGCGAGGTCGCCGCCCGGCTTCGGGCCCACGGCGCCGAGACGGTGACCGCCGACGCGACCCACCTCCTCGGCGAGGCGGACGGCCGAGTCGACGGCGTCCTGTACCTGGGCGCGCTCTCCGGTGCCGAGCTTCCGGTGCTGCCCGAGGCGTACCCGGTGTTGCGGGCGGCCCTCGCGCGCGCCCCGCGCAGCCTGCTGGCCGTCCGCCCGGCCGAGGGCGAGGGCGCGACCAGGGCGGCAGGGCTCGACGGCCTCTTCCGCACCGTCGCCCGGGAGTACCCCGACACCCTCGCCCGGGTCGTCACCGTCCCCGGAACCGCTCCCGCGTCGGCACCCGATGCCCTCGCCGACACCCTGCTCGCCGAGCTGCTCGCGCCCGACCCCGCCCCCGTCGTGCTGCGCACCGCCACCGGCCGGCGGCACGGCCTGGAGCTGGTGCCCGCGCCGCTGGGCCCGCTCGGCAGCACCGGTGCCGGACCGGCCGGCGTCGGTGCCGCCGAGGCCGCCGCGCTCGGGCTCGACCGGGACTCCGTCGTGCTGCTGGTCGGCGGCGCCCGTGGCATCACCGCGAGGTTCGCCGCCACGCTGGCCGCGGCGAGCCGCTGCCGCCTGGAGCTGCTGGGCCGTACCCCGGCACCCACCGCGCCGGAGCCCCCGGAGACCGCCGCCGCCCGTACCGCCGTGGAACTGCGCACCGTCCTCGCCGCACAGGGCTCGCGCACGCCCGCCGAGGTCAACCGGGCCGCCGAACTGATCCTCGCCCAGCGGGAGATCACCGCGACGCTCACCGAGCTGACCGCCCTCGGCAGCGGGGCCCGCTACCGCTCGGTCGACTTCCGTGAGCGGGACGCCGCGCTCCAGGCGGTCAAGGAGATCCACGCCGAACACGGCCGGCTCGACGGGGTGGTCTTCGCCGCCGGGGTCATCGAGGACCGGCTGATCGCCGACAAGACCCCCGAGTCCTTCCGGCGCGTCTACGGCACGAAGACGGCCGGCGCCGCCGCCCTGCTCGCCGCGCTGGAGGACCTGCCCGACGGGCCGGGCTTCACGGTGCTGTTCGGCAGCATCGCCGCTGTGCTCGGCAACCGCGGCCAGGCCGACTACGCCGCCGCCAACGACGCCCTGGAACGCCTCGGCGCCGACTGGGCCGCCCGCACCGGCCACCGCGCGCTCACCGTGCACTGGGGCCCCTGGGCGCCGTCCGGCCCGCACACCGGCATGGTCGGCGAGGAACTCGGCCGGGAGTACGCCCGCCGGGGCGTGCGGCTGATCGACCCGGACGAGGGCACCGCGGCCCTGCTGAGGGAGCTGGCCTGGGGCGACCGTTCGGCACGCGCCGTCGTCTACACCGCGTCGGGCTGGTGACATGACGGAGCCGCAGACTCCCGTCGCCGTCGTCGGGATGGCGGTGCTGCTGCCCGGCGCCGCCGGTCTCGACGCCTACTGGCGCAATCTGCGCGACGGCGTGGACGCGATCCGCGAGGTGCCCGAGGGCCGCTGGGACGCCGACTACTACCGGCCGGACACGGCCGGCGGGCCCGCCGCGGCCGACCGGATCTACTGCCGGCGCGGCGGATTCGTGGACGACCTGGCCGCGGTGGACGTCACCCGGTTCGGCATCATGCCCGCCTCCGTGCCGGGCACCGAGCCGGACCAGCTGATCGCCCTGGACGTGGCCGCCGCCGCCCTGGCCGACGCGGGCGGGGAGGACCGGCTGCCCGAGCGGCACCGGATCGGCGTCGCCCTGGGACGCGGCGGCTACCTCACTCCCGGCCTGGTCCGGCTCGACCAGCGGGTGCGCACCGCCGGGCAACTCGTACGCACCCTGGGCGAGTTGCTGCCCGAGCTGTCCTCGGCCCAGCTCGACCGCGTACGGGAGGCGTTCACCGAACGGCTCGGTCCCGACAGCCCCGAGTCCGCGATCGGCCTGGTCCCCAACCTCGCGGCCTCCCGCATCGCCAACCGGCTCGACCTGCGCGGCCCCGCCTACACCGTCGACGCGGCCTGCGCCTCCTCGCTGGTCGCCGTCGACCAGGCCGTCACGGAACTGGCCACCGGCCGCTGCGACCTGATGCTCGCCGGGGGAGTGCACCACTGCCACGACATCACTCTCTGGAGTGTCTTCTCCCAGCTCCGCGCCCTGTCCCCGACCGAGCGCAGCCGCCCCTTCCACCGCGCCGCCGACGGCATCCTCATCGGCGAGGGCACCGGCGTCGTCGTCCTCAAACGGCTCGCGGACGCCGCCCGCGACGGCGACCGCGTCTACGCGGTGATCCGCGGCACCGGCGTGGCCAGCGACGGCCGCACCGCCGGGCTCGTCAGCCCCGACCCCGGGGGCCAGGCCCGGGCCGTCCGCCAGGCCTGGCGGGCCGCCGGACTCGACCCCGCCGCCCCCCGCTCCCTCGGCCTGCTGGAGGCGCACGGCACCGCCACCCCGGCCGGGGACACGGCCGAACTCACCACCCTGGCCGAGGTGTTCGGGCCGGGAACCACCGACGCCGGGGAACGCGCCGTACTCGGCTCGGTGAAGTCGATGATCGGCCACACCATGCCGGCCGCCGGAGTCGCCGGCCTGGTCAAGGCCGCTCTCGCCCTGCACCACGGCACCCTCCTGCCCACCCTGCACTGCGACGACCCCCACCCGGGCCTGGCGGCCACCCGCTTCCGCACCCTGGACCGCGCGCGACCCTGGGAGACCCACCCGGACCAGCCCGTCCGGCGGGCCGCCGTGAACGCCTTCGGGTTCGGCGGGATCAACGCCCACGTGGTGCTGGAGGAAGCACCGGGGGCCGGGACGAGGCCACGGCGGAACCGGACCCCGGTCGCCGAGCCGGAACGCGTCCTCCTGCTCGCCGCGGACAGCCCCGACCGGTTGGCCGCGCTCCTGGACGCCGACGACCCGGCGGTCCTGGCCGCCGGCCTCGACCCCGCGCGGCCACACCCCGACGCCGGGCCCGTCCGGCTCGGCGTCGTCGGGCCCACCGCCAAGCGGCTCGCCCTGGCCCGCCGCGCGGTCGGCCGGGGCACGGCCTGGCAGGGCCGTGGCGACGTCTGGTTCCGGCCCGCCCCGCTGCTCGGTCCCGACGGCGGCAGGCTGGCCTTCGTCTTCCCGGGCCTGGAGGGCGACTTCGAGCCCCGCGTCGACGACATCGCCGCCCACTTCGGACTCTCCCCGCTCACCGGAACGGACGTACGGGTCGGCGACGTCGGGCGGCACGGCTTCGGGGTCGTCGGCGTCGGACGTCTGCTGGACGCCGCGCTGCGGCGCATGGGGGTCGTACCGGACGCGGTCGCCGGGCACAGCGTCGGCGAGTGGACCGCCATGGTGGCCGCGGGGCTCTACTCGGGCGGCCAGGTCGACGCGTTCATGGCTGCGTTCGACCCGGACGAGGTCACCGTGCCGGGGCTCGTGTTCGCTGCCGTGGGGGCGTCCGCCGAGCGGGTCCGCGAGGCCCTCGCCGGGGAGTGGGCCGGATCCGGGGTCGTGCTGTCCCACGACAACGCGCCCCGCCAGTCGATGGTCTGCGGGCCGGACACGTCGGTCGAGGAGTTCGTACGGTCCTTCCGCGCCCAGGGTGTGCTGTGCCAGGTGCTGCCGTTCCGCTCCGGCTTCCACACGCCGATGCTGGAGCCGTACCTGGCCCCGATCAAGGAGGCCGCCGGCCGCTTCCACCTCCACCGCCCGGCCGTACCGGTGTGGTCGGGCACCACAGCGGCACCCTTCCCGCGCGACGAGGCGGCGGTGCGCGAGCTGTTCGTACGGCACCTGCTGGAGCCCGTGCGGTTCCGGGAACTGATCGAGGCCCTGTACGCGGCAGGCCACCGCACCTTCGTCCAGACCGGCTCCGGCCGCCTGTCGTCCCTCATCGCCGACACCCTCGCCGACCGCGACCACCTCACCGTCACCGCCAACGCGCCCCACCGCACCGGCATGGCGCAACTGCGCCGCGTGGCCACCGCGTTGTGGACGGGCGGGGCCCGGGTGAGCCCGGCGGTGCCGCCGGCGCGATCCTCCGCGGCAACGCGCCCACCGGTCCCTCTCGACCTCGACGGCGCCCTGGTGTCGCTCCGCGGGCCGGCCCTGGAGGCACTGCGCTCGTCGATGCGGCAGAGCCGCCCCACGGCACAGCCCTCACCGCTCGACGCCCTCGCCCCGCACCTCCCGGCCGCCGCCGAACTCACCGCCCTGCTCCGGGACACCGCC
Source organism: Streptomyces sp. NPDC030798 (assembly GCF_055572275.1). NCBI lineage: Bacteria > Bacillati > Actinomycetota > Actinomycetes > Kitasatosporales > Streptomycetaceae > Streptomyces > Streptomyces sp. NPDC030798. Next base: position 75,252 of record NZ_JBVIDR010000018.1, on the reverse strand, counting down.
GACACCGCCGCCGAACTGATCGCGGCGGGCCGCGGACGGGGCCCCGGCGCCGAGCCACCCGTACGACACAGGGCCACGGCCCCGCAAGCGGTCGTGCGGGCCGCCACGACCCTTCATGTCTCCGCCCGGTCCATGCCCCACCTCCTGGACCACTGCTTCTTCCCGCAACGCCCCGACTGGCCGGACGCGGAGGACCGTTGGCCCGTGGTGCCCGCCACCACGATCGTCCGGCACATGATGGACGCGGCGGAGGCCGCGGCCCCCGGCATGCGCGCGGTCGCCGTGCACGGAGCCCGGTTCGACCGCTGGCTCACCGCGACCCCGCCGGTGGACGTGCAGATCACCCTCACCCCCGAGCCCGGCCACCCGGAGCGCGTGTCCGTCACCTTCGGTCCCACCGCCCGCGCCGTCGTCGAACTGGCCCCGCGCCACCCCGCACCGCCCCCGCCGAGCCCGCGCCCGGACGCCCCGGAACGGCTCCCCGAGCACACCGCCGACCGGATCTACCGCGACCGCTGGATGTTCCACGGCCCGGCGTTCCAGGGCCTCACCGAGCTGACCGCGATCGGCGAGCGGCACATCCGCGGGGTCATCACCGCGCCCGCCGCCCCCGGCGCCCTGCTGGACAACGTGGGCCAGCTGCTCGGCTACTGGATCATGGCGACCCGGACGGAACGGACCGTGGTGTTCCCCGTGCAGATGCGGCACATGCGGTTCCACGGGCCCCACCCGGCGCCCGGCACCCGGGTCGCGTGCCTGCTGCGGATCACCACGCTGACCGACACCGTCCTGGAGGCGGACGCGGAGCTGACCGTCGGCGGCCGGGTGTGGGCCGTCCTCACCGGCTGGCAGGACCGCCGCTTCGACAACGACCCGACGACCCGGCCCGTCGAACGCTTCCCCGAGCGGCACACCCTCTCCGAACCCCGGCCCGGCGGCTGGACGCTGGTCCACGAGCGCTGGCCGGACCTCGCCTCCCGCGAGCTGATCATGCGCAACTCACTGGGCAGCGCCGAGCGGGCCGCGTACGCCGGGCGTCCGCCGCGCGGCCGCAGGCAGTGGCTGCTCGGCCGGATCGCCGTCAAGGACGCCGTACGGCAGTGGCTCTGGCAGCAGGGCGAGGGTCCCGTCTTCCCGGCCGAACTGCGCGTGCACAACGACGGGACGGGCCGCCCGTACGTCACCGGCGTGCACGGCCGGACGCTGCCCCCGCTGGACGTCTCGCTCGCCCACCGGGCCGAGGCGGGCGTGGCGATCGTACGGCCGCACGCCCCGCACCCGGGCCCGGGCATCGACATCGAAGAGGTCACCGCACGCGACCCGGCGACGATCGCCACCGCCCTCGGCCGGGACGAACTCCGGCTGCTGCGCGCCCTTTCCGGCGGCAGCCCCGACACCGAGGCGCTGTGGTGCACCCGCTTCTGGGCCGCCAAGGAAGCCGTCGCCAAGGCCGAGGGCGCCGGATTCGGCGGCCGGCCACGGGACTTCGCCGTCCGGGAGGCCGGTGCGGACGGAACCCGGCTGGTGGTCTCCGGGCGGCTGGAGCGCGCCTACCCCGTGCACTGCGCCCCGGCGGACAACCCGCCCTCCCTGCCCCGACGCGCCTACGTCGTGGCCTGGACGGCCGGACCCGCCACCGGCCCTGGACAAGACGACCGAGCAGCCGAGGAGTACACCCGATGAACCCCACCCCGCCGGTGCCGGCGCGGTCCACCACCGACACCGTGCTCGCCGAGGTCACCGGCATGCTCCGCACCCTGCTCGCGGAGTACGGCGAGGACGACGTGGTGATCGGCATGTCCACCACCTTCAACCGCGACCTGGAGCTGGAGAGCATCGACCTGGTCACCCTGGCCGGCCTGCTGGAGGAGCGGTACGGACGGCGGGTCAACCTCGCCGAGTTCCTGGCCGGCATGGAGTTCGACGAGATCATCGAGCTGACCGTGGGCCGGCTCGTGGAGTACGTGGTGGCGAGCCTGCGGGCCACGGAGGCGGGCTGATCCATGGCGATGATCGACGCCGGCGGGATCCGGCTGCACGTCCAGCGGATGCGGCCCCCGGACGGCCGCACGCCGCACGCCACGGTCGTCCTCGTGCACGGACTGCTCACGGACAGCCTGGCCAGCTACTACTTCACCGTCGCCCCCCGGTTCGCGGCGGCCGGCCTCGACGTCGTCATGTACGACCTGCGCGGGCACGGCCGCAGCGAGCGCCCACCGGAGGGCTACACCCTCGACCACAACATCGACGACCTTCAGGCGCTGCTGGACCGGCTGGCGGTCACCGGCCCCGTGCACCTCGTCGGCAACTCCTACGGCGGCACCGTCGCCTTCGGCCACGCGGCCCGCCACCCCGGCCGCACGGCCAGCCTCACCCTCATCGAGTCCGAACCCGCCACCGCGGCCTGGGCGGCCAAACTGGGCGGCATCCTGCGCCGCGTGATCAGCGAACTCGCCCACAACGAACCGGACGCCCTCGCCTGGATCACCGCGCACCGCGGCCACAACACCGCCCGCCTGGCCAGGGGAGCGGCCCGGCTGGCCCGGGAGACCACCCTCGGCCGGGACATCCCCGCCAGCCGGGTGCTGACCGAGGAGCAGATCAGGGCCGTACGCTGCCCGGTCCTCGGCGTGTACGGCGGCGACTCCGACCTCGTGGACCTGGTGCCGCTGAAGGAGGCCCTGCTCGCCGACTTCCGGCCGGTCGTGCTGCCGGGGCACGAGCACTCGGTGCTGGTCGAGGCGGCCCCGGCCGTGGGCGGCCACATCCTGGACCTGATCCGCTCGGTGGACGGGGCGGGGGTGCGGTGAGCGGCTTCCTGTTCGTCGTCCCGCCCCTGGTCGGGCACGTCAACCCGGCCGTCGGTGTCGCCGCCCGGCTCACCGCGCGCGGCCACCGGGTGGCCTGGGCGTGCGCCGACCCGGCACTGGTCCGGCGGCTCGCGGGCGAGCACACGCGGGTCTTCCCCTGCGCGGGCCCGGTGCCGGGCGCCGAGGGCGCCGTACGGCCGCCCGGGCTGCGGGGCGCGGAGGCGCTGAAGTTCCTGTGGGAGGCGTATCTGGTGCCGCTCGCCGACGCGATGGCCCCCGGCGTCCGCGCGGCCGTGGCAGAGTTCCGCCCGCGGGTGGTGGTCGCCGACCAGCAGGCCTTCGCCGGCGCCCTGGTGGCCGAACGCCTCGGCCTGCCCTGGGCGACCTCCGCCACCACCTCCGCCGAGTTCACCGGCGCCTACGACGGCCTGCCCAAGGTGGCCGAGTGGCTGCGCCGGCGCCTGGCCGAGCTGCGCACCCGCATCGGCGACCCGGCGGGGGACGCCGACCCGCGCTACTCGCCCCACCTCCTCCTCGTCTTCAGCACCCCCGAACTCATCGGTCCCCAGGCACCGTTGGGAGAGCGGGTGCACTACGTGGGCCCCGCGCCGACAGACCGGCCGGCCGGCCCCGGGTTCCCCTGGGACCGGCTGGACCCCGGCCGGGCGAAGGTGCTGGTCACCCTCGGCACCGCCAACGCCGACGCGGGCGGCCGCTTCCTCGCCGAGTGCCTCACCGCGCTGCGCGCACGCGCCGACCGGGTGCAGTCGGTGCTCGTCGACCCCGGCGGCACGCTGCCCGCCGACCCCGCCGACAAGGACGTCCTGATCCTGCCGTCCGTGCCACAACTGGCGCTGCTCGAACGGACGGACGCCGTCGTCTGCCACGCCGGGCACAACACCGTGTGCGAGGCGCTCTGGCACGGCGTACCGCTCGTCGTGGCCCCCATCCGCGACGACCAGCCCGTCGTGGCCGGCCAGGTCGTCGACGCGGGCGCGGGCGTCCGGGTGCGCTTCGGCCGGGTCACCGCCGACCGGCTGGGCGCCGCCCTCGACACCGTCCTGTACGACCACGCCCACCGGGCCGCCGCCGCGCGCGTCCGCACGGCGTTCCGCGCCGCGGGCGGCGCCCGCGCGGCCGCCGCCCACCTCGAACGACTGGCGGCGCACAGCAGCCGATGACGGCCAAGGAGAGCCGATGAGCGATCACTCCAAGGACAGCGAGCGCATCGCCGCCCTGCGCCCCGCCTACCGGGCGGACCTGGCCGGCGGCACCGAGCGCTTCTTCGCCCCCCGCCGCACCACCTGCCCCTGGTGCGGCTCGAGCCGCCTGGCCCGCCGCCTGCGCACCACCGACCTGCTCCAGCACAAGCCCGGCCGCTTCACCCTCGAGGGCTGCACGGACTGCGGCCACGTCTTCCAGAACCCGCGGCTGACCGAGGAGGGCCTGGAGTTCTACTACCGGGACTTCTACGACGGGCTCGGCGAGCAGCGCATGAGCGGCACCTTCGGCGGCCGCACCGCGATGTACCGCGGCCGGGCCGAGGCGATGCTGCCGCACGACCCCGCCCCGAAGACCTGGCTGGACGTCGGCACCGGCCACGGCCACTTCTGCGAGGCCGCGCGGACCGTGCTGCCCGGCACCACCTTCGACGGGCTCGACTTCACCGACGGCGTCGAGTTCGCCGCCCGCGAGGGCCGCGTGGAGCACGCCCACCGCGGCGCCTTCCCCGACCTCGCCCCGGACCTCGCCGCCCGCTACGACGTGCTGAGCATGTTCCACTACCTGGAGCACAGCACCGACCCCGACCGCGAGATCCGCGCCGCCCACCAGGCCCTGCGCCCCGGAGGGCACCTGCTGATCGAGGTGCCGGACCCGCAGAGCCGCTACGCCCGCCTGCTCGGTCGCTGGTGGCTGCCCTGGCTGCAGCCGCAGCACCTGCACTTCATGCCGGTGGCGAACCTGCGGCGCAGGCTGGCCGAGCACGGCTTCACGGTGGTCGCGGAGCAGCACGCCGAACCGCACGACCCGGTCGACCTGCTCGCTGCCGTCTGGCTGGCTCTCGACCACGCCGCCCCGCGCGAGGACGCGCCCTGGCTGCCCGAGCCGCCCGGCACCCTCCGGCGCACCCTGCGCGCCGCGCTGCTCCTGGCCGGCGTGCCCGCGCTGCTCACGGCCGCCCTCCTGGACCGTTTCGCGGTACGGTCCCTGTCCCACCGCCTCGGCCTGGCCAACGCCTACCGTCTGGTCGCCCGCCGCGACTGACCGAACCAGGTAGCCTTCCCCTGGGGCCGCTGACCACACCACGCCCCGGCAGGCCGAGGACAGCTACACGGGAGGAACCGGCGGTGCACGTCCAGGAATGGCTCGACACGGTGCCCCCGGCCGCCGTCTACGCCGTGGTGGCCCTGGTGATCGGTCTGGAGAGCCTGGGCATCCCGCTGCCGGGTGAGATCGTCCTGGTGTCGGCGGCGCTCATGTCCTCCCAGCACACCGGGGTCAACCCCGTCGTCCTCGGCGCCTGCGCGACCGCCGGCGCCGTGATCGGCGACTCCATCGGCTACGCGATCGGCCGCAAGGGCGGACGGCCCCTGCTCGCCTGGCTGGGGGCCAAGTTCCCCCGACACTTCGGCGAGGGCCATGTCGCGACCGCCGAGCGCTCCTTCGAGAAGTGGGGCATGTGGGCGGTCTTCTTCGGCCGGTTCGTCGCCCTCCTGCGCATCTTCGCGGGCCCCCTCGCGGGCGTCCTGCACATGCCGTACTGGAAGTTCCTGATCGCCAACGTCCTCGGCGGCATCTGCTGGGCGGGCGGCACCACGGCGGTCATCTACTACGTGGGCGTCGTGGCCGAGGGCTGGCTGAAGAAGTTCTCCTACCTGGGCCTGGCAGCAGCGGTCCTGATCGGCCTGGCCTCCGTACTGATCATCAAACGCAGGGCCAAGAAGGCCCAGACGACAGCAGAGCGAGAAGCGGAACCGGTGGGTGCCGGAGACTGAGGCTCCACGGCCTACTCATGCACCCCGCGATGCGCCTTGCCCAACTCGGCGTACAGCGTGCCGTTGAGGGTGACCCCCTCCTTCTCCTCCGCCGACAGAGCCCTGCGCACCTTCGCCGGCACCCCCGCCACCAGGGACCCCGGCGGCACCACCATCCCCTGCGGGACCAGCGCCTGCGCCGCGACCAGCGACCCCGCCCCGATCACCGCCCCGTTCAGCACGGTCGCCCCCATCCCGACGAGGCAGTCGTCCTCCACGGTCGCCCCGTGCACCACCGCGTTGTGCCCGATCGACACCCGCTCACCGATCCGCACCGGAAACCCGGGGTCGGCATGCAGCGTCACGTTGTCCTGCACGTTCGCGCTCGCCCCCACGGTGATCTTCTCGACGTCGCCGCGCACGACGGCCCCGTACCAGACACTGGCCCCCGCCTGCAGCGTGACATCGCCGATCACGGACGCCGTGGGCGCCACGAACGCCTCGGGATCCACCTGAGGCTCCTTGCCGCCGATGCCCACGATCAGCGCCTTGTGCGTCATCACCGTCTCCTCGCGTCCGTCGTACCCCGCACGGTACGACACCGGCTGGGGTGAAGATCACAGCAGGACGCCCTCTCCTCGGGGGCAACCGGTGAGTAACGTGACCCCGTGCCGAAGCGCAAGAACACGTTCTCGTCCTGGAGACGCCACCTGGTGCAGCGCGCCGTCCACGCGGGCTGGGCCTGGGTGCAGCGCACGGGTTCGGTGACGGCCGGGAACCCCGGCCGGTTCCGTTTCGGCTCGATCGGCGAGGCCACCCGGCTGGCCTTCCCGCTCGGCACGGTCTTCGGCGAGCCCTGGATCCACCTCGGCTCCCACTGCATCATCGCCGAGCAGGTCACCCTCACCGCCGGCCTCATGCCGGACCTGGATCTCGGCCCCGAGCCGATCCTGCGCATCGGCGACGGCGTCGTGCTCGGCCGGGGCAGCCATGTCATCGCCGACACCACGGTCACCATCGGCCGCGACTGCTACTTCGGCCCGTACGTCTACGTCACCTCCACCAACCACTCCTACGACGACCCGCACGAGCCCATCGGCCGGCAGTGGCCGCGCATGGAGCCGGTGGAGATCGGCCCGGGCTGCTGGATCGGCACCGGCGCGGTGATCCTGCCGGGCGCGCGGATCGGCAGGAACGTGGTCGTGGCGGCCGGCGCGGTGGTGCGCGGCACCGTGCCCGACCACGCGGTGGTCGCGGGGGCGCCCGCCCGGGTCGTACGGCGCTGGACCCCCGAGGACGGCTGGCAGCCGCCGCTGCGCACCCCGGCACCGGTGCCGCTCCCGGAGGGCATCACCCCCGAGCAGTTGCGCGCCCTCGCCGAGCTGGACGAGGAGGGCGCCGAGCAGTTGGCCCGGCTGGAGGCCGAGAGCTGAATCAGCCCGTCGCGAGCAGCACCGTGCCCAGCAGGGCGAGGCCCGCCCCCGCCGCCTGGATGCCGCGCAGCCGCTCGCTGAGGAAGCCGCGCGCGGCCAGGGCGGTCACCACCGGGTAGAGCGAGGCCAGCACGGCCGCCACGGTGACCGGGCCGTGCTGGGCGGCGACGGCGTAGGTGCCGTTGGCGGCCACGTCCGCGAGGCCGACGAAGGCCAGGGCCGGCAGCGCGGCCCGGCCGAGCCCGCCCTCCGGCAGCGCCGGGGTGCCCCGCCGGACGGAGGCGTACAGCACCGCACCGCCCGCCGCGACACTCGTGACGCGCTGGACGAACAGGGACAGGAACAGGCCGGTGACGGTGGTCGAGGCCTCCGTGATCAGTGCGAACACCGTGCCGAAGCCCAGCGCGGCGACCAGGGTCAGGAGGATCGTCCGGCGCTGCACGGGCGCGCCCCGGAGCTGAGGGCCGCCCGCGAGGACGACACCCGTGACGGCGACCGCGATGCCGGAGACCTGCAGCAGACCGGGCCGCTCGCCGAGCACCAGGCCCACTCCGACGGGCACGGCGACGCTGAGCGTGGCGAGCGGGGAGACGACCCCCATCGGGCCCAGCGCCAGGGCCTTGTAGAAGGAGAACACCGCCACCGGGCCGGCCAGACCGGCCGCCACCGCGAACCACAGCCGCGGACCGGCCTCGCTCCAGCCACCGGTCGCCACCACGATCGCGCCCAGCACGGCCGCCGCGATCGCCTGCGAGACGACCACCACGGTCAGCGCGGGCGTGCGGCGCGTGAGCAGGCCTCCGCCGAAGTCGGCCAGCCCCCACAGGAGACTGGTGGTCAGCGCGAAGAATGCTGTCACGGGCCACCTCGCAGTACAGTGCGATGAACGAACGGGTACACCCCACCGTAGTTCAGCAAGATGGACCCTGTCATTCACTGTAGTGACCCCGACGGAACCGATGGATGTGACGTGTCGGACCTCGACCTGCTGACCCAGTCCCTGGCGCGCAACGTCAAGCGCTGGCGCACCGAACGCGGCTTCACCCTGGACACGCTGGCCGCCCGGGCGGGAGTCAGCCGGGGCATGCTCATCCAGATCGAGCAGGCCCGCACCAACCCCTCCATCGGCACCGTCGTCAAGATCGGTGACGCCCTCGGCGTCAGCGTCACCACGCTCCTCGACTACGAGCAGGGCCCCAAGGTCCGCATCGTCCCCGCCGACCAGGCCGTACGGCTGTGGCACACCGAGGCGGGCAGCTACAACCGGCTGCTGGCCGGCACCGAGGCCCCCGGCCCGCTGGAGATGTGGGACTGGCGTCTGATGCCCGGCGACCGCAGCCCGTCCGACCCGCACCCGGCCGGCACGGTGGAACTCGTCCATGTCACGGCGGGCGACCTCACCCTCACCGTGGACGGCGTGCCGCACGTCGTACCGGCGGGCGCCAGCGCCACCTTCGAGGCCAACACCCCGCACGTCTACGGCAACGAGGGCGACGTCCCGGTGGAGATGGTGATGACCGTCTCGGTGCCCCCGGTGCGCTGAGCACCCGGCCCCCGGGCTGTCGCCGAACGCCCCCCGCACGGACTGTTAGCGTGCGGGCATGCGCGCCCCCATCGGACACTTCGACACCGCCGTCCCGGCCCCCGACTGCCTGGACGAGCTGATCGCCCCGGTCGCCGACGCCGTACGCCACTGGCGGGGCGGCGTACCCGCCGACCGGATCGTCTGGGTCGACACCGACCCGCGCTGGGCCGACACGGCCGTCTTCGTCGAGCATTACGGGCGCGACCTGCTGGAGCGCTCGGCGAACTGCGTGGTGGTCGCGGGCAAGCGGGGCGGTGGGACCACGCTCGCGGCCTGTGTGGTGCTCTCCACCACCCGGGCCGACGTCAACGGCGTCGTGCGCCGCCGGCTCGGCGCCCGCAAGGCCTCGTTCGCGTCCATGGACACCGCGACCGGCGAGACCGGCATGGAGTACGGCGGCATCACCCCGGTCGGGCTGCCCGCCGACTGGCCGGTCCTGGTGGACTCGGCCGTGGTCGACCTGCCCTACGTCCTGGTCGGCAGCGGACGCCGGCGCGGCAAGCTGCTGGTGCCGGGCAAGGCGCTCGCCGAGCTGCCCGGCGCGGTGGTGATCGAGGGGCTCGGGGTGGCCTGAGCTCAGCCCGTCAGATGGTGGGCCAGCGCCAGATGCGGGTCGGTCTCGCCCGGCACCGGCGCCGGATCGGCGTGCACCAGGGCGGCCGTGAGTCCCGGCACGGCGTGCAGCAGGGCGTGCTCGGCCTCGACCGCGATCGCGTGGGCCTCACGGACCGTCGCCGCGCCGTCCACGACGACCGCCAGCTCGGCCCGCAGCCGGTGCCCGATCCACCGCAGCCGCAGCTCGCCCACCCCCCGCACACCCGGCACCGTGCGCACCGCCTGCTCGGCCTCGTCCACCAGCGCCGGGTCGACGGCGTCCAGCACCCGGCGGAACACCTCCCGCGCCGCGTCCCGCAGGACCAGCGCGATCGCCGCCGTGATCACCAGCCCCACCACGGGATCGGCCAGGTGCCACCCCAGCGCCGAGCCGCCCGCGCCCAGCATCACGGCGAGCGAGGTGAACCCGTCCGTGCGGGCGTGCAGCCCGTCGGCGACCAGCGCGGCCGAGCCGATCTCCCGGCCCACCCGGATCCGGTAACGGGCGACCCATTCGTTGCCCGCGAACCCCACCAGCGCGGCCACCGCCACCACCGGCAGGTGCGCGACCGGGCGCGGGTCGAGCAGCCGGCCGACGGCCGCCCAGGCCGCGAACGCGGCGGAGGCGGCGACGGTCAGCACGATGGCCAGACCCGCGAGGTCCTCCGCGCGCCCGTAGCCGTAGGTGAACCGCCGGGTGGCCGCGCGCCGGCCCAGGACGAAGGCGATGCCCAGCGGTACGGCCGTCAGCGCGTCCGCCGCGTTGTGCACGGTGTCCCCGAGCAGTGCCACCGACCCGGACACCGCGACCACCGCCGCCTGCGCCAGCGCGGTCGCCCCGAGCACGGCCAGCGACACCCACAGCGCCCGCATGCCCCGCGCCGAGGACTCCAGGGCGGGGTCGAGCCTGTCGGCGGTCTCGTGCGAGTGCGGGGTCAGGAGATGGGTGAGGCGGTGGCGCAGCCCGGGGGACGGGTGGGCATGGCCGTGCGGTGCCTCGTGGTGCCGATGCGTGTGCCGGTCGCTCACCGGGATCCCCTTCCGTCCGGGAGTGGACGTACCGCGTCCACGGGGACCATTATGTGCCTATGAGCGCACGCATGCACCTGTCACCTGCGCATCATGAGCAGCAGCGCACCCCGGGCGACGAGCAGTTCACCGTGGCGGCCGAGCTTCTGGGCCTGCTCGGCGACCGCACCCGCCTGACCCTGCTGCACGCGCTGACGGCGGGGGAGGCCGACGTCACCACGCTGACCGGAGCGTGCGCCGCCGCCCGCCCGGCCGTCAGCCAGCACCTGGCCCGGCTGCGCCTGGCCGGGCTGGTGAACACCCGCAAGGAGGGCCGCCGGGTGGTCTACTCCCTGCGCGACGGCCATCTGCGCCGGCTGGTCGAGGAGGCCCTGAAGGTGGCCGACCACCGCCTCGCCGAACGGCGCCCCGACGACCCGTCCGAGGCCCAGTAGGCGGCGGCCGAGCCCGGGTACTGCTCCGCGAAGGCCGCCGCCCCGGCCGACGAGGTGAACAGCCGGCACAGCCGGGCCGGCGTGGTGCCCGCGCGGAACGGATCCCCGGAGGACACCGCGGTCCGGACGGCTACTCGGAGGCGTCCTTGCGCCGGGTGTGGACTACCAGCAGGTCGGCGAGCAGGAAGGCGTCGTGCTGGGCGAGGTTCAGGTCGACGGAAGCGGCCCGCAGCAGGTTGCCGACGGTGAACCCGGCGGGCCCGGCGCCCACGACGACGACCGCACGGCGCTGCGCGGACGCGGAGCAGGGGTGGGGGAAGGGTCTGTCACCCCGGCATGACGACGGTGTCCCGTCAGCCCGGGCGGAACTGCCGCCCGGGCTGACGGGACACAGGGGTGCGGGTGCGGTCAGTGCGCCGGAGCGTCGGTGACCACGACCTCCTCGATGCTGCGCTCGATCGCCTCGGGCTTCGACGCGGTGGCCTTGGCCCAGAAGTAGATGCCGAGCGAGAACACCGCCACGACCGCGATGTCCCACCACAGTCCGATGTAGCCCCGGCCGCCGAAGCCGCCGAGCCAGGAGATCACGCCCATGCCCACCAGGTAGCCGGGCAGCCACTGCGCGGCCTTGAAGTCCAGCCGGGGCGCGTCGGGCAGGTTCTTGCGGATCGCGTACCAGGCGTAGGAGCCGAGCAGCACGTAGCCGAGCAGGATCGCGAAGCCGAGGCGCCACAGAGTGTCCCAGCCGGCCCAGTAGATGATCAGGTTGGCGACCACGAACGACAGCGGCGAGATGAACCTGCCGCCGGGCAGACGGTAGGGGCGCTCCATGTGCGGCAGCCGGTCGGCGAAGACGCCGTACGCCAGCGGCGCACCCGCGTACATCAGGACGCTCGCCGAGGTGATGAAGCCCACCAGCTCCTGCCAGCTCGGGAACGGCAGGAAGCAGATCACGCCGGTGACGAAGGAGATGATCAGGCCGAACCACGGCACACCGCGCTTGTCGGTCTTGGTGAAGAGCTTCGGCGCGTAGCCGTTCTTCGCCAGGCCGTAGGAGACGCGGGAGGTGGCGGTGGTGTAGATCAGGCCGGTGCCGCCGGGGGAGATGATCGCGTCCAGGTAGAGCACGAAGCTCAGCCAGCCGAGGCCGACCAGGGTCGCCAGGCCCGCCCAGGGGCCGCTGATGCCCGGGAAGTCCAGCTTGGCCCAGCCGTGCGCGAAGGAGCTGTGCGGCAGCGCGAGGATGAACACGACCTGCAGCAGGATGTAGATCACGGCGCCGATGGCGACCGAGCCGAGCGTCGCGCGGGGCAGGTCGCGCTTCGGGTCGCGGCTCTCACCGGCGAGCTGGATCGCCTGCTCGAAGCCGAGCAGGGCGAAGATGATGCCGCTGGAGCTGATCGCGCCGAGCACGCCCTTGGCGCCGAAGGGGGCGAAGCCCTCGGAGGTGAAGTTGCCCGGGTGGAAGTTGCCGATCGCGATGACGAAGATCGCCGCGAGGGGGACCGCGATCTTCCACCAGGTGGCGGCGCTGTTGGTGTGCGCGAGGGCACGGACACCGAAGAAGTTCACGGCGACGAAGATCGCCATGAGGACGAGTGCGGTGAGGAAACCGCTGGTGGAGAGGGTGCCGTCGGCGTGCTGCAGGCCTTCGGCCCACTTCCAGTGCTTGGCGTACCCGATCATGGCCTCGACCTCGATCGGGGCCACGGTCGCCGCCTGGAGCCAGGAGAACCAGCCGAAGGACATGCCGGCCAGGCCGCCGAACGCGTAGTGCGGGTAGCGGGCGGTGCCGCCCGCCACCGGGAACATGCCGCCGAGTTCGGCGTGCACGAGCGCCAGCAGCACGATGGCCACCGCGCCGATCACCCACGAGATGATCGCCGCGGGACCGGCCACCACGACCGCCTTCTCGGCGCCGAAGAGCCAACCGGACCCGATGATGGAGCCCACGGAGGCCCACATCAGTCCGATCAGCCCCACGTCCCGGCGCAGGCCGCCAGGGTCTTTCGTGGCAACCGGCACAGCATGGTCGACTTTCACCATGTCAAGTGGCCTCTCAGATCGTAAACGCAGGATTAACGAGCAAGGACGCCACAGGTTAGGAAGTCTTTCCGCGCCGACAAAAGAGTGGTTGCCAAATTTTGACCCGGGATCTTGCCTGTCTTGGTCACAGCCTTCGTACAGGTCAGACCGCGGGTCGAATGTCAATATTCAGCCGTGAATTGTGAGAAGACGGTGAGACAGCCTAGGAGGCGGGCAGCTGGAGGCGGGGAATTTCGATCGCCGGGCAGCGATCCATGACCATGTCAAGTCCGGCCGCCCGGGTCCGCTCCTGGGCGGCCTCGTCCACCACACCGAGCTGGAACCACACCGCCTTCGCGCCCTTCGCCACCGCCTCGTCGGCGACCGCGCCGGCCAGGCCGCTGTTGACGAAAACGTCGACCACGTCCACCTCGAACGGGATCTGCGCGAGCGAGGCGTACCCCCGCTCGCCGTGCACCGTCTCCGCCTTGGGATGCACCGGCACGATCCGCTTGCCGAACCGCTGCAGCACCCGCGCCACCCCGTAGGCGGCCCGCCCCCGGTTGGCGGACAGGCCGACCACCGCCCAGGTGTCACCCAGCTCGGTCAGGATCCTGCGGACCGTCGCGTCGTCGCCGTGCACACGTGCCTCCTCGGGCTGCGGGGGAACCGTCGTGACGGGCAACAGCGCCCGTCAGGGGCTGATTCCCGCCCCCGGTACCCCGCCACGGTGCCCGGAATCGGCGCAAGGTGCCCACGTACGGCCGCCCGCACGCCTACGCTCGGGCCGTGCTGCGCATCCTCGACGCCCGAACCGGTGAGTCCGTCGCCGCCGCGCCCGCGCGCCGCGGCCTGACCCGCATCGAGGCCCACGCCCGTGGCCTCGACCCGACCGCCCTGCGCGTCCTGCTCACCGCCGACCTCCTCGTCCGCGCCCTGGAACTCGGCGGCACCCCCGTCTGGGCGACCCTCGCCGCACCCCGTGACCCGGTGGAACTGCGCACCGCCGCGACCATCCTCGCCATCCGCCCCTTCGAGGACGGCCGCGACCTGGCCTCGGGGCTGGGGGAGGCGCAGGTGGTGCACGTCCTGGGGGAGGACGACCCGGTCCCCGGGAACGGGACGGTGCTGTCGGTGGCGCCGGTGCTCTCGTCGGAGGCCGACACGCCGCTCGCGGAACTCCTCTCCTCTCCCACCACCCTGCGCCTCGCCCTGCTCACCGCCCCGCGCGGCGAGCCGGTGCGGCTGGACGCCGGTGTGCTCGGCGAGGCCGAGCACCGGCTCGCCCGCTGGCGCCGCGCCGTGGCCGGGTGGGCGCGGAGCCCCTCGCGGCCCGTGCCCGACGAGGTGCGGGCGCGGCTGCGGGCCGCCTGGGAGGACGACCTCGACCTGCCCGGCGTGCTCGGCGTGCTCGGCGACGTGGAGAGCGCCCCCGGCCTGCCGGACGGCGCCCGCTTCGAGACCTACGCCTACGCCGACCGTCTGCTGGCCCTCGACCTGGCCCGTGACCTCGGGAGCCTCGCGTGATCGAGCGGGCGGGCGCGGGCCCGCTGCGGCGGCTGGTCGTGCTGCGGCACGCCAAGTCCGACTGGCCCGAGGGCGTCGCGGACCACCGCCGCCCGCTGGCGCCGCGCGGACTGCGGGACGCCCCGGCCGCGGGCCGCGCCCTCGCCGAGGCCGACTGCCTGCCCGACCTCGCTCTGTGCTCCCCCGCCGTCCGCGCCCGCCGCACCTGGGAACTGGCCTCCGCGCAGTGGGGCACCCCGCCCCCGGTGCGCTACGACCGGCGGCTGTACGGGGCCGCCGCACCGGAGCTGCTGGAGGTGGTGCGCGAGACGCCGCGCGAGGTCGAGACGCTGCTGCTGGTCGGGCACAACCCCGGGCTGGAGGAGCTGGTCGTGACACTGGCCCGGGACGGCCTGGACGACACGCTCGCCCGGGTGCGCGTGAAGTTCCCCACCTCCGCCGTCGCCGTCCTGTCCTGGCGCGGCACCGGCTGGCCGGCCCTCGGCCCGGGCACGGCCCTGCTGACGTCGTTCACCGTGCCGCGCGGGAAGAAGGGGGGCGGGCGGGACGGCGGCAGGAAGGGGTAGCCGTGGGGGCCCGGCGCCCCGCATAGGCTGGCGGGATGCAGGACGAGTACCGCACCGTCGCGCGCGCGGGTGTGCACGAGACCGAGGTCAACCGCTCCCGCTTCCTGTGCGCGCTCGGCCCCGCGGCCACCGAGCAGGAGGCCCAGGAGTTCATCGCGGCCGTGCGCAGGGAGCACGCCGACGCCACGCACAACTGCTGGGCGTACGTCATCGGCGCCGACGCCTCCGTCCAGCGGGCCAGTGACGACGGCGAACCGGGCGGCACCGCCGGCGTCCCCATGCTCCAGATGCTGCTGCGCCGCGACATGCGGTACGTCGTCGCCGTCGTCACCCGCTACTACGGCGGCGTCAAGCTCGGCGCCGGCGGGCTCATCCGGGCCTACGGCGGAGCGGTCGGCGAGGCCCTCGACGCGCTCGGCACCCGCACCAGGCGCCGCTTCCGGCTGGCCACGGTGACCGTGGACCATCAGCGCGCGGGCAAGGTCCAGAACGACCTCAGGTCCACCGGGCGCGAGGTGCGCGACGTCCGCTACGGCGAGGCCGTGACCCTGGAGGTCGGCCTGCCGGACGCCGAGGTGGACGCCTTCCGCGCGTGGCTGGCGGATGTGACGGCGGGCACGGCCGGGTTCGAACTGGGCGGAGAAGCCTACGGAGATGCCTGACCTTCCGGATCAATCGGACATAACGGTCTTTCGGCGGGCCGGTCATGACGGTTCGATACGGGAGTAACCGCCCGTGCTGTCGGACCCGGCCGTTAGTCTCGGGGATCATGAGGATCCTGCACACGTCCGACTGGCATCTCGGCCGGGCCTTCCACCGGGTGAACATGCTCGGGGCCCAGACCGGGTTCATCGGTCACCTGGTCGCCACCGTGCGCGAGCGCGCGGTGGACGCGGTGGTCGTGTCGGGCGACGTGTACGACCGGGCGGTGCCCCCGCTGGCGGCCGTCGAGCTGTTCGACGACGCCCTGCACCGCCTCGCCGGCCTCGGTGTGCCCACGGTGATGATCTCCGGCAACCACGACTCCGCCCGCCGCCTCGGTGTCGGCGCCGGGCTCATCGACCGCGCCGGCATCCATCTGCGCACCGAGCCGTCCGCCGCCGGCACCCCCGTCGTGCTGCGGGACGCCCACGGGGACGTGGCCTTCTACGGGCTTCCGTATCTCGAACCGGCCCTGGTGAAGGACGAGTTCGGGGTCGACCGTGCGGGACACGAGGCCGTGCTGGCCGCCGCCATGGACCGCGTGCGCGCCGACCTCGCCACCCGCGCGCCGGGTACCCGCTCCGTCGTCCTCGCCCACGCCTTCGTCACCGGCGGACAGGCCAGCGACAGCGAGCGGGACATCACCGTCGGCGGCGTGTCCGCCGTACCGGCCGCGGTCTTCGACGGCGTGGACTATGTGGCGCTCGGGCATCTGCACGGCTGCCAGACCCTGACCGAGCGCGTGCGCTACTCGGGCTCCCCGCTCGCCTACTCCTTCTCCGAGGCCGACCACCGCAAGAGCATGTGGCTGATCGACCTGGACGCGGCCGGCTCGGTCACCGCCGAGCGGCTCGACTGCCCGGTGCCGCGCCCGCTCGCCCGCATCCGGGGCACCCTGGAGGACCTGCTCGCCGACCCCGGTCTGGCCCGGCACACCGGCGCCTGGGTGGAGGCCACCCTCACCGACCCGGTCCGTCCCGCCGACCCCATGGCCCGGCTCGCCGAGCGCTTCCCGCACACGCTCAGCCTGGTCTTCGCGCCCGAGCGCGCCCCCGACGACCCCGAGGTGTCGTACGCCCGGCGCCTCGCCGGCCGCAGCGACCAGCAGATCGCCCAGGACTTCGTCGCCCATGTGCGCGGCGCCGGGCCCGACGCGCAGGAGACGGCCGTGCTCCGCGAGGCCTTCGACGCGGTGCGCGCCGACGACGCCGTCCGTGAGGTGGCGCGATGAGGCTGCACCGGCTCGACCTCACCGCCTTCGGGCCCTTCGGCGCCACCCAGAGCGTCGACTTCGACGCCCTGTCCGCCGCCGGGCTGTTTCTGCTGCACGGCCCGACCGGCGCCGGCAAGACCTCCGTCCTGGACGCCGTGTGCTACGCGCTCTACGGCTCCGTGCCCGGCGCCCGGCAGAGCGGCCAGGGCATGAACCTGCGCAGCGACCACGCCGAGCCGGGCACCCGCACCGAGGTCCGGCTCGAACTCACCGTCGCCGGACGCCGGCTGGAGATCACCCGGCAGCCACCGTGGGAGCGCCGCAAGCTGCGCGGCACGGGCACGACCGTCGACAAGGCCCAGACGTGGCTGCGCGAGTACGACGCACCGGCCGGCGCCTGGAAGGACCGCAGCCGCTCCCACCAGGAGATCGGCGAGGAGATCACCCAGCTCCTCGGCATGAGCCGCGAGCAGTTCTGCCAGGTCGTCCTGTTGCCCCAGGGCGACTTCGCCCGCTTCCTGCGCGCCGACGCCGAGGCCCGCGGCCGGCTGCTGGGCCGCCTCTTCGACACCCGGCGCTTCGCCGACGTCGAGAAGCGGCTCGCCGAACGCCGGAAGGCGACCGAGGCGCGGGTGCGGGAGGGTGACGCCGCGCTCCTCGCCGACGCGCACCGCATGCAGCAGGAGGCGGGCGACGCCATGGAGCTGCCCGAGCTCGCCGCCGGCGAACCGGGCCTCGCCGAGGCCGTGCTCGGCGCCGCCGCCGTCGCCCGCAGCACCGCCCGCGAACGGCTCACCCTCGCCCACTGCCGCCTCGAGGCCGCCGAGTCCGCCCACGCCGCGGCGCGCCGCGCCCTGGAGCAGGAGCGCGAACTCGCCCGGCTGCAGGGCAGGTTCGCCGAGGCCCGGCGGCGCGCCGAGCGCCTCCAGGAACGGTCCGGCGCCCACCGCGAGGACCAGGAGCGGATGGAGCGCGCCCGCAAGGCGGAGGCGGTGGCGCCCGCGCTGGAGCTGCGGGAGGCCACCGAGGCCGAGCACCGGAACGCCGCCGAGGCCGAGGCACGCGCGCGCGGCACGCTCCCCGGTTCCCACGCCGATGCCGGCCCGGCAGGACTCGCGGCCGCCGCCCGTCGCGCCGCCGAGGAGCTGGGCGGCCTGGAGTCGGCCCGGCGCGCGGAGACGCGGCTCGCCGGCCTGGCCGAGGAACGGGCCGGCCTGGACCGGCAGGAGCACGCCGACGAGGAGGTGCTGCGCGAGGCCGACACCTGGCTGGCCGGGTGGGACGCCCTGCGCACGGCACTGCAGTCCCGCATCGATTCCGCCCAGGAGGCCGCCACCCGCGCCGAACAGCTGGATGTGCAGCGCGAGCCCGCCCGGCGCCGCCTGGCCGCCGCGCGCACCCGCGACGCACTGGCCGCGGACCTGGAGGAGGCCCGGCACCGGATCCGCGCCTCCGAACAGCGGGCTCTCGACGCTCGCGCCCACTGGCTGGACCTGAAGGAACAGCGCCTGAACGGCATCGCGGCGGAGCTGGCCGCGCACCTCACCGACGGCGAGCCCTGCGCCGTCTGCGGCGCCACCGAGCACCCCGCGCCCGCCCGCAAGGACGCCGGACACGTCGACCGCGCGGCCGAGGAGCAGGCCCTCGCCGCCCACCAGAGGGCCGCGGAACAGCACACCGAGGACGAGCGGCGCCTCGGCGTCGTCCGCGAGGCCCTGGCCGCCGCCACCGCCGAGGCGGGCGACACCCCGACCGACCGACTCGCTGCCGAGGCCGAGGCGCTGGAGCAGGAGTACGCCCGCGCCCGCCGCGACGCCTCCGCCCTGCACGCCGCGCACGAGGAGCTGCGCAAGGCCGAGCGGGAACGCGAGCAGCGCCTGGACGCCCGTCAGCAGGCCGCCGTCCGCACCGCCTCCCGGGTCACCCGGCGCGAGGCCCTGGAACGCGAACAGGCGGCCTTGGAGGAGGAGTTGGCGCAGGCGCGCGGAACCGCCGCCAGTGTGGCCGCCCGCGCCGCCCAGCTGGAGCGGCAGGCCGCCCTGCTCACCGACGCCGCCGAGGCCGCCCGCGCCGCCGAGGACGCCGCCCAGCGACTCAAGGACGCCGACGCCCGCCTCGCCGACGCCGCCTACCGCGCCGGCTTCGACACCCCCCGCGCCGCGGCCGCCGCCCTCCTCGATGCCGCGGCCCACCGCGAGCTCCAACACCGCCTGGACGCCTGGCAGTCGGAGGAGGCGGCCGTCCGGGCCATGCTCGCCGAGACCGACGCCGCGACGGCCGCCCGGCAGCCGCCCGCCGACCCCGCCGCCGCGGAGCGGGCGGCGGTGGGGGCAGAGCGGCGGCTGCGCGAGGCCGCCTCCACACGCGACGCGGCCGCCCGCTGCTGCACGGAGCTGGACCGCCTCTCCGCACGCGCCACCGACGCCGTCCGCCGGCTCGGCCCGCTGCGCGAGGAGTACGACCGGGTGGCCCGCCTCGCCGCCCTCACCGCGGGCACCTCCGCCGAGAACGAACGCCGTATGCGCCTGGAGTCGTACGTCCTGGCGGCCCGCCTGGAGCAGGTCGCCGCCGCCGCGACCGTGCGCCTGCAGCGCATGTCCTCCGGCCGCTACACCCTCGTCCACTCCGACGACCGCACCGGACGCGGCCGCAGCGGCCTCGGCCTGCACGTCGTCGACGCCTGGACCGGCCGCGAGCGGGACACCGCCAGCCTCTCCGGCGGCGAGACCTTCTTCGCCTCCCTCGCCCTCGCCCTCGGCCTCGCCGACGTGGTCACCGACGAGGCGGGCGGTGTCCGGCTGGACACCCTCTTCATCGACGAGGGCTTCGGCAGCCTCGACGACCAGACCCTGGACGAGGTCCTCGACGTCCTCGACTCCCTGCGTGAACGCGACCGCAGCGTCGGCATCGTCAGCCACGTCCCCGACCTGCGGCGGCGGATCCACGCCCAACTGGAGGTCGTGAAGGGCAGATCGGGCTCCTCGCTGCGCCGGCGGGGCGTGTGAGGCGGCTCAGCGGCCGACGGGGCGCCGGGGCAGGGGAGAGGAGTACACCACGCTCGTGGTGACCGAGCCCAGCGCGCCGATCCGGCCGGAGATCTCCTCCAGATGCGGCATCGAACGGGCGGCGACCTTGATCACGAAACAGTCGTCCCCCGTCACATGGTGGGCCTCCAGGATCTCCGGCGTCACCGCCACCAGGTCGTGGAACGGCTTGTAGTTGCCGTTCGGGTAGCGCAGCCGCACGAAGGCGAGGATCGGCAGGCCGAGGCGCTCGGGGTCGACGACCGCCGCGTACCCCTGGATGACCCCGGCCTCCTCCAGGCGGCGCACCCGCTCGGTGACCGCGCTCGGCGACATGGAGACGGCGCGGGCCAGCTCGGCGTAGCTCGCCCGGCCCTCGCGCTGCAGGACGTCCAGGATGCGCCAGTCGGTGGCGTCCGGGGAATACATGGTCATGCCGGATGGATAGCAGGGAAATCCCCGGCCGATCAAGGCCGACCCCGGGGATCGTCGGTTCAGTGTGCGAGCGGGCGGCCATAGATTTTCCGCCATGACGATCGACACCGTGAACCCCGTCCTGCGCGTCGCCCCCGCCGCCCCCGCCGAGGCCGCCGCCCACTTCCGGGCGAGCCTCGCCTTCCACACCGACGTCTCCGACGTGGCCGCGGCGCTCGCGGCCGGCGGCGACCCCGGCTTCGTCCTGGTCGACACCCGCTCCACCGAGTCCTGGGACCAGGGGCACGTCCCGGGCGCCGTGCACCTGCCGACCGCGCTCGTTCCCGAGCAGGCCGGGCAGCTCCTCGACCGGTCCGTACCCGTGGTGACGTACTGCTGGGGGCCGGGCTGCAACGGGGCCGCCCGCGCCGCGCTCGCCCTGGCCGAACTCGGCTACCGGGTCAAGGAGATGCTCGGCGGCTTCGAGTACTGGGCCCGGGAGGGCTTCCCGTACGAGACCTGGCAGGGCGCGGCCCGGCGCGGCGCCGACCCGCTGACCGCCCCCGTCGCCGGCGAGTGCGGCTGCTGAACCGAGGTGCCCCGTGCGGGGCGTGTAGGTTCTGCGCATGGCTCGATACGCGGAACCAGGCGCGCTGGAGTGGGTGGAGTCGGGCGGCGGCCCGCTGATAGCCGTACCGGAGACGGTGCTGCCGTTCTGGGCGGGCGCCGACAGCGAGGAACTCGACACGGACTACGACCGCGCCTGCGAGGTCGACGGCTACGTCGGCCTGCTCCCCGTCGGCGACAGCGCCGCCCTCGTCCTCGGTGACGAACCCGCATCCACCTCCTACCTTCCCGAACACGCCGCCTTCGTCCGCTGGTCCGCCGCCGGCTCCGAGCACGAACTGCTGGCGCAGGTCCCCGCCGCGCTCGAGACCGCCGTGTGGGAGCAGGAGATGTGCTGGAACGTGCCCGGCCCGGTGGTCCTCTTCGACTCGGCGTGGCCGGGCGGCGAGGCGGACCACCAGGAGCACCTGAGGATCCCCCTCGCGGCGGGGTCGTACGCCGTGCGCGCCACCTACGCCCAGCCGGGCCCGGAGACCTGGTTCGGCCTGGTCCAGCTCAGACGCCTGGCACCCTGAGCCGCCCGGTGGCCCGCTCCCCACGGCCCGCTCAGCGCAGCGCGTCGAAGGCGATCCTCAGATGGCGCGGGCCGCGCAGCACCGCGTTCTGCCGGTACGGCGGCGGGTCCTCGACCAGGCGCGGGTTCTCGAGCCGCCGGGCCAGCTCCGCCAGCGCGATCTGCGTCTCCAGCCGGGCCACCGGCGCGCCGAAGCAGCTGTGGATCCCACTGCCGAAGCCCAGGTGCTGGATGTCCCCGCGGTCCGGGTCGAAGCGCTCGGGATCGTGGAACCGCTCCGGGTCCCGGTTGCCGGCGGCGAGCACCAGCCAGATCCGCGACCCCTTGGGGATGGTCACGCCGCGTACCTCGATGTCGGCGATGCAGGTGCGCTGCGGCACCAGCTGCACCGGAGGCTCGTAGCGCAGGAGTTCCTCCACGATGTTGACCGACAGCCCCGGGTCCTGCCGCAGCCGCTGCAGGATCTCCGGGTGGCGCAGCAGGGTCAGCATGCCGTTGGTGATGAGGTTGACCGTCGTCTCGTGCCCGGCGATCAGCAGCAGCACCGACGTGCTGAGCACCTCCATCATCGTCATGGCACCGTCCGGCCCCTGGCTGTGCACCAGGTCGGACAGCATGTCGTCCTGCGGTTCCCTGGTGCGCTGCTCGACCAGCCCGGCCAGGTACATGCCGAGCTGCATCCGCGCCTCCTGCGCCGACTTCACGAACTCGGGGTCCGCCTCCTGCCGCGTCTCCGGGTCCAGGGTCGCGACCAGCGGGTCGACCCAGGCCCGGAAGCGCGGCTCGTCCTCCCGGGGCACGCCGAGCAGCCGGCAGATGACCGTCACCGGGAAGGGATAGGCGAACTGGTCGACCAGGTCGATCTCGCGCGCGTCCCCGAAACCGTCGATCAGCCCGGCCACGATCGAGGCCAGCTCGCCCCGCATGTCCGCCACCCGGCGCGGTTTGTGCGGCGGCCCGAACGCACTGTTCGCGATGCGCCGCAGCCGGTCGTGCTCCGGCGGGTCGAGCCGGATGAAGGAGGGCGGCAGCCCGGTGCTCTCCGTCTGGGACACCTCGTCGTCCCCGGCGGCGGCCAGATTGGCGGCGTCGGAGCTGATCCGCGGGTCGTGCAGGAGGCTCTCGATGTCGTAGTACGAGCTGATGACGTACGGACCGCCCTCCTCCTCGTGCAGCACCGGCGTCTTGCGGAGCTCCTCGTACAGCGGATACGGGTCGGCGCGGTTGGCGAAGTCGGTGATCTGGCGCACCAGCGAGGCTTGCGTCATGACAGGTCCTTGAGCGTCGGGGCCGGGCGGCGGTCAGTGCCGGGCCGGGGTGAAGACCAGCTGGCGGTCGGCCGGCGAGTAGCCGCTGAGGGTCACGGTGGGGCCGTGCGTGGGCAGGGAGGGGTCGGGGAAGTCGGCCGGGACGGGATGCCGGCCCTCCGGGCGGCGGTCGACCGTCGGGAACTCCACCGGGAACGGCGCGCCCCGCTCGATCTGCCGCTGGTAGAACTCCAGCCAGCGGGTGTTGTCGAAGCTCACCGCCGCCACCATCCGGCCCTGGTGGCCGTAGACGCCCACGAACCGGCGCTCCGCCAGCGAACCCTGGGTGATCATCAGCTGCTCGCCCATCGGCGGTACGCCGACCGACTTGACGTTGACGCCGAACATCGAGGACCAGAACGCCGGCATCCACAGGTGCGGCCGCCGGTCGGCGCCATGGCAGATCATGTTGTGCGCGGCCGTCTCCGCCTGGGCGACGGCGTTGCCCCAGTGCTCCAGCGACAGGAACTGGTAGCCGAACAGCGCGTGCGGGGAGCGCGCCACGTCCCCGGCGACGAAGACGTCGTCGGTGACGATGCCCCGGAAGTCGAAGGCCCGGCAGCCCGCGTCGCAGGCGATCCCCCGGGGCCCGGCGCCCAGCCCCGACCCGGTCAGCCACTCGGTGTTGCGCTGCGACCCCAGCGAGACGACGACCACGTCCGCCTCGACGACGCTCTCGTCGGACAGATGGACCGCCCGCACCCGCCCGACCGCGTCGCCCTCCAGCGCGGTCACCGTGACACGGGTGCGCAGATCCACGCCGTTCTCCACCTGCAGATCGGCGGCGACCGCACCGATCACCCCGCCGAGCGCCCCGACCAGCGGGGCGCCGGCACGCTCCGCCACCGTGACGGGGATCCCCATCTCCCGGCACGCGGAGGCGACCTCCGACCCGGCGAACCCGGCACCGATGACGAACACCCTGCGCGGCCCGGACTTCAGCCGCTGGTACAGATCGACCGCGTCGTCCCGGGTGCGCAGCAGACAGACGCCGTCCAGCCGGGCCTCCTCCTCCTTCGGCCACGGCCGGGCACGGACACCGGTGGCGATCAGCAGCCGGTCGTACTCCACCTCGTCCCCGTCGGCCAGCCGTACCCGCTTGGCGGCCAGGTCCAGCGCGGTCGCCGCGACACCCAGCCGCCACTTCGCGTCGACCTCCCGGCGGTGGGGCAGCTCCGTGTGGCGCGGGGAGGCCCTGCCGAGCAGAACCGCCTTGGACAACGGCGGCCGGTCGTACGGCTCGTACGGCTCGTCGCCGATCAGCGTGAGCGACCCGGCGAAGCCCTCCTCGCGCAGGGTCTCGGCGGCCCGCAGACCGGCCAGCGAGGCACCGACGATCACGATCCGGCCCTCACGGCGGAGCCAGTCGACGTAGTCAGCGACCATCGGACGCCTCCTGCCCGGACCCGGCCGCCGCACCGGCCGAGCCGCCCGCGCCGTCCAGGCCGTCGGCCGTGATCGCCTGCACCGGGCAGGCGGCGACGGCGCGTGCCAGCCGCTCCCGCTGCTCCTCCTCCGCCCGCGGGTTGTACACCAGCGCCTCCTCGCCGTGCATGGCGAAGACGTCGGGCGCGAGGAACGCGCACTGCGCGTACCCCTGACACTTGTTGAGATCGACGACGAGCCTCATCGACGCTGCGCCCCTTCCGGCGGCCAGGTCCGGTGGCGCACCGCCCGTAGGGTGCGGCACCTCCGGACGGCGGTCATGTCCCGCTCGCCAGCATGGGATCCCGGGCGGGGGCGTCGCGCGGCGGGAGGGCCGTTCGGGTGAGGTGCCGTCGGCGGCCGGGTTCAGGCCGGCTCGGCGGTACGGGGCCGCGCACGGCGGCTCACCACGAGGATGTGCACGCTGAGCACCAGCGACCAGGCGGGGAAGACCAGCTCCGCCCACGGCACGTTCGACGCCAGGGCCAGCAGGACCAGCGCCGTGAGGAAGCCCAGCAGCGACAGCCAGCGCGGCAGCACGCCCAGGCGGTGCCCGAGGACCGACAGGGAGCACACGAAGACGGCCGCCATGCGCATCGCGTACCCCGTCATCAGGGTGTACGCGAAGTGCCGGCCGAAGTCCCAGGAGGCGGGGGAGGGGGCGCTGCCCGCCGGGTGCGTGACCGCCAGGACGGCCGCGGCGGCCGCGGCGGCGCCGAACATCGTGGCGGTGAAGACCAGGCCGCTGCCCAGGAAGACGGTGGCGAGGAACCGGTCCTCGACCGCACCGACATGGGCCCGTACGGCGCCGATGAACCACAGGAAGAAGATCCCGGCGAACGGCACCAGCGCGAGCGCCGTCTGCACGGCACCGCGCCGGGCGGAGTCCGTGAACCCCTGTGCGGTGACCGCGTCGGCGCCCTGGGGAATCCCCAGCCGGACCAGCACGATCGCCGCCGCCAGCAACAGGGCGAACACCACCCCGGCCAGCCCGGCGGCCCGCGGCGTCTCGAGCGCCTGCTGCCCCGGCCCCTTTCCTCGCATCGGCGCCATGCCTCCTTCCGCACCGGCCCACGTGCCCAGCAAGCCGAGCCCGGCCCCGCCGCGCCACCGGGGGAGGCCACTTGGCGGAGCCCGGACCTCATCGCCCTGCGGTCCCGGCCCGCGCCGGTAATTCACTCGCGTCCCGCGGACCGGACTGCCTACCGTGGCCCCCCATGTCACGACCCGCAGACCTGTACCGCGACCCCCTGCCCCTCCGCGGCCGTACCGCCCTGGTCACCGGGGCCTCCCGGCGGGCCGGGATCGGGTGTGCCGTCGCCCGGCGGCTGGCCGCCCACGGCGCGAGCGTGTACCTGCATCACCATGTGCCGCACGACGCCGCCATGCCGTGGGGCGCCGACGACCCCGAGGCCGTGGCCGAATCCGTCCGGGAGGTGCTCGGTGATCCCGGGACGCGCGTCGTGCGGGGGCCCGGCGATCTGTCCGACCCCGCCGAACCGGCCCGCTTGGTCGAGACGGTCGTGGGCGAGTTGGGGCGACTCGACATCCTCGTCGCGAACCACGCCCTCAGCGGGTCCGACGGCGCCCTGGACGAGATCGACGCCGCGATGCTGGACGCCCACTGGGCGGTGAACACCCGCTCGGTGCTGCTGCTCGTCCAGGCGTACGCCCGGGCCCGCGCCCGGCTTCCGTCGGGCACCGGCGGCGGGCGCGTGGTGATGACGACCTCGGGGCAGGACCTCGGGGGCGGCATGCCCGGCGAGATCGCCTACGCCCTGCAGAAGGGCGCCCTCGCCTCGATCACCCGCTCGCTGTCCACCGCCCTCGCCGAGCACGGCATCACGGTGAACACCGTCAACCCCGGTCCCGTGGACACCGGTTACGCCACCGGCGAGGCCCACGCGGCCGTCGCCGCACGGTTCCCGGCGGGACGCTGGGGCGCCCCCGACGACCCGGCCCGGCTCATCGCGTGGCTCGCCACCGACGAGGCGGGCTGGGTCACCGGCGAGGTCGTCAACTCCGAGGGCGGCTTCCGGCGTTGAGACCTCGGGGAGGTCACAGCCGGGACAGCTCGTCCACCAGGTCGTCCAGGCCCAGCGAACCCTGCGACAGGGCCGCCATGTGCCAGGCCTTCAGGTCGAACGCGTCACCGTGCCGCTCGCGGGCGTTCTCCCGGCCCAGCAGCCAGGCCCGCTCGCCCAGCTTGTAGCCGATCGCCTGGCCCGGGATCGTCAGGTACCGGGTCAGCTCGCTCTCCACGAAGTCCGCCGGCCGGCTGCTGTGGGAGCCGAAGAACTCCTGCGCCAGCTCCGGCGTCCACCGCTCACCGGGGTGGAACGGGGAGTCCGCCGGGATCTCCAGCTCCAGGTGCATGCCGATGTCGACGATCACCCGCGCCGCCCGCATCATCTGCGCGTCCAGATAGCCGAGCCGCTCCTCCGGGTCCGTGAGGTAGCCCAGCTCGTCCATCAGCCGCTCCGCGTACAGCGCCCAGCCCTCCGCGTTGGCGCTGACGCCACCGATCGTGGCCTGGTAGCGGGAGAGGTCCTTGGCGACGTGCGCCCACTGCGCGAGCTGCAGGTGATGCCCGGGCACGCCCTCGTGATACCAGGTCGACACCAGGTCGTACACCGGGAACCGGGTCAGTCCCATGGTCGGCAGCCAGGTCCGGCCCGGCCGCGAGAAGTCCTCCGAGGGGGCCGTGTAGTACGGGGCCGCGGCGCCACCGGGCGGGGCGATGCACGACTCCACCTTGCGTACTCGCTCGGCGAGTTCGAAATGCGTGCCGTCCAGGTCCGCGATGGCCCGGTCCATCAGCCCCTGCAGCCACTCGCGGACCTCGTCGACGCCCTCGATGTGCCGGCCGTGCTCGTCCAGGTGCGCGAGCGCCACCCACGGCGTCCCGGCGCCGGGCAGGATCTTCTCCGCCTCCTGCTTCATCTCGCCGAGGATGCGGTGGAACTCCGACCAGCCGTACGCGTAGGCCTCGTCCAGGTCCAGGTCGGTGCCGTTGAAGTAGCGGGCCCAGCGGGCGTACCGCTCGCGGCCCACCGTGTTCGGCGCCCCCTCGACGGCGGGCGCGTACACGTCCCGCAGCCAGTCCCGCAGCTCCACCAGCGCGGCGGTCGCCGAGCGGGCCGCCTCGTCCAGCTCGGCGCGCAGCGCGTCCGGACCGGCGGAGGCGAAGTCCTCGTACCAGCCGCGGCCCTTGCCGTCGGTGTCCGTCCACTCGCTGAGCTGGTCGATGTACGTCGCCGTCGGCCGGGGCGCCGCGTACAGCTTGCGTTCCAGGCCCAGCTCCAGGGACTCCCGATAGCCCGCGACCGCGCCGGGCACCGCGCGCAGCCGCTCGGCGATCGCCGCCCAGTCCTCCTCGGTCTGCGCCGGCATCACCGTGAAAACGTCCCGCACCGAGTGGCCGGGCGTGCTCATGTTGCCCACCGCGCGCAGGTCTTCGTCCGCCTCGTACACGGCCAGTTCGGCGGTCAGCCGCTCCCGCAGCAGCCGCCCGCAGCGCCGCTCCACGTCGCTGTCCGCACCGGGCTGCCGCTCGGCCTCGTCGAGCTTCGCGAGGGTCGCCCGCGCCAGCCGAGCGCGAGCCGCGTGGCCGGCGGGCGAGTAGTCGGGCAGCCTGGTCGAACTCTCCTTGACACCGAGGTAGGTACCGGTGACCGGGTCGAGGGCGATGAGGTCGTCCACGTACGCGTCGGCGACCTGACGGGGCAGCGGGATGCGGATCTCAGACATGCCGCCCATCCTCATACGCCGACTGTGCCCGCGTCACCCGTGCCTCCCGGATTCAGCCGGGGGCAGAAGCGGCCCGCAGTCCCACTGCTGGAAGATCAGCCGGGTCTCCACCCGGGCCACCTCGCGGTGGGCGGTGAACTCGTCCAGCACCAGCCGCTGCAGGTCGGCCATGTCCGCGACGGCCACGTGCACCAGATAGTCGTCCGGGCCGGTCAGATGGAACACCGTCCGTGACTCCGGCAGTGCGCGGATCCGGTCCACGAACGGCCCCACCAGCTCCCGTCGGTGCGGTCTGACCTGCACCGACAACAGGGCCTCCAGGCCGCGCCCGAGCTTCGCGGGGTCCAGGCGCAGCTGGTGCCCCAGGATCACCCCGGAGCGGCGCAACCGGGTCACCCGGTCCAGACACGTCGACGGCGCCACCCCCACCTGCGCGGCGAGGTCCCGGTACGTGGTCCGGGCGTCGTTCTGCAACAGCCGCAGCAGATGGAGATCCACCGGATCCAGTACGACAGATTCGGCCATGCGCCGAACGTAACACGGGATCCAGCCCCACAGCCCCGTCCGCTGTTCACCCTTCCGCCATGGACTCAAGCCGCACCGGTGCCTACGACGGCGTACGCACCGCATCGAGAGCACTGGCCACCGAGGCCGTGCACGCCGGCCGCGACGACCTCGCCCGCCAGGGTCTGCACGCCCCGCCGATCGACCTGTCGACCACTTATCCCTCGTACGACAGCCGGGCCGAGGCCGCCCGCATCGACGCCTTCGCCACCAGCGGGGCCGACCCGGCCGGCCCGCCGATCTACGGCCGGCTCGGCAACCCGACCGTCGCCCGCTTCGAGACCGCCCTCGCCCGGCTGGAGGGCACCGAGTCCGCCGTCGCCTTCGCCAGCGGCATGGCGGCCCTCAGCGCCGTCCTCCTCGCCCGGTCGGCCATGGGACTGCGGCATGTGGTCGCGGTACGGCCGCTGTACGGCTGCAGCGACCATCTGCTGACCGCCGGGCTGCTCGGCACCGAGGTCACCTGGACCGACCCGGCCGGCATCGCCGACGCGCTGCGTGCCGACACCGGCCTGGTGATGGTCGAGTCCCCGGCCAACCCCACACTCGCCGAGGTCGACCTGCGGGCCGTCGCCCACGCCTGCGGCTCGGTCCCGCTGCTCGCGGACAACACCTTCGCCACGCCGGTGCTGCAGCGCCCGGCCGAGCAGGGGGCACGGCTGGTGCTGCACAGCGCCACCAAGTACCTCGGCGGGCACGGCGACGTCCTGGCCGGTGTGGTGGCCTGCGACGAGGAGTTCGCGGGGCAGCTGCGGCAGATACGGTTCGCCACCGGGGGCGTGCTGCACCCGCTGGCCGGTTATCTGCTGCTCAGAGGCCTGTCCACGCTGCCGGTCAGGGTGCGGGCCGCCTCCGCGAGCGCCGCCGAACTGGCCCGCCGGCTCACCGCGGACCCGCGCGTGGCCCGCGTCCACTATCCGCGTCTGGGCGGCGCGATGGTCGCCTTCGAGGTGCACGGCGACCCGCACGAGGTGATCTCCCGGGTCCGGCTGATCACCCCGGCGGTGAGCCTGGGCAGCGTCGACACGCTCATCCAGCACCCGGCGTCCATCAGCCACCGCATCGTCGACGCCGACGACCGGCGCGGCGCCGGCGTGAGCGACCGACTGCTGCGGATGTCGGTGGGCCTGGAGGACGTCGACGACCTCTGGGCGGACCTGGACCGGGCCCTTGGCGAACACACTCCGCAGGCGGTCCCCCTGCGCGAGGCGGTGGGCCGCTGACCCGACGCGACCACCACCGCCAAGGGGTGCGCAGCCCACTGCGCGCCCGGCGGTGCGGGTGGCCCGCCGGAGGCCCCGGGCGCGGCGCCCGGGGCCTCCGGCGAGGCGCCTGCGCAGGATCCCGCCGGGCCGCGCGGCACCGGCGCGGTCGGGGCCGACCTGACCCCGGCCTGCACCGGCTGCCCCGCCCGGGCGTGCACCGGCCGACCGCCGCGGGTCCCGCACGGCCCCGGCCACGTCAGGCATGACCGGCTGACCACCGCGCGGGCGCCGCACGGCATCCGGCCCGGGGCCGCGCGGGCCACGGCACCGTCGGCCGCCGTCGTACCGGCCGGGTGCTGTCGGGGCTGGTGGGTGGGAGGAGCGGGCGGTCCGGCAAGGGGCCGGGGTGTCCGTTCGTCGAGGGGCGGGGTCAGTCGCGGGCTGCCGGGTGGCTGAGCGGTTCGCCGTTCCGTGTCGCGGCGCGGGCGGTGTCGAGGCGGGCCGTGATGACCAGGGTGCCCTCCTCGATCTGGTAGTCCAGCGGCAGCCCGAGGTTGCGCATCGCGGCGACCATGCCGGTGTTGGAGGACCGGGTCACGGCGTACACGCTCTCGCAGCCCGCCTCCACCGCCATCGCCACCAGCCGGCCGAGCAGCTCGGCGCCGATGCCCCGCCGCTGCCAGTCGTCCTCGACCAGCAGCGCGACCTCCGTCTCGTCGCCGTCCCACAGCAGATGCCCGAGGCCGACGATGCGGCCGGAGGCGGTCTGGGCGGCCAGGGTCCGGCCGAAGCGGGGGCTGAGCAGGTGGTTGAGGTAGCGGTCCGCGTCACCGACCGGGCCGTGATAGCGCATGCCGAGCGTGCGCGACGAGCACCGGTCGTGCATCGCCCGCGCCGCGGCCAGGTCACCTGTGTCCACCCGGCGCACGGTGATGTCGTTGCCCTCCGGCAGCGTCAGGACGTCATGGCCGGCCGGGATGCGCGGACCGAGCCGGCTGTCCAGCTCCACCAGCGTCCGGGCCCGCGCGAACTCGGCCGGGGTGAACGGCAGGTACGGCCGCTCCACGGTGATCACGCCGCCCTCCGGCGCCCGCAGCCGCATCACGGTGTCCTCCAGCACCCCCTCGTCGGACACCTGCTCCGGCCCGCGGCCCCCGCCGACCGGCGCGGCGGGCAGCGACCGGATCGTGCACCGGCCCAGCAACTGCCGCAGCGCCAGCGGCAGTTCCGCCGCGTCCAGCGCCGTACGCACCGCGAGGCCCAGCACCCGGGTGGGTGCGTCCACCAGGTCGTGGGTGTCGGCCCGCTCGATCCAGGTGGACGCGCCGCCCGCCAGCGACACCGCCCGGGTGATCTCGGCCGCGGCCAGCGCCTCGGGTGCCCGCAGCAGGAACTCGTCCACCGTGCCCTCGGCCAGCGGATGCGTCTGCAGGCTCAGGATGTCGACCCGCTGCCCGGCCAGCGCCGCGCACAGCGCCGCCAGCGAGCCGGGTTCGTCGCGCACCGTCGTCCGCATCCGCCACAGCACGCTCCCCCCGGGCACGTCCCGTACCGGGGAGACGGCTTCGGCGGGCCCGGCCGGCCGCACCCCCGCGGCCGGCCGGGCACCGGTATCCACGGCCGGCGGTGCGTGCCCGTGACGCCTGGCCCACCAGGTGTGGAAGGCCACCGTCGCCGCCAGGACGAGCGCCGAGATCACGAGCAGCGCCGGTCCGTCGGGCCCGTGCCCGATCAGGTTCGCCACCCCGTCGGCCACCGCGACGGCCGTGAACAGCGCGGCGAGTTCGACGAGGTCCCGCCGCCAGTGGTGCACCGGCCGTCCGTGCTTCGTGCGGTGCGCAGGAGAGATGTCTGGAGTCATGCATCCACTGTGAAGGAACGGTGTTGCGTGATCACGAACGCTTTGTGACCGATGGGTAAAGCATGCTTGCGCCCTTTTTGCGCCAAAAGTGCCGCGCCGCGCACCGGGGGATGACGCCGGTGCGCGGCACACGTCCGAGCCTACGGGACAAGGGCGCCCCTACGGCGTTCTACTGGCCGACCCGCCCCGGCTGCAGCGTCCGGGTGAACAGCACGGTGCCGTCCTGCTCGCGCAGACGGACGGTCAGCTCACCGCTGTCGCCGTCGATGTCGACCTCGCCGAAGAACTGGTAGCCGCCGGCGGGCGAGACGTTCGACGCGGTCGGCGCCTTGACGAACACCCGTTCAGGGCCGAAGGTGCCGTCCAGCGCACTGGCCGGGAAGGCGCCCGCGTTCAGCGGCCCGGAGACGAACTCCCAGAACGGCTCGAAGTCGGTGAACGCGGCCCGCGACGGCTGGTAGTGCTGGGCCGAGGTGTGGTGCACATCGGCCGTCAGCCACAGCGTGCCGGTGATCCGGCGGTGCTTGATGAACCGCAGCAGCTCCGCGATCTGCAGCTCCCGGCCCAGCGGGGCGCCCGGGTCGCCCTGCGCCACCGCCTCGAAGTTCGGCCTGCTCTCCACCGGGTCGGGCACCACCAGCCCGAGCGGCATGTCCGCGGCGATCACCTTCCACACCGCCCGCGACCGGGCCAGCTCCCGCTTCAGCCACTCCAACTGCTCCCGGCCGAGGATGCCCTGCGGGTCCACCGTCTGGTCGTCGGGCGAGTTGGCGTTGCGGTAGGTCCGCATGTCGAGGACGAACACGTCCAGCAGCGGGCCCTGGCGCAGCACCCGGTGGACGCGGCCCTCCCGGGCGCCCGGGCGCAGCGTGGAGACGGGGAAGTACTCGCCGAACGCCCGCCGGGCCCGCGCCGCCAGGACGTCGATGCTCTTCTCGGTGTACCGGGTGTCGGTGGAGGCGATCACCTCGCCCGGGTACCAGTTGTTGCGCACCTCGTGGTCGTCCCACTGGATGATGCCGGGCACCTGGGCGTTGAACCGGCGCTGGTTCGCGTCCAGCAGGTTGTACCGGAAGTTGCCCCGGAACTCGGCGAGGGTCTCGGCGACCTTCGCCTTCTCCTCGGTGGTGACGTTCCGCCAGGTGGTGCCGTCGGGCAGGGCCTGGGTGGCGGTGATGGGGCCGTCGGCGTAGATGTTGTCGCCGCTGCACAGGAAGAAGTCCGGGTCCAGCTTCGCCATCGCGTCGTAGATCCGGTAGCCGCCGCGGTCGGGGTTGATGCCCCAGCCCTGGCCCGCCAGATCGCCGGACCACAGGAACCGCAGCCCGTCGCGGCGCCGCCGGGAGACGGTGCGGAAGGTGCCGGTCACCGGCTCGCCGGTGCGGCGCGGGTCGTCGGGGTCGGCGAGCAGCACCCGGTAGTGGATCTGCTCGCCGGCGGGCAGGCCGTGCAGCCGGGTGGTGCCGGTGAAGTCCGTGCCGGCGCCGAGCAGCGGCCCGTGCCATCTGCGCGGGTCGCGGAACGACTCGGTGGCCGAGGTCTCCACGATCATCCGCGCCGGGCGGTCCGAACGTACCCACACCAGACCGGAGTCGGCGCTCACGTCGCCCGTCTGCACGCCCCACCGGGCCTCGGGGCGCCCGGAGAGGGCGAACGCAGGCGCCGCGCCGAGGCCCGCGGGCAGGGTCAGGGCCGCCGACGCGGCGAGGGAGCCGCGCAGAACGCTGCGGCGGCCGGGGAAGGGACGGTGTGACATGGCTGCGCCTCCAGGGACGGGGATCCGGCCAGTGTGCGGAGCCACACCTACTGGTGCGCCGCGGCGCGCACGCGAACCGCAGGTGAACAACGGCCCGCGCGCCGCCGCATCACCCCGTTAGCCCTCCAGTGCCTCGGCCATCAGCCGTACGCCCGCCGCCGTCCGGGCCGGGGACAGATGCGCGTACCCGAGCACCAGCCGGACCCGTTCGTCGCCGGTACGCGCGTGCGTGCAGGCACTGAGCGGGAGTACGGCGACCCCGGCGGCGGCGACCCGCCGCAGGAAGGCGTCCTGCGGGCCGTACCGTTCGGGCAGGTCCGCGATGGCGTGCAGGCCCGCGGCGATCCCCGACACCCGGGCCCCGGGGAAGTGCTCGGCCAGGGCGGCCACCAGGGCGTCGCGCCGCTCCCGGTAGGCGCGCTGGCAGCGGCGCAGCTGCCGGTCGTAGTCGCCGCGCTCCACGAACCGCGCGAACACCGCCTGGTCCAGGGAGGGATGACCGAGGTCCATGGTCCGCTTGCGCTCCACGACCTCCTCCGCCAGCGCCTCGGGCACCAGCAGCCAGCCGAGCCGCAGCCCGGGGGCGAGGGACTTGCTGACCGACCCCATGTAGGCGACGCGCTCCGGATCCAGGCCCTGCAGGGCGCCCACCGGTGCGCGGTCGTAGCGGAAGTCCCCGTCGTAGTCGTCCTCCAGGACCAGTCCGTCCACCGACCGCGCCCAGGCGAGCAGTTCGGTGCGCCGCCGCGCGGAGTACGCGATCCCGGTCGGGTACTGGTGGGCGGGCGTCGTCACCATCGCCCGTACGCCCGAGTCGCGCAGCGCCCCGAGCGCCGGCCCGTCCTCGTCCAGCGGCAGCGGTACGGCGCCCAGGCCGGCCGCCGCGTACAGGGCGCCGTGCTGCGGGCTGCCCGGATCCTCGACCCCGATCGTGCGCGCCCCGCGCGCGTGGAGCACGGATCCGAGCAGCGTGGCCGCCTGCGCGACACCGGAGACGATCACCAGCCGCTCCGGGTCGGCGACCACCCCTCGCCGGCGGGCGAGCAGCCCGGCGAGCGCGGTGCGCAGCCGGGGCAGCCCGCGCGGGTCCGGGTAGCCGAGCTCGTGGTGCGGCGCCTCGGCCAGCACCGCGCGGTGCACGGCCGCCCAGGCGGCCCGCGGGAACAGCGACAGGTCCGGCGTCCCCGGGACGAAGTCCGCGCGGGCGCCGGGGGAGCGGGGGGCGAGGTCACGCGCGCGGGGGCGGGCGGCCCGCACGTCCTCACCCACCCAGGTCCCCGCACCCCGCCCGCTGCGCAGATAGCCTTCGGCCGTCAGCTGCTCGTACGCCTCGGTGACCAGCCCCCGGGACACGCCCAGGTCGCCGGACAGGTCGCGGCTGGAGGGCAGCCGGGTGCCGGGGGCGAGCCGGCCCGAGCGGATCGCCTCGCGCAACGCCTCCTGAAGGGCACGCCCCCGCGCGCGTGCCGGTGCCGAGGCGGCCGGCAGCAGCAACTCCCACGCCGCGGAACCCGCGAGCCCGCCCCCAGTGGTCCCCGATGACGTCATGGAAGTGGACCTTAAACCGGACCGCCCGGCTTCCTAGCGTCGCCGTCATGAACGCCGCAGCCCCTGCCACCGCCCGCAACCGACACCCGCACGCGCGCATGACGGCCGCCACGCGCCACGGCGCCCTGCTCGCCGCCCTCGCCTGCGTCCTCGTCGGCGGATCCTTCACCGCCAACAGCGTCCTCGGCCACTACCCGTACGCCGGCGGCCAGTTCCTGCGCTACGCCCTGGCCTGCCTGCTGCTCGCCCCGCTCGCCGGACGGGACGCGGGCCGGAGGCTGCGCGCGCTCGGTGCCCGCCGGTGGGCACGTCTCGCCCTGCTGGCCGCCGTCGGCATGGTCGGCTTCAACCTGGCCGTCCTCGCCGCGGAACGCACCGCGGAACCGGCCGTCCCCGGGGTCTTCGTCGGCTGCGCGCCGGTGGTGGTCGCCGTGGTCGTCCCGCTCCTCGACGGACGCCGTCCGCAGCGCGCGGTGCTCCAGGGGGCGCTGCTCGTCGCCGTCGGCGCGTTCACCGTGCAGGGCTGGGGGCGCACGGACGGACCCGGGCTCGCCTTCTCGGCGGGTGCGCTCGGCGGCGAGGTGGGGTTCGCGGTCCTCGCCGCACCGGTGCTGCGCCCGCTCGGGCCGCGGCTGCTGTCCGCCACGGTCTGCGGTGTCGCCGCGGCCGAGGCCGCGCTCACCGGTGCGGTGCTCGACGGTGGGGCCTGGCTGCGCCGCCCCGACACCACCGAGACCCTCGCGCTGGTCTGGCAGGCGGTGGTCGTCACCGTCGTAGGCTTCGTGTGCTGGTACCGGGGGATGCAGCGGCTCGGCGCGGAGCGCGCCACGCTGTTCTCCGGGCTCATCCCGGTGGCCGCCGCATGCACCGCCCCGCTGCTCGGCACGGGCGCCTACGGGCCCGCACAGGCGGCGGGCAGCGCCCTGGTGGGCGCCGGGGTCGCCCTCGGCTCCGGCGCGCTCGGTCCGCGCGGGTCAGCGGCTGCCGTCGAGGAGGACGCGCGCGACCAGCGCCGGGTCGTCGTTCATCGGGCAGTGGCCGCAGCCGGGCAGTCGCACGAGCCGGGCGTGCGGGATGATCGTCTTGGCCCGGACGCCCTGGCGGCGCACCAGGAGCCGGTCCCGGGTGCCCCAGGCCACGGTGACCGGCAGACCCGGCAGGCCGTCGGTGAACTGGACGGTGGTGCCCGCCCGCAGGGTCGCGTCGAACCCGGTGGCCCCCGCGAGCGCGAGTGTCTCGGCGACCACGGCCTCGGGTGAACGGCGGGCCGGGCGGCTGTAGATGGTGCTGGTCAGCGCGGTACGGCCGGCCGCGCTGCGGGACAGCCGCTCCACCAGCGGCAGCGGGAGCCGCTGCGAGATGCCCCGCATGGCGAGCAGCACCGCGAAGGCGTACCGCCGCTCGGCCTCGGTCCAGAATCCGGCCGGGGACAGGGCGGTGACGGACCGTACGAGCTTCTCGCGGCCCAGCTCCAGGGCCAGCAGACCGCCCAGGGAGTTGCCGGCCACGTGCGGACGGTCCAGCTCCAGCGCCTCGAACAGGGCGCCGAGCACGGAGTTGGTCGTGGGCAGGTCGTAGGCCAGGCCGGCCGGCAGGCCCGGGGACGCCCCGAAGCCCGGCAGGTCCACGGCGATCACCTCGCGCTCGGTGGCGAGGATGTCCACCACCGGGTCCCACGCCTGCCGGTGGTGGCCGATGCCGTGCAGCAGGACCAGCGGCTCACCGCGGCCCACCCGCGCGCAGGACACGGTCACGTCCTGCGCGCCGAGGGCGGTGCGGACCGGGAAGGAGACGGTGGCGGACATGGGGGTGCTCCTCGTCTGGGCTGCTGACGGACGCCGTAGACAGCTTGTCAGCAATTACTACCCGCCGGTAGCCCCCGGAGGGGTGCGTGTCCCGCCGTACCGCCCACCGCGCGGTCCTGCACCGCGCGCGTCCGCACCCCTCATGCGCGCGGCTGGTGCGCGCGGCGCACCTCGACATTGAAGTCCGGGTGCCCGAACCGCCCGAAGAGGGTCAGCCACAGCGGCAGCAGCATCTCCACCGCCCGCGCCGACCGGATCCCGCCGAGGTCCAGCACCCGCTCTGCCGGCCAGCCGAACTCGCCGAGCAGCTCCCGCACCTGGTCCTTCGCGCCCGCGTCCTCCCCGCACACGAACAGGTTGTGCTCCCCCGGCACCCGGCCCGGATCCACCATCACCTGGCAGTTGACGGTGTTCAGCGTCTTCACCACGCGCGCGTGCGGGAAGGCCCGCTGGATCTGCTCGCCCACGCTGTCGGACTCCACCGGGTCCAGACGCACGTCCCCGTCCTCCACCTTCAGCGGGTTGGAGACGTCCACCAGGACCTTGCCGTCCAGGTTCTCCGCGCCCGCCGCCCGCAGCGCCGCGAGCGCCACCCGGCCGCCCACCGCGTTCACCACCACGTCGGCCGCCGCGGCCGCCTCCGCGAACGTCCCCGCGTGCGCCCGGCCGCCCGCGACCGTGGCCCACTCCTGGGCCACCGGGTTGTCCTTCGCACGCGAGCCGAGGGTCACCTCGTACCCCAGCTCCACCAGCCGGCCGGCCAGTGTGCGGCCCACCTCGCCCGTGCCCAGCACCGCGTACCGCATCGGTCACCTCCCGGACCCCGGCCGCCGGCCACCGGCGGTCCGCCGACATTGTGGTCCGCACCGGCCCTGGACGGGCCGATTCCGCCTGGACACCGGGGGGTGTGTCGGATGGGAGGGGCCGGTGGGCGACGACACCGCGACCGAGGTCTTCGAAGAGCACCGGCAACTCCTCATGGGGGTCGCCCACCGCATGCTCGGCCGGGTCGCCGACGCGGAGGACGTCGTCCAGGACGCCTGGCTGCGCTGGTTCCGCGCCGACCGCGCCGAGGCCGCGAACCGCGCGCCTACCTCGTGCGCATCACCACCCGGCCGGCCATCGACCGGCTGCGTCAGGCTCAGGCACGCGCCGAGACCCATGTCGGCCCCTGGCTGCCCGAGCCGTACGTCACCGACTTCGGCGACACCGTCTCCGACACCGCCGAGCGCGCCGTGCTCGCCGACTCCGTCTCCCTCGCCGTACTCGTCGTCCTGGAGACGCCGACGCCGCTGGAGCGCGCCGTCTTCGTGCTCCGCGAGGCCTTGGGCTCCGTACGCCGAGATCGCCGGCCTCCCGGAGCGCGGCGGGGCGGCGGTACGGCAGCTCGCCGCACGGGCCCGCCGGCATGTCGCCGAGGGCCGGCCGCGCCACGAGGTGGATCCCGGCCGGCGCCGGGACCTGGCCGAACGCTTCCTCGCGGCCGCGGGCGGGGGCGATCTCGACGCGCTGATGTCCCTGCTCGCGCCCGACGTCCGGCTGGTCGGCGACAGCGGCGGCAAGGCGAAGGCGCCCGTGCGGATCCTGCACACCGCCGACAAGGTGGGCCGCTTCCTGGCCGGCGCCGCGCGCACCGCCGCGCCGGGGGCCGGGTCGACGTCGCCGACGGGCGCATCACGGCCGTGTACATCGTCCGCAACCCCGACAAGCTGCGGTCCCTGACCGGCTGAGCCGGACGCCCCCGCGTACGGGGATTGGTCTTGACCAAGGGGTACGGCCGCCCTATGGTCGCAGATAAGTGCAACAACCTTTAATAAACAAGGGCGCTAAAAGCCGCCGGACCACGGCTCTTGCGGAGGACAGGGTGGGGACCACGCAGCTGGAATCGGTGCCGGAACCGAAGTACTGGCATCTCAGGACCGTACTCAGTGAGGCACTGGACTCCGAGTTCTCGGTCGGTGAGATCCTGCCCAACGAGCGCGAACTCGCCGCCCGCTTCGGCGTGGCCCGGGCCACGCTCCGCCAGGCCCTCGAACAGCTCGAGCTGGAAGGCCGGCTGCAGCGCCGCCGCGGCGTCGGCACGACCGTCGCGCCCCCGCGCGTGGGCGTGGCCGTCGGCACCCGGCAGCACGCCTGGCCGGGGGCCTCCGACGACGCGTGGCAGCCCACGGACTGCGTCCGGGCCGCCCCGCCCGCCGCCGTCGCCGCCGCGCTGGAGACCGGCGCCGGCGAGAGCGTGCACACGGTGCGCCGCTCCCGGACGTCCCAGGGCCAGCTCGTCGCCACCGAACTGCTCTATGTCCCGGCCGCCTCCGTGCCGGACCTCACCGCGATCGACGCCCCG
The DNA here is from genome assembly GCF_055572275.1 of Streptomyces sp. NPDC030798. Taxonomy (NCBI): domain Bacteria; kingdom Bacillati; phylum Actinomycetota; class Actinomycetes; order Kitasatosporales; family Streptomycetaceae; genus Streptomyces; species Streptomyces sp. NPDC030798. Next base: position 36,216 of record NZ_JBVIDR010000018.1, on the reverse strand, counting down.
AACGGCCCGGCACGCGCCCGTGCGGTGCTGCGCGAGCTGCAGCGCCTGGAGCTCGAGGGCCAGGACCGCGCCGTCGAGCTGGGCTCGGCCCGCGCGGACGACGCCAAGGACCTCGACCGGCTGCCCGGCGCCCCCGTCCTCGTCGTCACCACCCGCTTCCACGCCGAGGGCCGCACCGCCGCCCTCTCCGTGGCCACCTACCGCGCGGACACCTGCCGGCTCACCTTCGGCGAGTCACCCGACGTGGAGATACACCACGACCCGGAACAGCGAGCCTCCTGACCCGCCTGCGTCGAACGGTCGCACCCGAGCGGCCCGCCGCCGGTCCGGCTCGTGGTGATCGCGCGCCCCGGCCGGATCAGCGGCGGGCCGTCACCGTGCCCTCCACCGCGAAGAGTTGCTCCTCGACATGGTCGAGGGCAAGGCGCAGGGCACCCGTGGGAACGGCCGCCTCGCCGAGCAGGGACAGGGCGACGCGGGGCGGCCTGAGGCAGTAGCGGGCGAGTTCACGGCGCAGCGGATCGAGGACGCCGTCCAGACCGGCCGCCCAGCCGCCGATGACGACCAGCTCGGGGTCGAGGGCCAGCACCAGCGCGGCCACGTCGTGCACCAGCCGCTGGATGAACCTCTCGACGGCCGCCCGGGCCCGCCGGTCGCCCTGCCGGGCGAGCGCGAACACCTCGGCGACCGCCTGCTCGTCCAGCGGATGCAGCGGCTCGTCGGTGGTGGACAGCAGCGTCTCCGGGGTCGCCTCCCGGCCCAGCAGATGCAGCGCGCCGATCTCCCCGGCCGCCCCGCCGTACCCGCGGTGCAGCCGCCCGCCGATCAGCGAACCCGCGCCCGGGCTGAGCCCGGCCAGCACGAAGACCACGTCGTCGGTCTCCGTCGCCGCCCCCTTCCAGTGCTCCGCGACGGCCGCCGTGTTGGCGTCGTTCTCCACCAGCACGGGGCACTTGAAGGAGCGGCTGAGCCGTTCACCGAGCCGAAGGCCCGTCCACTCCGGCAGCGCCGTCCCCAGCCGGATCGTGCCGTCGGCCTCCACGATGCCCGGCGTGCCCACCCCGACCGCCCGCAGGGAGCTGCGCGCCACCCCGGCCCGGCGCAGCAGCTCGGCGACCGCACCGCGCAGCCGGTCCAGCCGCTCGTCCGCCGGAGCCGTCTCGTCGACCTCCTTGGCCTGCGCGCCCAGCAGCCGGCCGTCCAGGTCGGACAGCAGCGCGGCCACCCGGTGCGCGCCGATCTCCAGGCCCAGCAGATGCCCGGCCTCGGCACGGAACCGGAACCGGCGGGCGGGCCGACCCTGACGGCGCGCGGTGCCCTCCTCGGCCGCCTGTTCCACCACGAGCCCCGCCTCGATGAGCCCTTCCACGACCCCCTCGACGGTCGGCCGGGACAGTCCGGTGACCCGGGTGACCTCGGTGAGCGTCGCGCAGTCCGTGGCACGCAGCGCGTGCAGCACCACCGCCGAGTTGATCCTCCGCAGCAGCGAGGGATCGCCACCGGTCAGCTGCCCCACCGTCCGTCCTCCCAGCTCGCGGGCGTGTTGGGCGGATCGTACTCGGCCCGGCCCACCCCGGCGAGCGCCGGGCGGGCCGGAATCCGCAGGCGGCCGTCACGCGGATCCGGGCGGCGTGGCGGGAGCGCCGACGCTCACGGGAGCGTGGGCCGTGAAGCTCCTCGGGCACAGGGGTGCTTGACGGGCCGCCAATTGTCAGTGGTGCCCGCTTTACTGGATCACATGGACATCGCGAACTGTCTTGCCGTGATCGACCAGCTGTGCGCCCGGGAGTTCCCGGCGGAGCACGGCCGGACGGACGTCGGCACGGGCGGGCCGGGGTACCTGACAGCGGCGCTGGAGACCAGCGGCGACTTCTACGAGGACGACGGAAGCGAGCGGGAGGAGACGGAGGCGCAGTTCGAGGCCGACCGGGACGCGCTGGGGGAGCGGCTGGCCGAGCGATGGGGTCCGGCGGACGCGTTCGGCCTGGCGGGGGTGTTCCTGCGGACGCTGGCGGGGGAGGAGATACCCGAGCCCTGGGCCACCCTCGCCACGCATGTCCCGGACGTGCAGGCGTGGCGGGCCGGGGGCCGCTGGATCGTCCTGGGCATATCCCAGTGGGACGGCGAACTCCCCTTCCAGCTCCTGGCGGTGGTCACCTCCACGGACCCACCCTGACCGGCACGGCCGCACGGCCGCACGGCCGCACGGCCGCCGGGGCTAGGCCGGTGCCGCCTCCCGCAGCCGGGCGAACTCCTCCGCCATCGTCGCCGTCGTCCAGTGCGCGTTGAGGCCACTGGGGTTGGGCAGCACCCACACCCGGGTGTCTGCGATGCCCCGTTCCTGCGGCCCCACTTGGGCCGTGCGATCCCCGAAGGCGGCCCGGTACGCGGTCACCCCGACCACCGCCAGCCATGCCGGCTTCAGCAGCGCCACCTTGGCCGCCAGCAGCCTGCCGCCCTCGAGATACTCCTCGGCGGTCAGCTCGTCGGCCCGCGCCGTCGCCCGTGCCACCACGTTCGTGATGCCGAGCCCGTACGTGAGCAGCTCCTGCTGCTCGGCGGGCTTCAGCAGCCTCGGGGTGAAGCCGGACAGGTGCAGCACCGGCCAGAACCGGTTGCCGGGCCGCGCGAAGTGGTGGCCCGTGGCCGCCGTCATCAGACCGGGGTTGATCCCGCAGAACAGCACACGGAGACCGTCCGCGACCACGTCCGGGACGAGGCGGTCGCGGGCGGCCTCCAGTTCCGCCCGGGTGAAGCGGGTCAGAGGATCGCTCCGGGGGTGTAGCCGGCGGCCTCCGGGTGCTGCTTGACGATCTCCTCGATCCGGCCGGCGACCACACCGACCTGGTCGGCGGCCGCACCGGTGAAGGACAGCTTGTCGGCCATCAGCGCGGCCAACTGCTCGCGGTCGAGCGGGAGGCGCTCGTCGGCGGCGAGCTTGTCGAGCAGGTCGTTGCGCTCGGCACCCTGCTCGCGCATCGCCAGCGCGGTGGCGACGGCGTTCTCCTTGATCGCCTCGTGCGCCACCTCACGGCCCACACCCGACCGCACGGCGCCCATGAGCACCTTGGTGGTGGCGAGGAACGGCAGGTACCGGTCCAGCTCGCGGGCGACGACGGCCGGGAACGCGCCGAACTCGTCGAGCACCGTCAGGAAGGTCTCCAGCAGGCCGTCCAGCGCGAAGAACGCGTCCGGCAGCGCGACCCGGCGCACCACCGAGCAGGACACGTCGCCCTCGTTCCACTGGTCGCCCGCCAGCTCGCCGGTCATCGACGCGTACCCGCGCAGGATCACCATCAGGCCGTTGACGCGCTCGCAGGAGCGGGTGTTCATCTTGTGCGGCATGGCCGAGGAGCCGACCTGGCCCGGCTTGAAGCCCTCGGTGACCAGCTCGTGCCCGGCCATCAGCCGGATGGTCTTCGCCAGCGACGACGGGGCCGCGGCGAGCTGCACGAGCGCCGTGACGACCTCGTAGTCCAGCGAGCGCGGGTAGACCTGGCCGACGGAGGTGAAGGCCTGCGAGAAGCCCAGGTGGCCGGCGATCCGCCGCTCCAGCTCGGCGAGCTTGGTGGCGTCCCCGCCCAGCAGGTCCAGCATGTCCTGCGCGGTGCCCACCGGGCCCTTGATGCCGCGCAGCGGGTAGCGGCCCAGCAGCTCCTCGACCCGGCCGTACGCCACCAGAAGCTCGTCGGCGGCGGTCGCGAAGCGCTTGCCGAGGGTCGTGGCCTGCGCGGCCACGTTGTGCGAGCGGCCGGCCATGACCAGCTCCGCGTACTCGCCCGCGAGCTTGCCGAGGCGCGCCAGCACGGCCACCGTGCGGTCGCGCATCAGCTCCAGCGACAGCCGGATCTGCAGCTGCTCGACGTTCTCGGTCAGGTCGCGGGAGGTCATGCCCTTGTGCACGTGCTCGTGCCCGGCGAGGTCGTTGAACTCCTCGATCCGCGCCTTCACGTCGTGCCGGGTGACCTTCTCGCGCTCGGCGATCGAGGCCAGGTCGACGGTGTCGAGGACACGCTCGTAGTCGGCGATCGCCTCGTCCGGCACCTCGATGCCGAGGTCCTTCTGGGCCCGCAGCACGGCGAGCCAGAGCTGCCGCTCCAGCTTCACCTTCTGCTCGGGCGACCAGAGCGTGGCGAGCTCGGCGGAGGCGTAGCGTCCGGCGAGGACGTTCGGGATGCGGGGCTTGGCGGGCGCAGAAGTCACGTGTCCAGAGTCTACTGGCGATTCGTGCAGGCCAGCGCCACGGTTCCGTTCGGTGGAAGCTACGAGACCTGCGCCACTTCACCCCAGCCGTGTGGAGGTCAGGCCCGGCCCTCGTACGGCAGCAGTTCCGGGCGCTTCGCCGGGCGGCCGTCGCCGGAGGAGCGGCCGGTCAGGCGGCGGCCTATCCAGGGGAGCAGGTGCTGCCGGGCGAACCGTGCGTCCGCGACCCGGCGCGTCACCCAGCCCGGCGGCAGCGTGGCCGGCATCGGCGTGCGCCACTCGGGGTCCTCGGCGTCGTAGCCGAGCGTCTGCCACACCGCCTCGGCGACCCGGCGGTGCCCCTCGGCGGTCAGGTGCAGCCGGTCCACGTCCCACAGCCGGGGGTCGGCCAGCGAGGGCGCGCCGTACAGGTCGACCACGAGGGCGCCGTGCCTCTCGGCCAGCTCGTCGACGCAGGCGAACAGCTCCTCCATGCGCGGCCGGAACCGCTCCAGCACCGGTCCCTGCCGGCCGGGGCTGCGCATCAGCACCAGCTGCTTGCAGGACGGGGCGAGCCGCTCCACGGCCTCGGTCAGCAGGCCACGTACCCGGCCCATGTCGCACTTGGGTCGCAACGTGTCGTTCAGCCCACCGACGAGCGTGACGACGTCCGCGTTCATCGCGGCCGCCACCTCCACCTGCTCATCGACGATCTGCCGGATCAGCTTGCCGCGCACGGCGAGGTTGGCGTACCGGAAGCCCTCGGTGCGGGCGGCCATCCGGGCGGCGAGGAGGTCGGCCCAGCCCCGGTAGGAGCCGTCGGGGAGCAGGTCCGACATGCCCTCGGTGAAGGAGTCGCCGACCGCGACGAGGCTGGTGTGGGCGGGAGATGCGGGATTCGTCTGCATGGCGACAGCGATGGTATCCCGGCTCCATACCCGTCGGTCGGTCGCCCTCGGTCCGCCGACGGCGGCCTCCGTTCCGTGCCGTACATCGGCCACTCACGCCGGCTGCCCGAACAGCTCCCGCAGCACGTCCTCCATGGTCACCAGCCCCGCCAGCCGCCCGTCCTCGCCGAGCACGGCCGCCAGGTGCGTACGGCTGCCGCGCATGGCGGTGAGCACGTCGTCCAGCGGGGTGCCCTCGCGGACGCGCGCGATGGACCGCATGTCGCGCAGCCGGAACGGCGCGTCGCGGGCGAGGGCGTCGAGCGCGTCCTTGACGTGCAGGTAGCCCACGATCCGGCGGCCCACGTCGACCACCGGGAAGCGGGAGAAGCCGGACTCGGCCGACAGCCGCTCCAACTGGCCGGGCGTGACGCCCACGCGCACGTACACCACCCGCTGCAGCGGTACGACCACGTCCCGCACCGGGCGGCTGCCCAGCTCGAGCGCGTCGTGCAGCCGCTCCTGCGCCCGGGTGTCGATCAGGCCGGCCTCGCTGGCATCCTTGACGATCTCGGCGAGCTCGGTGTCCGTGAAGGTGGCCGCCACCTCGTTCCTGGCCTCCACCCGCAGCAGCTTCAGCAGCCCGTTCGCGAAGGCGTTGATCGTGAAGATCACCGGGCGCAGCGCCCGGGAGAGCGCCACCAGCGGAGGGCCGAGCAGCAGGGCGCTGCGCACCGGTTCGGCCAGCGCGACGTTCTTCGGCACCATCTCGCCCATCAGCATGTGCAGGTACGTCGCCAGGGTCAGCGCAATGACGAAGGACACCACGTGGCCGGCGCTCGTGGAGACGCCGACCGCGTGGAACACCGGCTCCAGCAGATGCGCGATCGCCGGCTCGGCGACCACGCCCAGCACCAGGGTGCACAGTGTGATGCCCAGCTGGGCGGCGGCGAGCAGCGCGGAGACGTGCTCCAGGCCCCACACCACGCTCCTCGCCCGCCGGTCGCCCTCCTGGGCGAGCGGCTCGATCTGCGAGCGGCGCACGGAGATCAGCGCGAACTCCGCACCCACGAAGAAGGCGTTGACGACCAGCGTCGCCAGACCGATCAGCAGCTGCACGGCGGTCATCGCGCCCCCTCCGTCCTCTCACGGCGCCCGGCGGTGCCGTCCTCGTCGGTCAGTGGCGCGTGCAGCAGCACCCGGGCCGCCCGGCGCCCGGAGGCGTCCACGACCTCCAGCCGCCAGCCGGCCACCTCCAGCGTGTCGCCGGCCGCGGGTATGCGGCCCAGCTCGGTGGCGACGAGACCGGCCAGGGTCTCGTACGGCCCCTCGGGCACCCGCAGGCCCACGCGCGCGAGCTGGTCCGTGCGGGCGGCGCCGTCCGCCGCGTACAGCGCCCGGCCCGTGTCGTCGGCGCCCGCCGAGGCCAGGTCGGGCGTCTCGTGCGGGTCGTGCTCGTCGCGCACCTCGCCGACGACCTCTTCGACGATGTCCTCCAGGGTGGCCACGCCCGCCGTGCCGCCGTACTCGTCGATGACGACGGCCATGGTGTGCCTGCCGGACAGGCGGTCCAGGAGCCGGTCGACGGTGAGGGACTGCGGGACCAGCAGCGGGTCGCGCATCACCTGGGCGACCGTGCGGCGCGGCCGCTGCTCGGCGGGCACCGCGAGGACGTCCTTGATGTGGGCGATGCCGACCACCGAGTCGAGGCTGCCGCGGTAGACCGGGAACCGGGACAGGCCGGTCGCCCTGGTCGCGTTCGCCACGTCCTCGCAGGTCGCCTGGGCGTCCAGGGCGAGGACCTGCACGCGTGGCGTCATCACGCTCGCGGCGGTCAGCTCGGCCAGGTTCAGTGTGCGGACGAACAGCTCGGCGGTGTCCGGCTCCAGCGCGCCCGCCTTGGCGGAGTGCCGGGCGAGGGCCGCCAGCTCCTGCGGCCCGCGCGCGGAGGCCAGCTCCTCGGCGGGCTCGAGGCCCATCCGGCGCACCACCCGGTTCGCCGTGTTGTTCAGGTGTGTGATGAACGGCCGGAAGGCGGCGCTGAACCAGCGTTGCGCGCTGCCCACCCGCAGGGCCACCTTGAGCGGCGAGGAGATCGCCCAGTTCTTGGGCACCAGCTCGCCCACGACCATCAGGAACACCGTCGACAGCGCCGTGCCCAGCACCAGCGCCACCGAGCTCGCCGTCGTCCGGGACAGACCCATCGCCTGGAACGGCCCGGCGAGCAGCTTGGCGATCGACGGTTCGGCGAGCATGCCGACCACCAGGTTGGTGACGGTGATGCCGAGCTGCGCGCCGGAGAGCTGGAAGGTGAGGTTCCGTACGGCCTTCAGGGCACCCTGGGCGCCCCGCTCGCCGCGCTCGGCGGCACGCTCCAGCTCGCCGCGTTCGACCGTGGTCAGCGAGAACTCCGCCGCCACGAAGGCACCGCAGGCGAGTGACAGCAGGACCGCCACCAGAAGGAGCAGCACTTCGGTCATCGGGTCACCCCCGTCCCATGATCGGACAGGGCGGGACGGAACGCGCGGTGTCGCGGACTGGGAGGATCGCCCATGGGCGGAGGCTCACACCTTTCATGGAGGGCCGAGTGCTCCCTCAATGGTAAAGGATGGGCAAAGAGGCCGGAAAATTCACCGGCCGAGCGGCTTCACCCAGCGCCGCCAGTGGTCCTCCCGCCGGTAGCCGGCAGCGGCCCACGCGTGCTGTGCCCGTTCGTTGGCTTCCAGAACCATGGCGTCGACCCGCCGTCCGCCCAGGGCGACGAAGCGCTGTTCGGCCGCCTCCAGCAGGGCGGTGGCGATCCCCTGCCGACGGTGGTCGGGGTGTACGGCCAGCCGGTAGGCGGAGCAGCGCCATCCGTCGAAGCCCGCTATCACGGTTCCGACGAGGCGGCCGTCGCGCTCCGCGAGGAGGAGGGCTTCGGGGTCTCGTGCGATCAGCCGGGCCACTCCGTCGTGGTCGTCGCTGATGCTCGTCCCCTCCGCGGCGGTGCCCCAGAACCGCAGCACGGGGTCGATGTCGGAGAGGATGGCGTGGCGGATGTGAAGATCGCTCATGGGCCGAGCCAATCAGAACGCCGCCCGGATGGGCGATCGGTTTCCGCTCGGCACGACGTGACCCCACGGGTCACCTCGGACCGAACTCCCGGGAGAGGCTGCGCACACGAGCGTGCCGAGCCGGGGCCGCCCGGTCACCGCCGCGGCCGCCACGGGCGCCCAGCTCCTCGGCGCGGCGGCACCGGGCTTGCCACCCGGCGGGTCCGGACGTGAGCAGGCCGGCCCCGAAGCGGAACGGACGCGGCAGGAACTCTCCCCGTGCGGTGGTGACTTGAGCTGTCGTCGCGATTTCCGTCACTCGTGCGCGATCGCCGCCAAGACGTTCATCCGGGACGCCCGCAGCGCCGGCAGCAACGCCGCCACGATGCCCACCACCGCCGAGCCGATCACCACCGCGACGATCGTGCCCCAGGGGATCGCCAGCGCGGTCAGGCCCTGCAGCGCCAGCACCTGCTGCGTGCACACGCCCCACACCAGCCCGAGGGCCAGCCCCAGCACCGCGCCGAACACCGCGATCACCACCGACTCCAGCCGGATCATCCGCCGCAGCTGCCGCCGGCCCAGACCGATGGCGCGCAGCAGCCCGATCTCCCGGGTGCGCTCCACCACCGACAGCGCGAGGGTGTTGACCACCCCGAGGACGGCGATGACGATCGCCAGCCCGAGCAGCGCGTACACCAGGTACAGCAGCACCGAGATCTGGTCGTGCACCAGCTTCTTGTAGTCGGCCTGGTCGCGCACCTGCACCTGCGGATAGGGCTTGAGTGCCTGCTCCAGGGCGGCGCGCAACTGCTGGGCGCTCGTGCCGGCGGCCGCGTTGACGAACAGGGCGGAGTCCTGCCCGCGCGGCGCGTGCTTCTCCAGCGTCGTCAGCCCGAAGAAGATGCCGCCCTGGGTGCCGAAGCCCTCGGCGGACTCCTGGTCGGTGAGCGCCCCCACGGTCAGGTCCGCCCGCCGGCCGCCCGGGAACTCCACCGGGAGCACACTGCCGACCCGCACCCCGTGGTCCTCGGCGAAACCGGCGTCCATGGCGAGGTGCCCGGCGGCCAGCGCGGTGGCCGAGCCGCCCCGCGCGTAGGTGATGTGGGCGACGTCGTCGAGCCGGGGCCCGTACCCGGCGGCGGCCGTCTCCACGCGCCTGCCGTCCGGCAGCCGTACGGCGATCGGTGTGATCCGCTGCCGTACGACGAGCCCGACGCCGGGCGTCCGGGCCACCGCCTTGGTGACCTCCTTGGTGAACGGCGTGAAGTTGGCGTTCTGGACGGTGAAGTCGGCGCCCAGCGTCTTGTCGATCTGCCGGTCGAACGACGCCGACATCGAGGCGCTCGCCACCGACATCCCGCCGACCAGCGCGAGCCCCACCATGAGCGCGGCCGCCGTGGCCCCGGTGCGGCGCGGATTGCGCAGGGCGTTGCGCTGGCTCATCCGGCCGACCGGCCCGAACACCGCGGGGAACGCGCCGCCCAGCACGCGGATCACCGGCCGGACCAGCAGCGGCCCGGCGACGACGGTCGCGATCAGCGTCAGCACCACGCCCAGACCCAGCAGAGAGACCGCGGAGGCGGTCCTCGAAGCCGCTGCGCATCCGGCCAGCGCCGCGGCCCCGGCCGCCCCGACCACGCCCCCGGCGATCGCTCTGACCTTGAGCGGCTTGCCCACACCCGCCACCTCGGCGTCCACGAGCGCCGCCATCGGTGAGACGGCCGCCGCGCGCCGCGCGGGCAGATAGGCGGCCACGAAGGTGACCCCCACGCCGACGGCGTACGCCGCCACCGGCGTCCCCCAGCCGATGACCATCTCGGTCGCCTTCAGGTTCATCCCGAAGGCGCTCATCAGGTGGATCAGCCCCAGCGCGAGCCCGATGCCGGCCGCGAGGCCCACCGTGGAGCCGACCACGCCGAGCAGCACCGCCTCGGTGAGCACCGAGCGCCGCACCTGCCGCCGGTCGGCACCCAGGGCCCGCAGGAGGCCCAGTTCGCGGGTGCGCTGGGCGATCAGCATGGCGAAAGTGTTGACGATCAGGAAGATGCCGACCAGCACGGCGATGCCGGCGAAGCCCAGCATCACGTACTTGATCACGTCCAGGAAGGTGCCGAGGTCCGCCGCGGCCGACTTGGCCTGCTCGCCGGCGGTCCTCAGGTCGTACCTGCCGGTGCCGACCGCCGCGCGGACCCGGTGCTTGAGCTGCGCGTCGGTCACCCCCGGTGCCGCGTCCACCGAGATGCTGGTGGCCCGGGCGGCGGAGCCGAGCAGCTCGCGGCCGGCCACCGCCGGGTCCAGGAAGACCAGGGCCGCGCCCGGATTGGTGGTGGTGAACGTGGCGATGCCGACCACCCGGACCCGGAACGTGCCCGGCTGTGCCTGGATCGTCAGCGGGTCGCCGATCCGCACGTGCTTCTTGCCGGCGGTGTCCGCGTCGAGCAGCGCCTCGCCCGGGCCGTGCGGCGCGTGACCGGAGGTCAGCTGCACCGGGCTGCGACGGGTGACGTGCCAGGCGGTGGCGATGGTGGGGGCGCCGGTGGTCGGGCCGACCGATTTGTCGTGACGGTCGACCACCACGATGTTCTGCACCGACACGTCCGCGTACGCCGCCGCGACCCCGTCGACCTTCAGCACCCGGTTTCTGAGAGCCGCGGGCACGGTCTGGACCGCGCCGGTCGGCACCGGCGACCTCAGGTCCTGCTTCGGCCCGACCGTGACATCGGCGGCGGTCGAGGCGAACAGCCGGTCGAAGGTGCGGGTCACGGTGTCGGAGAAGATCAGGCTGCCCGCGACGAAGGCCACGGACAGCACCACGGCCAGCGCGGACAGCGCCAGCCGGCCCTTGTGCGCGAGGAAGCTCCGCAAGGTCGCCTTGAGCACCGGGTCAGTCCTCTCTCGCGGCGCTGTCGCCGAGTCGGCCGCGCACCACGTCGAACGCCTTCATGCGCTCCAGGACCGCCTCCGCCGTCGGCCGCTCCATCTCGTCCACGATCCGCCCGTCGCCGAGGAAGAGCACCAGGTCGGAGTGGGCGGCGGCGCCCGGGTCATGGGTGACCATGACGACGGTCTGCCCGAGGTCGTCCACGGCGCTGCGCAAAAAGCCCAGCACCTCCAGGCCGGCCCGGGAGTCCAGGTTGCCGGTCGGCTCGTCGGCGAAGATCAGCTCGGGCCGTGCGGCCAGCGCCCGTGCGCAGGCCACGCGCTGCTGCTGGCCGCCCGAGAGCTGCGCCGGGCGGTGGGTCAGCCGCTCGCGCAGCCCGAGCGTGTCGATGACCTGGTCCAGCCACCGCGGATCGGGTCTCCGGCCCGCGATGTCCATCGGCAGCGTGATGTTCTCGGCCGCGTTCAGTGTCGGGATCAGGTTGAACGACTGGAACATGAAGCCGATCCGGTCCCGTCTGAGCCGGGTCAGCTCGCGGTCCTTGAGACCGGTGATCTCGGTGTCGCCGAGCCAGACCTGACCGGCGGAGACGCTGTCCAGGCCCGCCAGACAGTGCATCAGCGTGGACTTGCCCGACCCGGAGGGGCCCATCACGGCGGTGAAACGGCCGCGCGTGATGTCCACGTCCACCGAGTCCAGTGCCAGTACGGCCGTCTCGCCCGAGCCGTACGCCTTGGTCAGCCCGCGCGCGCGGGCCGCGATCCCGCCGTCCGGTGACCGGCCCGGCGCGTGTTCCGCAGCAGGTGTGGACAAGACCGCCTCCCGGTCCTCGACTCCCTCGTGACTGCCTCGCTCCGGCCGAGCCTAGTGTGACCCGCCGCACAGCAGAACGACAGCCGGACATCCTTGCCCCTGCCGGCACCCGAGCGCCGGCGTCGAGCAGGCACCGGTTCCGGCGAGGGCCGCAGCTGGTCCCGCCCGAGAATCCGCAGGCCACCCACTGGGGCGCGCTCGTCGCCGCCGTCGCCCGGCACCGGGCCGAGTATGCGGCGTGCCCATCTACGACACCCCGCACCCGCGCGCCGCCGCCCTTTCCAGCTCCTCATCCGGGTGCCGGCGCTGGAACGCTCCCACGCGCTGTTCGCCTCCGCCGTGGCCTACGGCTGCCTGGTGGCCACCGGGCAGAAGGTCGTCTCACACCCGAGCAGGTGCGCGATTCTGGCACGGCTGGTGCACAGCGGTGAGGCGGAGCCGGTGACCCGTCGGCGGGTCACCGTGCGTCCGGCTCCTCGGGACGCCAGGCCGTGCCGAGCGTGCAGTAGGAGGCGGGCAGCGCCGGGCCCCGCTCCGGCAGCATCGTCCGGCGAAGCGGGCCGAGGTCGAACCCGGCCTCGCGCAGGGCCGCGACCGGGTCCCGGGACAGATGGCAGCCGCCGCTCAGCGCGGGCCACACCGTGCGGTCCAGGGCGCGCTGGGTCAGCCGCATCGCGCTGCCGCCGCCCCGCCCGTGCTCGAAGAACCGGACCTCGCCGCCGGGCCGCAGCACCCGCCGGATCTCGCCGAGCGCCCGCGCCACGTCCCGCACGCTGCACAGCACCAGTGACAGCACGGCCGCGTCGAAGGCCTCGCTCTTGACCGGCAGTGCCTCCGCCGTGCCGGGCACCACGTCGACCGGGACCTGGGCGCGCAGGGCGGCGTCCAGCGCCAGCCGCCGCAGCAGCGGTTCCGGTTCGATCGCCACGACCTCCGCGACCGTCCCCGGGTAGTGGCCGAAGTTCAGCCCGTTGCCCGCGCCGATCTCGATCACCCGTCCGGACAGCCCCGCGAGCAGCCGCTCGCGTACCTCGGCCAGGCCCAGCCGGGTCTCCGCGCCGACGCTGGCCCGGGCGTAGCAGCGGGCGAACAGCGGGTGGTGGACGGGGCTCTTCGCCACCTTGCCGGAACCGGCCGACGACAGCCGCATGGCAACCTCCCGGAGGACGGGCCTAGGGAGATTCTCCCCCGCGAAGCCGCATCACACCCCCGCCGTGCACGCCTCGACTGCCTTGCAGCCGCTTCGCGAACCCGAAACGGCTCGCTCCTGCGGGGGCCGGTCAACCGGGCACGGCCGCACGGAAGACCGCGGGCGGCACGCCCCTGGCCCGGGCGGGCAACGCGGCGAAGACGCCTCGCCGCGCGTCGTGGGGGTCACTGCCCAGCGGTGTCTGCCGGATCGCGAAGGTCCCGGCGTCCCCGGGTGCCGCCCAACCACCCGCTGCCGAAGGGAAGACGGCGTGCGGCACAGCCCCGGCCCGCCGGGCAACGGGGCGCCGGGCACGGGGCGCCGGTGCTTCTCCCCGGCGAAGCGCCCGCTGGAGGCACCTCGCCGGGTATGGCAGGGTTCATCGCCCCTGCGGTGCCTCCCGGGTCCGGAAGGTCTCCGCGTTCCAGGTGCCGTTCAGGGATGGGGCCAGCCAACCGGGGGCCGAGGTGCGGAAGTCCGCGGGTGGCAGGGCTCCCGCGCCGGCGGGCAGCGCGCCGAGCAGAGGGGCGTCGGCCACCTCGGGCAGGTCCAGGACGTTGCAGCGGGAGGCGAGGTCGGGGTCGTCCGGCCAGCTGCCGATCACCACGCCGGCCAGCTCCAGCTTCCGCGCGCGCAGCTCACGGGCCGTCAGCTCCGTGGTGTTCAGCGTGCCGAGGCCCGCCGTGGCGACGACCAGCACCGGCGCGTCCAGCAGCCGGGCCGCGTCCGCCAGCGTGCCGCCCGCCGCGTCGAACCGTACGAGCAGCCCGCCCGCGCCCTCGACCAGCACCAGGTCGTGCTCGGCGGCCAGCTTGGCCGCCGCATCGGCCACCTCCCGCGGGCGCACCGGGGCCATCCCGGCCCGCCGGGCCGCCGTACCCGGCGCCAGCGGCTCGGGGTAGCGGGCCAGTTCGGTGGCCGTCAGCGGACCGGCGAGGCGGGCGACCTCGTCGGCGTCCCCGCGCTCGTCCGGCCGTACGCCCGTCTGGGCGGCCTTCAGCACGGCCACCGACCGCCCGGCCGCGAGCGCCGCCGCGGCGACGGCCGCGGTCGTGACCGTCTTGCCGACCTCCGTGCCCGTCCCCGTGATCACCAGTACCGGCATGTCATCACCCTGCTCATCCTTCTCGCGCGGCTGCGCACACCGCGCGCGCGATCCGTGCCACGTCCTCGTCCGACGTGACGTACGGCGGCATCGTGTACACCAGGTCGCGGAACGGGCGCAGCCACACGCCCTCGCGTACGGCAGCGTCCGTCGCGGCCTTCATGTCGACCGCGTGGTCGAGCTGGACGACGCCGATCGCGCCCAGGACGCGCACGTCCCGCACGCCCGGCAGAGCGGCGGCCGGAGCGAGCCCCGCCCGCAGGCCCGCCTCGATCCGCTTGACCTCGGTCTGCCAGTCCTGCCCGAGCAGCAGCTCGATCGAGGCGCAGGCGAGGGCCGCCGCCAGCGGGTTGCCCATGAACGTCGGGCCGTGCGCGAGCACCGGCACCTCGCCGCGCGAGATGCCGTCGGCCACGCGCGCGGTGCACAAAGTGGCGGCCATGGTGAGGTAACCGCCGGTCAGCGCCTTGCCCACGCACATCACATCGGGCGTGACACCCGCGTGGTCCGCCGCGAACAGCCGGCCGGTGCGCCCGAACCCGGTGGCGATCTCGTCGAACACCAGCAGCACGTCGTGCGCGTCGCACGCCTCGCGCAGCACCCGGAGATAGGCGGGGGAGTGGAACCGCATGCCGCCCGCGCCCTGCACCACCGGCTCCACGATCACGGCGGCCAGCTCACCGGCGTGCCGTGCGATCGCCGCGCGCACCTGTTCGGCGTACGACTCCTCGTAGTCCGCCGGTGGCGCGTCCACGAACACCTGCCGGGGCAGGACCCCGCTCCACAGCTCGTGCATCCCGCCCTCGGGGTCGCACACCGACATGGGGGTCCAGGTGTCGCCGTGGTAGCCGCCCCGCCAGGTCATCAGCCGGTGCTTCCCGGGCCGGCCGAGGGAGCGCCAGTACTGCAGGCACATCTTCGCCGCGACCTCGACCGACACGGAGCCGGAGTCGGCGAGGAACACATGCTCCAGGCCGTCGGGCGACATGTCGACAAGGAGCTTCGCCAGCCGTACGGCGGGCTCGTGCGTGAGGCCGCCGAACATGACGTGGCTCATCCGCCCGAGCTGCTCCCGCGCCGCCTCGTTGAGGACGGGGTGGTTGTAGCCGTGGATCGCCGACCACCACGAGGACATGCCGTCGACCAGCTCGCCCGAGCCGTCCGCGAGCCGCAGCCGGACCCCGCTCGCCGACTCCACGACGAGCGGTTCGACACGTCCGGGCATCGGGCCGTACGGATGCCACACGTGCCGTCGGTCCAGCTCCAGCAGCTCGGGCACGCCCAGCTCAGGCATTGGGCGCGAGGTCCGTTCCGGCACCCCGGCGGCGGACGGCGACGAGGTCGGTGCGCGGCTGGCCGGCCGGGGCGGGCGCGGACGCCGTCCCGCAGACACCGCCGCCCTCCTGCGAGCCGCACCCCGCCTCGGCGTGCGAGCCGCACCCCGCGTCGCCGTGCGAGCTGCAGCCGGCCTCGGCGTGCGAGCTGCAGCCGGCCTCGGCGTGCGAGCCGCAGCCGGCCTCGGCGTGCGAGCCGCAGCCGGCCTCCGCGTGGGAGCCGCAGCCGCCGCCGGTGGCCGCCGTCCGGTGCTCCGGCAGGGTCACCTCGCCGGCGCCCTCCACCTCGAACCCGGCGTCCGCGATCATCTCCAGGTCGGCCTTGCCCGCCTGGCCCTCGCTGGTCAGGTAGTCGCCGAGGAAGATGGAGTTGGCCAGGTGCAGCGCGAGCGGCTGCAGCGTGCGCAGGTGGACCTCACGGCCACCCGCGATGCGCACCTCGACGTCCGGGCAGACGAACCGGACCATCGCCAGGATGCGCAGGCAGCGCTGCGGGGTGAGGTTCCACTCCTTGGCGAGCGGGGTGCCCTCGAACGGGATGAGGAAGTTCACCGGAACGGAGTCGGGGTCCAGCTCGCGCAGCGAGAACACGACGTCCACCAGGTCCTCGTCGCTCTCGCCCATGCCGGCGATGAGACCGGAGCAGGCGGACAGCCCGGCCGCGTGCGCCTTGTTCACCGTGTCCACCCGGTCGGCGTACGTGTGGGTGGTGGTGATGTCCCCGTAGGTGGCCTCGGAGGTGTTCAGGTTGTGGTTGTAGGCGTCGGCGCCCGCGTCGCGCAGTCGCTCGGCCTGGCCGTCGGAGAGCAGGCCCAGGCAGGCGCACACCTCGACGCCCTCGTTCTGGTCCTTGATGGCCTTGATGGTCTCGGAGACCCGGTCCACGTCCCGGTCCGTCGGACCGCGCCCGGACGCCACCAGGCACACGCGCTTGGCACCGCCGGCCAGGCCCGCCGCGGCGGCCTCGGAGGCCTCCTCGGGCTTGAGCCAGGTGTACTTCAGGATGCCCGCCGTCGACCCCAGGCGCTGGGAGCAGTAGGAGCAGTCCTCCGGGCACAGGCCGGACTTGAGGTTGACCAGGTAGTTGAGTTTCACGCGCCGGCCGAACCAGTGCCGGCGCACCTTGCCGGCCGCGGCCACCACATCGAGCAGGTCGTCGTCGGAGGTGGCGAGCACGGCGAGCGCCTCGTCACGGGTCGGCAGCTCGCGCCGCAGCCCCTTGTCCACCAGCGTGTTCAGCAGGTCCATGAGGCCTGATCCTTTCCTACGCGACCGCTTCGGGCCAAGGAGAGTCTGCACAACTGCGGACGCTTCATCGTGTGGGTATTGCCACACCCTGGGTGGCGGGCCGTGCCGCTAGGGTCTGTCCGCTACCTACAAAAGCACGGAGGAGTCATGGCGTTCGGCTGGATCGGCGAGCAGGCCGAGGCGCGGCGGCGCGCCGGACTCGTGCGGACCCTGCGGCCACGCCCCGCCGACTCGCCGCTGCTGGACCTGGCGAGCAACGACTACCTGGGCCTCGCCCACCATCCCGAGGTCGCCGAAGGGGCCGCCCGGGCCGCCCGGACCTGGGGCGGCGGTGCCACCGGCTCCCGGCTGGTCACCGGAACCACCGAGCTGCACACCGAGCTGGAGCGCGAGCTCGCGGACTTCTGCGGCTTCGAGGCGGCCCTGGTGTTCTCCTCCGGGTACGCCGCCAACCTGGCCGCGGTCACCGCGCTCGGCCCGCACGGCTCCCTCATCGTGTCCGACGCGGGCAACCACGCCTCGCTCATCGACGGCTGCCGGCTCGCCCGCGGCACGACGCAGGTCGTGGGACACGCCGACCCCGAGGCCGTGCGCAAGGCGCTCGGCACGCACGAGGGAGCGGCGATCGTCGTCTCCGACACCGTCTTCTCCGTCGACGGGGACGCGGCCCCGCTGGCCGCACTGGCCGAGGCCTGCCGGGAGTACGGCGCCGGGCTCGTCGTCGACGACGCCCACGGGCTCGGGGTCCTCGGCGACGGCGGCCGGGGCGCCCCGCACGCGGCCGGGCTGGCGGGCGCCGAGGACGTGGTCGTCACGGCCACGCTGTCCAAGTCGCTGGGCAGCCAGGGCGGGGTGGTGCTCGGTCCGGCGCGGGTGGTGGACCATCTGGTCAACGCGGCCCGCACGTTCATCTTCGACACGGGCCTGGCCCCGGCGGCCGCGGGCGCGGCGCTGGCGGCGCTGCGCCTGCTGCGCGGCGAGCCGCAGCGGGCCGCGCGGGCCCGGCAGGTCGCCGCCGAACTGCACGCACGGCTGACCGCCGCGGGTCTGGAGGCGGTACGACCGGACGCCGCGGTGGTCTCCGTGCGGGCACCGTCCCCGGACCAGGCCGTGCGCTGGGCGGCCGACTGCCGCACCGCGGGACTCGCCGTCGGATGCTTCCGTCCTCCTTCCGTGCCCGACGGCATCTCACGGCTGCGGCTGACCGCCCGGGCGGACCTGTCCGGGGCCGAGATCGAACGCGCTGTACGGGTGATCGGCGAGACTCGACCATGAGTCGGCGTGACACGGCCGGGCTTCGCGCGAGGAGCGGCTGGGGCTGAAATCAGTTCAGCGGAGCGTGGCCACGAACCCCGCCCAGCTCCCGGGGGAGAAGAGCAGCGCGGGTCCGGCCGGGTTCTTGGAGTCGCGCACGGCGAGCAGCCCGGCCCGGGGGCCGGAGCGCGGCCGGGCCGTCTCCACGCAGTTGTTGGCTCCCGTGCTGTAGCTGCTGCGCAGCCAGTGCACGTCGTGCAGATCGGTACTGGCAGGGACGTTCCGAGGCAGTGCTGACATGGTGCCTCCTTACGCGCCGTCACCTATCCCGGCGATGTAATCCAACGAGTCCTCGGGTGAAAGGGCGTGGAACTGAAGGGTGTTGAAGGCCTCGGAGTAGGCCAAGAGGTCTTCTTTCCGTTCCAGATAGAGGCTACTCGTCAACTGGTCGAGAACAACCACGTCCAGATCAGAAGTGCTCGGAAATGAGAAGATAACGAAAGGCCCGGTGAGGCCGACATGCGCCCCCGAGGCGAACGGCAGCACCTGGAGCCGTACCTGGGGCAGCCGCGCGGCCTCCACCAGCCGTTCCAGCTGGCGCGCCATCACTTCCGGCCCGCCGACCTCGCGCCGCAGCACCGCCTCGTCCAGGACGGCGCTCAGCGCCAGCGGCGGATCCGAGCGCAGCACGTCCTGCCGGGCCAGCCGCACCTCCACCAGCGCGTCCAGCCGCTCCTCGGCCACGCCCTCCACGGCGGCCCGGGTGACCGCGCGCGCGTACTCGGGTGTCTGCAGCAGGCCGGGGACCACCGTGGTCTCCAGGGTACGCATGCCGCTGGCCTGCGACTCCAGACTGATGAAGTCCCGGTAGGTGGGCGGCAGGATCCCCCGGTAGGCGTGCCACCAGCGGTTGCGGGCACCGGTCTCCTCCGACCCCGCCAGCATCAGCAGCAACTCGCGCAGCTGGCGGTCCCGTACGCCGTAGGCGTCCAGGAGTAACCGCACATCGGCCGGTTTCACGCCACTCGCGCCGGTCTCGATACGGCTCACCTTCGACTGGTGCCAGCCCACCAGACGGGCCGCATCGCCGCTGGTGAGCCCCGCTCCGGTGCGCAGCGTGCGCAGTTCGGCGCCCAGTTTGCGACGGCGCACCGCCGGCCCGTTCTGCATGGGCTCCTCCTTACTCCTCGAGGGCCGCCCAAATACGGTTACGCGTCGCAGGGTTCACCGCTTTGAGCGACAGATATATGCATATCTTGGTGGATCGCTCCCCTGACCGGCCCGGTGGTGGCAGTCTGACGAAGAAGCACCAGTCCGGGACCGTACTCGAACCATCCGCTCCTCGTCGGACTGCGGTCCCGTGGGAAAGGGACGACGTCGCCATGGCAGACCATCTGGAAGCATCCGTCACTCTGCCGAGCGATCCCGCCTCGGTCTCCGCCGCCCGCTCCTACGTGGTGGGGACGCTCGCGGAGTGGGGCCTGCCGTCGGACACCGAGACGGCCGACACCGTGCGTCTCATCGTCTCCGAACTCGCCACCAACGCCGTACAGCACACCTTCGGTCAGTCACCCACCTTCACGGTCGACATCGCGCTGGACCGTGACGAACATCTGCGCATCGGGGTCACGGACAGCCATCCGCGCTTCCCGAAGAGACTGCCCGCCGCGGTGCAGCAGGACAACGGCCGCGGCATGGTCATCGTCCGCTGGCTCACCGCGGAGTACGGCGGCAGACTCCACGTCCGCCCCACCCGGGAGGGCGGCAAGACGGTCACCATCGAACTCCCCTGGACCCTGACACCGGAACCGATCGCAACGGCGGGCCAGACCGAGCCGTAGCCCGGCGGGAGGGGCGGGCTTCGCCTGCGGGAGCCGGGCGGTGCCGACGGCAGGCGCTGGGGGGAGGAGCGGCCCGGTGCGTCGCCGCGCCGCCCCGGTCCCGCCCCGCGGCTTCAGGCGGGGCACCGAGGCGGCGCGGGTGGCTCGAGGAGCGGCCCTGGGGCTGGAGCCGGCTCCTGGTCGTGCGGGGGTCAGCTCACGCGGCCGTACCAGACGCTGCGGGTCCAGATCTTCTGCAGCCGGACCACGTCCCCGGTCCTCGGGGCGTGCCAGATCTTGCCGTGACCGGCGTAGATGCCAACGTGGTAGACGTAGGAACCCGAGTGGAAGAAGACCAGGTCACCGGCCTTGCGGTGGCCGGCGGAGATGTGGTGCGTCTTGTTGTACTGCTGAGCCGCCGTACGCGGCAGCTTCTTGCCCGCCTTCTTGAACGAGTAGAGCGTGAGTCCCGAGCAGTCGAAACGGCGCGGCCCGGTGGCACCCCAGGCGTACGGCGCCCCCTTCTTGGACGCCGCGATCTTCAGCGCCTTGGACGCGATGGTCGCGGCCGAGGCATCGGTGGCGAGACCGGGGACCACGATCGAGCCGCCCACGGCGGCGAGGGTGAGTGCCGAGGCCGTACCGGCCCGGGCCATCAGCGACGGGACACGATTGAGCGCAGTCATGCGCAACCCTTCGTCAGCCGCCTGTGAAGGATGACCTGTCGGATTCGGGCTGGCGAAGTTGCCCGGCCGCGTTGCCACGGCTTCACCCCAAGGGCTGCTCGGCACGACCGCCCGTCACCGACGAACGTTCCTCCCGGCGACCCGTCTTGCTCGGGTCCTCCACTCCTGCCGATCCACTCCTGTCGACCGGTCATCCGGGCGGCGGCAGGACTCGGCGTCCGCCCGGACCGCCCCGCCGCGGTGGCGGGGGCTTGTCGTCAGTCAGGGATCTTCACCCACACCTGTCCGAAAATCCCAACGGAACCGCGAGTTTGTGGCGTTACTCACCACTCGCCCGTTCGGGTGGACATTGCTCTGTTCGAGTCACCGTCAATTCCCCTGCGTAGCCCCGGACCTGGGACGACGCACCGTCCGGCGACCTTCGGAGCCGGACGGTGCGCAAGTCGGGAGGTCCGGAAACTCGTCCATGGATACGCCGGCCGGGCGACCATCGTTCGGCCCGTTTCAACTCCGGCCCCCACGGCCCCTCGACACCGGGGTGTCGTGCGGGCCGGACACGCGTCCCGCTCAGCCGACGCAGTCCGGCGGGAGCGCGACGCGCGCGGTGCGGCGCTCACCGTCCAGCACCCGCAGAGCCCGTGCCAGCGTGTCCCCGTGCAGCTCCGTCTCGCCCCGCTGGTGCATCAGGGCCAGCGCGTCGCGCAGCCCGGCCGCCGTGCGCACCAGGCCCTGCGCCGCGCGCAGCGCGCGATAGGTGTCCGCGGACTGCGCCGGGTTGATCCGGCCCAGCAGGTCCACCACCTCCAGATAACGGTCGATCAACTCACCCTCCGCGCGCGTCAGCGCGGGCAGCGGCGGAAGCTCCGGTGGCAGCATCGGCGGCTCACCCCGCGTGCCGGGCGCCGGGGGTGTCCCGGCGGCTCGGGACGACACCGTCCACCAGGCCGTACGCCAGCGCGCCGGGCGCGTCCAGGATCAGGTCCCGCTCCAGGTCCTGCTGGACCTGCTCCGCGGTGCGCCCGGTGTGCCGGACGAGCATCTCCTCCATCAGCGCCCGCATCCGGGACAGCTCCTCCGCCTGGATGACGAGGTCGCTCGGCTGCCCCTCGGCCGGCTCGGGCAGCGCCGGCTGCCGCACCACGATGCGCGCGCCCGGCAGGGTGAACCGCTTGCCCGGCGCGCCGGCGGCGAGCAGCACCGCCGCCACCGAGGCCGCCTGGCCCAGGCAGTAGGTCGCCACGTCGCACGTGACGTACCGCATCGTGTCGTAGACGGCCGTCATCGCGCTGAACGAGCCGCCCGGGCAGTTGAGGTACAGCGTGATGTCCCGGTCCGGGGCGGCGTGTTCGAGGTGCATGAACTGCGTGATCACATCGGTCGCCGCCGAGTCGTCGAGGGGCGTGCCGAGGAAGACGACCCGGCTCTCGAACAGCTTGGAGTACGGATCCAGCGTGCGGTGTCCCGTGCTCGTGCGCTCGGTGAACTCGGGCAGGACGTGACGGGCGGACGGTCGGGTCATGGGCATACCCCTCCTCGCGGCAGGGCCTCCGCGGCTCTGCTTCTGTAAAAAATGTACAGGACGTACCTGACGTACGATGGGGGGCATGGCCTACGAGATTCCGGTGACGCAAGCCAGGGCTGAGCTCGCCGATCTGATCAACCGGGTGGTGTACGGCGGTGAGCGGGTCGTCGTGACCCGGCACGGCAAGCCTCTGGTCGCCCTGGTCTCCGCCGCCGACCTGGAGCGGCTCGACGCGCTCGACGAGCCGGCCGAGGAGCAGGTGATCAGCTCGGTGTCCGGGGTGCGCGAGGCCGCGCCCGCCGCCCGCGACCGGCAGCGGTTCGGCATCGCCGCCGAACACCGCGGGCCCGGCGCCTCCTGAGCTGTTCTGGCCCGTTCCGGTCCGTTTCCCGGGCAGTCGTCTTCCCGGGCAGCCGCTTCGCGGGCGCGGGCAGCCGACTTCCGGCCGGGTATGAGCGGTCCCATCGCCCGGTCATGGACTGCCCAAGGCCCGGTTAACGTCCCTGAAACTCCGGGGAACTAGCCTGCCGATCCACGCGACCAGGGGTTTTTCTGCCTGTGTCGACCGAGGATTGGAAGGTGGGACGTGCACCTGACCCCGCACGAGCAAGAGCGGCTGCTGATCCATGTCGCGGCCGACGTGGCCGAGAAGCGCAGGGCCCGGGGGCTCAGGCTGAACCACCCGGAGGCGGTCGCCCTCATCACGTCGCACATCCTCGAGGGCGCGCGCGACGGCCGTACCGTCGCCGACCTGATGTCCTCCGGACGGAAGCTCCTGACCAGGGACGACGTCATGGAGGGCGTCCCTGAGATGATCCACGACGTGCAGGTGGAGGCCACCTTCCCGGACGGCACCAAGCTCGTCACCGTCCACGAGCCGATCGTCTGAGGGGCCCCGATGATTCCCGGAGAAGTGCTCTTCGCCGACGGTCCCGTCGTCTGCAACGAGGGCCGCGAGGTCACCCGGCTCACCGTCCTGAACGCCGCCGACCGGCCGGTCCAGGTCGGCTCCCACTACCACTTCGCGGAGGCCAACCCCGGCCTGGAGTTCGACCGCGCCGCCGCCCGCGGCAAGCGGCTGAACGTCGCCGCCGGCACCGCCGTGCGCTTCGAGCCCGGCATCCCCGTCGACGTGGAACTCGTGCCCCTCGCCGGCGCGCGGATCGTGCCGGGGCTGCGCGGGGAGACCGGAGGTGCCCTCGATGCCTGAGATCTCCCGCGCCGCCTACGCCGACCTGTTCGGGCCCACCACCGGCGACCGCATCCGGCTCGCCGACACCGACCTGCTGATCGAGATCGAGGAGGACCGGTCCGGCGGGCCCGGGCGCTCGGGGGACGAGGCCGTCTTCGGCGGCGGCAAGGTCATCCGCGAGTCCATGGGCCAGTCCCGCGCGACCCGCGCCGACGGCACCCCCGACACCGTGATCACCGGCGCCGTGGTCGTCGACCACTGGGGCGTCGTCAAGGCCGACGTCGGCATCAGGGACGGCCGGATCACCGGCATCGGCAAGGCCGGCAACCCGGACACCATGGACGGCGTCCACCCCGACCTGGTCATCGGCCCCGAGACCGAGGTCATCGCGGGCAACGGGCGGATCCTCACCGCCGGCGCCATCGACGCGCACGTCCACTTCATCTGCCCGCAGATCGCCGACGAGGCCCTGTCCTCCGGCGTCACCACCCTGGTCGGCGGCGGCACCGGACCGGCCGAGGGCTCCAAGGCGACCACCGTGACACCGGGCCCCTGGCACCTCGCCCGGATGTTCGAGGCGATGGAGCACTACCCGCTCAACATCGGCTTCCTCGGCAAGGGCAACACCGTCTCGCACGAGGCGATGCTGTCGCAGATCCGCGGCGGCGCGCTCGGGCTGAAGCTGCACGAGGACTGGGGCTCCACCCCGGCCGTCATCGACGCCGCGCTGACCGTGGCCGACCGGACCGGCATCCAGGTCGCGATCCACACCGACACCCTGAACGAGGCCGGGTTCGTCGGCGACACCCTCGCCGCGATCGCCGGGCGGGGCATCCACGCGTACCACACCGAGGGCGCCGGCGGCGGGCACGCGCCCGACATCATGACGGTCGTCTCCGAGCCGCACGTCCTGCCGAGCTCCACCAACCCCACCCGGCCCTACACCGTCAACACCGCCGAGGAACACCTCGACATGCTGATGGTGTGCCACCACCTGAACCCGGCGGTCCCGGAGGACCTCGCCTTCGCCGAGTCGCGGATCCGGCCGTCGACGATCGGGGCCGAGGACGTCCTGCACGACCTCGGCGCCATCTCCATCATCTCCTCCGACTCCCAGGCCATGGGCCGGGTCGGCGAGGTGATCCTGCGGACCTGGCAGACCGCGCACGTGATGAAGCGCCGCCGGGGCGCACTGCCCGGGGACGGCCGGGCGGACAACCGGCGCGTCCGCCGCTACGTCGCCAAGTACACGATCAACCCGGCCCTCGCGCAGGGACTCGCCCGGGAGATCGGCTCGGTCGAGACCGGCAAGCTCGCCGACCTCGTCCTGTGGGAGCCCGCGTTCTTCGGCGTGAAGCCGCACCTGGTCCTCAAGGGCGGCCAGATCGCGTACGCGCAGATGGGCGACGCCAACGCCTCCATCCCCACCCCGCAGCCGATCCTGCCCCGCCCGATGTACGGCGCGATCGGGCGCGCGCCCGCCGCGAACTCCGTCAACTTCGTGGCACCGCTCGCGCTGGAGGACGGGCTGCCGGAACGGCTGCGGCTCGGCAAGCGGTTCACCGCCATCGAGTCCACGCGGCCGGTCACCAAGGCCGACATGCGCGAGAACGACGCGCGGCCCCACGTGCGCATCGACCCAGACAGCTTCGCCGTGCACATCGACGGCGAACTGGTCGAGGCGGCACCGGCGGCAGAACTGCCCATGGCCCAGCGCTACTTCCTCTTCTGATGTCCAGGGCAGCACTGCTCGTCCTGGCCGACGGCCGCTTCCCCGCCGGAGGGCACGCGCACTCCGGCGGGGCGGAGGCCGCCGTCAAGGCGGGGCGGATCACCTCGGCGGCCGGCCTGGAGGAATTCTGCCGGGGACGGCTGCACACCGCGGGACTCGTCGCGGGGGCCCTGGCGGCCGCCGCCGTACTCGGCGTCCCGCCGGCCGAGCTGGACGCGGCGGCGGACGCCCGTACACCCTCGCCCGCGCTGCGCGCCGCCGCGCGGCGGCTCGGGCGGCAGCTCGTGCGGGCCGCCCGTGCGAGCTGGCCGTCGGCCGAACTCGACGGGCTCGCCCGGGAGTTCCCCAAGGGCGCCCACCAGCCGGTCGTGCTCGGCGTGACCGCGCGGGCGGCCGGACTGGCGCCCGAGGACGCGGCGTACTGCGCGCTGTACGAGAGCGTGAGCGGCCCGGCGACGGCGACGGTGCGGCTGCTGAGCCTGGACCCGTTCGACGCCACCGGCGTCCTGGCGCGGCTGGCACCCGAGCTGGACCGGGTCGCGGACACGGCGGTGGAGGCCGCGCGGAAGGCGCTCGACGAGGGGGTCGACGCACTGCCGGCGGCGTCCGGGCCGTTGCTGGAGACCGGGGCGCAGTGGCATGCGGGGTGGGCCGTGCGGCTGTTCGCGTCCTGAGCCCGCCAGGGGCCTCTGCGCCCCGCACACACCGTCCCTGCTGCCCAACGGAGCCGCTGACATGCACCTCGACCACACCCACCCCGGCCCCGCCGCCGTCAGCGCGGACGCCCACCGTCCCGACGGCGCCCGCCGCGCCCTGCGGATCGGGCTCGGCGGTCCCGTCGGGTCCGGGAAGACCGCGACCGTGGCCGCGCTGTGCCGGGCGCTGCGCGACGAACTGTCGCTGGCCGTCGTCACCAACGACATCTACACCCGGGAGGACGCCGAGTTCCTGCTCCGGGAGGCCGTGCTGCCGCCCGAGCGGATCACGGCCGTGGAGACCGGCGCCTGCCCGCACACCGCGATCCGCGACGACATCTCCGCCAACCTCGAGGCCGTGGAGGACTTGGAGGACACGGTCGGGCCGCTGGACCTGATCCTGGTGGAGTCCGGCGGGGACAACCTCACCGCCACCTTCTCCAAGGGGCTCGTGGACGCCCAGATCTTCGTGATCGACGTCGCCGGCGGCGACGACATCCCGCGCAAGGGCGGCCCCGGCGTCACCACCGCCGACCTCCTCGTCGTCAACAAGACCGACCTCGCGCCGTACGTCGGCTCCGACCTGGCCCGGATGGCCGCCGACGCCAAGGCGCAGCGGGCCGAACTCCCGGTGGTCCTCCAGTCGTTGCGCGGTGGGACCGGGGTCGCGGACGTGGCCGCGTGGGTGCGGGAGCGGCTCGCGGCGTGGACGGCGTGACGGCGGCCGGCGTCCGGGCGCACGCGCGGATCGTCGCCCGCGCCGACGGACGGGGCGGTACGGCCCTGCCGGTGCTGGACGGCGCGGGCCCGCTCGCGCCGCGCCGCACCCGGGCGACCGGCGACGGGGCGCGGGTCATGCTGGTCGGCGCGATGAGCGGGCCGCTCGGCGGCGACCGGTTCACCGTCGAGACACGGGTGGAGGAGGGAGCCCGGCTGTCCGTGGGGTCGGCGGCCGCCACGATCGCGCTGCCCGGCCAGGCCAAGGGCGAGGCGCGGTACGACGTACGGCTCGACGTGGCCCGGGGAGCCGAGCTGCGCTGGCTGCCCGAGCAGCTGATCTCGGCCGGCGGCAGCGACCTGCACGTCACCACGCGCGCCGAACTCGCCGCCGGGGCGCGGCTGGTGCTGCGCGAGGAGCAGGTGCTGGGGCGCGTGGGGGAGGAGCCCGGGCGGCTCACCAGCCGGCTCACGGTGCGCGTCGCGGGCCGCACGGTGCTGGACCAGGAGCTGCGCTGCGGGCCCGGGGCTCCGGACGGCTGGGACGGGCCCGCCGTGCTCGGGGGACTCCGGTCGGTGGGCCAACTGATCGTCGTACGGCCGGAGTTTGCAGAGCGGCCGGCCGAGGCACGGATGCTGGGGGAGTGCGCCGCGCTGATGCCGCTCGCCGGACCGGCCGTACTCGTCAGCGCCGTGGCCCCGGACGCGCTGCGGCTGCGGCGCCTGCTGGACGAGGCGCTGGCCGCCCTGCCGGTCTGAGCCGTTCCGCTCAGCGGGACGCGATCAACCGTTTATCGGATTGGTAAAGAAGGCCGGTGACCCCTGTTCTCAGGCGGCTCACAGCCGAGAGGATCCCCGCTGACCACTGACAACCACACAGGGGGAGGGGCCCACTTGAGGCACAACAGACCGAAGAGCCGCCTGATGGCGCTCGGTTCGGCCGGAGCACTCGTCACCGCGACCCTGATAGCCGGTGCCGTCTCGGCGCCCGCGGCCAGCGCCGACAGCCGCCACGGCCGGGACCGGGAGGCCCGGGGCGCCGAGATCGCCGCCGCCCGCGCCGCCAAGACCGGCATCGACTGGCAGGACTGCCCCGCCGACTGGGGCCTGGAGAAGCCCATCCAGTGCGGCTGGGTGAGCGTGCCGCTCGACTACGCCCACCCCTACGGCAAGCAGATCAAGCTCGCCGTCGACCGCATCGGCAACACCGGCACCGCGAAGGAGCGCCAGGGCTCCCTCGTCTACAACCCCGGCGGCCCCGGCGGCTCCGGACTGCGCTTCCCGCGCCGCGTCACCACCAAGAACCCGCTGTGGACCAACGTGTCCAAGGCCTACGACTTCGTGGGCTTCGACCCGCGCGGCGTCGGCCACTCGGCGCCCATCTCCTGCATGGACCCGCAGGAATTCGTCAAGGCACCCAAGATGGACCCGGTGCCGGACAGCAAGGCCGACAAGGACGCCCAGCGCAAGCTCGCCCGCGAGTACGCCGAGGGCTGCGCCGAGCGCAGCGGCCGGATGCTGCCGTACATGACCACGCCGAACACCGCCCGCGACCTGGACGTCATCCGCGCCGCGCTGGGCGAGAAGAAGCTCAACTACCTCGGCGTCTCCTACGGCACCTACCTCGGCGCCGTCTACGGCACCCTCTTCCCGGGCCACCTGCGCCGCATGATCGTCGACAGCGTGGTCGACCCCTCGCGCGAGAACATCTGGTACGAGGCCAACCTGAACCAGGACATCGCCTTCGAGGGCCGCTGGAAGGACTGGGAGGACTGGGTCGCCGCCAACGACGCCGCCTTCCACCTCGGCACCACCCGCGCCGCCGTCCAGGCCCAGTGGCTCGAGCTGCGCGCCACCGCCAAGAAGCACCCCATCGGCGGGGTCGTCGGCCCGGCCGAGCTGATCTCCTTCTTCCAGAGCGCCCCGTACTACGACTCCTCCTGGGTGCCGGTCGCCTCGGTGTTCAGCAAGTACGTCGCCGGGGACACCCAGGCGCTGGTCGACGCCGCCGCACCCGACCTGTCGGACACGGCCGGCAACATCAGCGCGGAGAACGGCAACGCCGTCTACACCGCCGTCGAGTGCGCCGACGCCAAGTGGCCGACGAGCTGGAAGAAGTGGGACCGGGACAACACCAGGCTCAACACGGACTACCCCTTCATGACCTGGGCCAACGCCTGGATGAACCTGCCGTGCGCCACCTGGCCGGCCAAGCAGCACACCCCGGTCGAGGTGCGCACCCACCGGGGTCTGCCGCCGGTGCTGATCGTGCAGTCCACGCGTGACGCGGCGACCCCGTACCCGGGCGCCGTCTCCCTGCACAAGCGGTTCAAGGGCTCCCGCCTGATCACCGAGAAGGGCGCCGGCTCCCACGGTGTGACCAGCC
This sequence comes from Streptomyces sp. NPDC030798, assembly GCF_055572275.1. Lineage (NCBI taxonomy): Bacteria > Bacillati > Actinomycetota > Actinomycetes > Kitasatosporales > Streptomycetaceae > Streptomyces > Streptomyces sp. NPDC030798. The sequence goes on along the minus strand of NZ_JBVIDR010000018.1, from coordinate 7,535 downwards.
TGGTCAACCCCTGCATCAACGAGCGGGTCGACGCCTACCTGCTCTCCGGCAAGCTGGACACCTCCGACATGACCTGCGCGCCGCACGCGACGCCCAAGCCGTAGCCACCCCGGTACGGCACCGAGGGGCGGCCGGAACCTCCGGCCGCCCCTTCGCCATGCCCGCCCGACTCGGCAGAGGGAGCTCAACTCAGCGGCGCCCGCGGGAACTTCCGTTCCTTCTTCGCCGCCGTCTGCTCCGCCTTGACGACGGCCGCGTACTGGTCGACGTACTCCTGCTCGGACAGGGACAGGATCGCGTACATGATCTCGTCGGTGACGGCCCGCAGGATGGCCTTCTCGCCTTCCATGCCCGCGTAGCGGGAGAAGTCCAGCGGCTTGCCGAAGCGGATGACGACGGGGTGGATCCTCGGGACGACCTTCCCCGGCGGCTGCGCCTCGAACGTGCCGATCATCGCGCACGGCACCACCGGCACCCCCGCCGTCAGCGCCATCACGGCGACGCCGACCTTGCCCTTGTACAGCCGCCCGTCGTGCGACCGGGTCCCCTCCGGGTAGATCCCGAGCAGCTCACCGCGGCGCAGTACGCCGAGCCCCTCGCGGATCGCGGCCTGCCCCGCGTCCTTGCCGGAGCGGTCCACCGGGATCTGCCCGGCGCTGCGGAAGAAGAACGCGGTGAGCCGGCCCTTGAGGCCCGGTCCGGTGAAGTACTCCGCCTTGGCGAGGAAGGTGATACGCCGCTTCAGGATCGCCGGCATCAGGAAGTGGTCGGAGAAGGACAGATGGTTCCCGGCGACGATCGCCGGCCCCGACGCCGGCACATGCTCCAGCCCCTCGATCCGTGGCCGGAAGACCAGTCTCAGCAGGGGGCCCAGCAGCACGTACTTGAGCAGGTAGTAGAACACGGCTCGCTCCTCACGTCACCAGCTCCCCACGGAACCGGCGTTTCCCCGGGTCGACCGATCAATGGCGGGTGTAGACGGATGTGCACCTGTCGTCATCTGTAGCCACGTTCGGTCGGTCTCATGCTGACTCTTCACCGAGTTACCTGATGCTCCGTCAGGATTTCGACCTCGCAGAAACCACAGCCCGAGCAAGAAGCCCACAGGCGAACCCGCTCACACTGCGTGCATGCCTGCCGGCGAACCGACGACACCCCTGAGAGATCGAAGCCCATCCTGTCGGATTTCACTACGCCGGACGCCGATTTCTCGCCCGCTCCTTCCGTGGACAACTGGCCCTGCGTCTGCCGAGTGCTTTCAGCAGCTTCTGCGCAGCGGGGGCCGGTGTGGTCGGAAACCATGTCCTTGTGTCCTGCGATGCGGAGGTCTTGGTATGTCGGTTACCGCGCTCGGCTGGGTCCTGACCATCGCCGCGATCGTGGCGCTGCTTGCCGTCGATCTTGTGGTGGGTTCGGTCCGCCCGCACGCCGTGGGATTCCGGGAAGCCGTCTTCTGGTCGATCTTCTACATCGCGGTCGCGGTGATCTTCGGCGTGGTCTTCGCGCAAGTGGTGGGGTGGGAGTACGGCGCGCAGTACTACGCCGGCTACATCGTGGAGAAAAGCCTGTCCGTCGACAACCTCTTCGTCTTCGTGATCATCATGTCCACGTTCGCGGTGCCACGTGAGCATCAGCAGCGCGTACTGACCTTCGGCATCGTCGCGGCCCTCGTCCTGCGGGCCGTCTTCATCGCCCTGGGGGCGGCGCTGCTGTCACTGTTCTCCTTCATGTTCCTCATCTTCGGCCTGCTGCTGTTGTGGACGGCAGTCCAGCTCTACCGGCACCGTGACCAGGTCCCCGATATCGAGAACAACGTGCTGGTGCGGTCCTGCCGACGGCTCCTGCCTGTCACCGACAGCTATGACGGTGGGCGGATGGTGAGCCGTATGGGTGGACGGCGCGCGGTGACCCCGTTGTTCGTGGTGTTCATCGCCATCGGCGGCACGGACATCCTGTTCGCCCTGGACTCGATCCCGGCCGTCTTCGGTGTGACCGAGCAGCCGTATGTCGTCTTCGTGGCGAACGCGTTCGCCCTGCTGGGCCTTCGGGCGCTGTATTTCCTGGTCACCGGGCTGCTGGATCGCCTGGTGTACCTCGCTGCGGGGCTGTCGGTCATTCTTGCGTTCATCGGCGCGAAGCTCGTCCTGCACTGGGGCCACGGCATCGAATCCCGCATCCCGGAGATCAGCACCGCCGTTTCGCTGGCTGTCGTCGGTGCGGTGCTCGCGGCCACCGTCGTGGCGAGCCTGATCAAGTCCCGCCGCGATCCCACAGCCCGGGCTCACGCCGGTGCCGTACTGGGCAGCCCACCACTCCGGGGTGCCGAGCACGGCAGCCGCACCGACGGTTGACGTGCCCAGAGGCCGCCTGGAGCTGGTCAGCGACTGTTGTCGGGGCTGCGGACCACCGCCACTGGGCAGTGTGCATGATGCAGCATGGCCTGGCTCACCGATCCGAGCACCAGTCCGGCGAAACCGCCGCGTCCACGTGCACCGACCACCAGAAGCTGGGCCTTGTGGCTCGCCTCGATCAGCGCCTCCCGCGTCCCGCCCTGGACCACCTCGCGCTTCACGCTCACGCCCGGGTACATCTCCTGGTAGCCGGCGAGCGCCTGGGACAGCAGACGCTCCTCCTGCGCAGGCAGCGCCTCCGGGCCGTTCGCGTACGGCATCTCCACGTCATGCGGCTCCGGCATCGGTGCGTTCCAGTTGGTCCAGGCGTGCAAGGCAATGAGGTCGACTCCGCGTAGGGCCGCCTCGGTGAAGGCGAAATCGACCGCTCCGGCACCGGCCGAGGAACCGTCGACACCGACCACGATCGGCCCTGAGCGCTCACCTTGCTCACGGACGACCAGCACCGGGCACCGGCCGTGCGCCGCGAGATGCACCGCCGTCGATCCCACCATCAGCCCGACGAAGCCCCCCATACCGCGGGACCCGACAACCACGAGTTGCGCAGCACGCGATTGCCCCTCCAGGACCGTCAGCGCGTCCCCTGTCACCACAGCGCGGGAAATGTCGACCTCAGGGGCCACAGACCTGGCGCGCTCCTCCGCCTCGGTCAGCAGGCCTTCCACCATGTTGCTCAAGCCGCCCTCAGGAGGGCCGAGCGGCGACCGGCCCAACGGCACGTGCATGGCGGGCCAGATGAACGCATGCACCAGCCGCAACCCTGCGCCGCGCCACTGTGCCTCCCGGGCCGCCGCCTCGACCGCAGCCAGACTCGAGGCCGAACCGTCTACGCCCACCACGACCAGACCGCTCATCACACCTCCTGTATGCGTACATCCAGGTTCGCTCCGACGACTTCCTGCTGCCAAAGATCAAGGGGCCGACCGCGCGGCCGTCGGCTCGACCGTCCTGGGTCGGCAAGCTGGTTGTGCATCTCTCGGCCGGGGTTGCATGGCGAAACGCCCCTGCGTCGCACAGTCTGGACGCATACGAGACCAGAAAGGGCACATCTCATGGGGAAGCAGGAGTCGGCCCGCGTCGTGGTGGGTGTCGACGGCTCGCCTTCGTCGCATGTCGCGCTTCGTTGGGCCGTCCGGTATGCCGAGCTGATCAGCGGTGATGTCGTGGCAGTGGCTGCCTGGGAGGTGCCCTGGGCGTACGGGTGGTCCGCGCCCGCGGTGGACCCTACTTTCGACCGAACCATCGCCGAGCAGAGCTTCGCCAACCAGGTGCACCAGGTTCTCGGTGAGTCCGGCGCTGCCAAAGTGCGAAAGCGTCTGGTCAGGGGCAACCCCGCCGAGGTACTGATCGGTGAGGCCAAGGGGGCCGAGGCCCTGGTAGTGGGCAGCCGGGGTATGGGTGGATTCCGTCGAACGCTGCTGGGCTCCGTGAGTCAGAAGTGTGCGCAGCACGCCACCTGTCCGGTCGTCATCGTTCGTGCGCCCGTCGAGACGACGGACTCCAGTACACCGGCCGAGTGAGGCGGCACAGGGCCCAGTCAGTGCGGTTCAGGAACCGCGTGCTCGAGAGGGGTGGCGGGCAGCGCAACGCGTCCATCGCCTGTTCCCAGCCGGGGCTCCCGATCCGCTGGCCGGCCGGGCCGGGCCGGCGAAGTCCCGAGGCGATCACCCCACTGGGGCCATCAGCAAAGACCGTCCGCTGCAGCTGCAGCCGCCAGAGCATGCCCGCGAGTCCTCGGATCGTCAGGAGGGGGCACCGCGGGAGTCGGCCGGCACGACGACGACGGGCAGGTGGGCGTGGTGCACGACCTCCGTGCTGGTCGATCCGAGCATGAGGCGCCCCCAGGCGCCCGAACCACGAGTGCCGACCACCAGCAGAGAGGCGTCCTTGCTCGCATCCAGCAAGACCTGCGCAGGGCGTCCCGCCGCCGCGATGATCTCCACCTCCACGTGCGGCCCGCCGAGCTGCTGACGCAGCTCGTTGACCGTGTCGGTCACCCCCTGCCGGACGACATCGCGGAGCTGTTCGTACACGCTGACGTCGCCCTCCGGCGCAGCCATCCATCCGTAGGCCGTGTGGCGAGCAGGGGTGTAGTCGTAGGCACAGACCGCCCTCAGACCGGTGCCACGCAGCTGTGCCTCGCGCAGAGCGAAGAGCACAGCGCGCCGGGCGTCCGGGGAGCCGTCCGTGCCGACCACGACGGGACCAACCGGGACGTGCGCGGGAGTGTCGGTCATCGGGGGATCCTTCCGCAGCTGTTGACAGTGACCGAACGAGCAGCGGTCCTTCAGCGTGCGGATTCCTTGGCTGCGGGCCGGCTCCGCAACGTCTTGGCGAGCTGCTCGGACAGCCGCGCCCAGCTGGCGTCGAACTTCGACACGCCTTCGTCCTCGAGGTGCTGCACGAGGTCGTCGTAGTCCACGCCGACTGTCCGCAGCCCATCGAGAACCTGCTGAGCGTCGTCATAGTGGGCGCGGACCGAGTCGGCCGGTACGCGGCCGTGGTCGGCGACCGCACGCAAGGTGGCCTCGGGCATGGTGTTGACCACGCCGGGTGCGACGAGTTCGGTCACGTAGCGGGTGTCGTCGTACGCGGGATCCTTGACAGAGGTCGAAGCCCACAGCGGACGCTGCGGATGGGCCCCCGCATCCCGCAGGGCGTGCCAGCGCGGTGAGGAGAAGACCCGCTCGTAGTGTTGGTAGGCCAGCCTCGCGTTCGCGATCGCCGCTCGTCCTCGCAGCTCGGCCGCCTGCGCGGTGCCGGCCTTGTCCAGGCGTGCGTCTGCCTCGGCATCGACTCGGGAGACGAAGAACGAAGCCACCGAGCCGATCCCGGCCAGTTCCCGGCCCGTGTCGCGGGCGCGTTCCATCCCCTCGAGGAAGGCGGCCATGACCTCGTCATAGCGGGCGAGGGAGAAGATCAACGTGACATTGATGCTGATTCCTTCGCCCAGGCAGGCGGCGATCGCCGACAGGCCCTGCCGGGCGGCCGGGATCTTCACGAACAGGTTGGGCCGGTCGACCAGCCACCACAGGGCCCGCGCTTCTGCGACAGTCGCCGCGGTGTCGTACGCGAGCCGGGGGTCGACCTCGATGGAGACGCGCCCGTCGACGCCGTCCGTCGCGTCGTAGACCGGGCGCAGGACGTCGCACGCCCATCGGACGTCGGTTGTGGTCAGCGCCCGCAGCGCCTCGTCGACCCCGACGCGGCGGGCCGCCAGATCCTGGATCTGTGCGTCGTACGCGTTGCCGCTCGTGATGGCCTTGGCGAAGATCGTCGGATTGGTGGTCACCCCCACGACCCGGTCGTTCCTGACAAGGTCCGCCAGGCTCCCCGACACCAGCCGCTCCCGACTGAGATCATCCAGCCAAATCGACACTCCGGCATCGCTGAGTGTGTTCAAGGGATGCATGACGCTGCCGCTCCTCCCGCGCGAAAGGCGGAGTGAGTAGCCGAAGGCTTTCTTGCTGCCCGTCCGCGGCCCGCACCAGAGCTTGTCCGTAGCCCCATGGTCTCTGGCAGGTCAGCGGCCCGCAATCTGTCCCGAGGGCGGTCGTGAAGTCACGCAGCACGCGCACCGACGATGTTGCGGTCGATGAATTCCCCGCGACGGATGGCCACGCCGTCTCATCTGCGAGAAACGCGTCTCCAGCCGATCGTGCTCCACCCCGGCTCGAGCGACGGCACCGCGGAGTGGAACGCGGCGGAAGGGAAGCTCACCGTCCACCTGGGCCTCGTGCGCGGCCGGCCGTGGCACGTTCACGTCGGGGCACGGACCGCCGGCCAGGGCGTTGACCGGGACGAGCCGTCGGGCCCGGTGCCCCGGGCGCGGTCGGCGGCGGGACGCCCGTCCCGGCGGCACCCGAGCGCGTCCCGGCGGCCGAGTCGTCCAGGGGCCCAGTAGGATGATCTCGATGGCCGCCACCGCACCGCATGCCCCGTTGCCGCTCAGCCGGCGTTTTGGCGTGCTGTTGGTGCTGGCGGTGCTCGCCGGGCTCCTGGGCATGCACGCCCTGGCGCCGGGCGGCGGCATGGCGGGACACGAGGTGCATGCCCGTGCCGCGCACCCGGGCGTCGTGGTCACCGCGCAGGACGACTGCGGGTGCGACGCCGGCCCGCGGATGCACCACGCGGACCCCACCTGCGCGTCCGGCGCCGTGAAGGGCGGACCGGAGCTGCCCGCGCTCGCCCCCGACCCCGTGGCCGCTCCCGTGCCGGCCCGTGCCGCGCGTGTCCGGGCGGCCACGGCACCGGACGGCGCCCGTGCCCCACCGTCCCTGGCGGAACTCCAACTCCTGCGGATCTAGAGGCCGCGACGGCCGCGCCCCCGGTGCGGTCGTGCTCACGCATGCCCGAAGACACCCTCAGAACAGACGGAGTTCCAGCATGACCACCCGTACCCCGATGCGCCGTGCCGCCCTCGTCGCGGTGACCGGCGTCGCCTCCCTCGTCCTCGCCGCCTGCGCAAGCGACGACGGCGCGGCCCGCGCGGACCACGGCAGCCCGGCGAGCCCGGCCGGGACCGCCCCGGCCACCGGCCACAACGCCCAGGACGTGTCCTTCGCGCAGGACATGATCCCGCACCACCGGCAGGCCCTGGAGATGGCGCAGCTGGCCGACGGGCGGGCCTCCTCCGCTCGGGTGAAGGACCTCGCCTCCCGGATCGAGAAGGCCCAGGACCCGGAGATCCGCACCATGACCGGCTGGCTGAAGTCCTGGGGCGAGCAGGTCCCCGCCGCCGACATGGATCACTCCGGCCACGCGGGCATGGCCGGCATGGCCGGCATGATGAGCGAGCAGGACATGGCCGGCCTGAAAGCGGCCACCGGCGAGAAGTTCGACCGGAGGTTCCTGTCCCTGATGGTCGAGCACCACCAGGGCGCCGTGCGGATGGCCACCACGGAGCGCACCAAGGGCGCCTACGGCCCCGCCAAGCGCCTGGCCGCCGGCATCGTCACCGCGCAGAACGCCGAGATCGAGGAGATGCGGCGGCTGCTGAGCGCGAGCTGACCGCATGAGCGGGCGGGGGGGGGGGGGGGAACAAACCCACCCACCCCCCCCCCCCCCCCCCCCCCCCCCCCACCCCCCCCCACCCCCCCCCCCCGCACCCACCCCCCCCCCAGA
>NZ_JBVIDR010000017.1:119601-173989 GCF_055572275.1 Streptomyces sp. NPDC030798 | reverse complement strand
GCTTCGACCACCGCCTGATCGACGGCGAACTGGGCTCCAAGGTCCTCGCCGACATCGCCGCGATCCTGGAGCAGCCCAAGCGCCTGATCACCTGGTCCTGACCGACCTGAGCCGCGCACCCCACCTCGGGGTGCGCGGCTCGGGTCCTGGTCCGTCCGGCCAGGGCTGGTCGAGGAACACCGGGGGGGCCATTCTCCGCAGCCGCTGCCGCCAGCGGGCCGCACCTCGGCCTCTTCCTTCGACGCCACTCCCTGCCTGCGGGAGACCTGAGACCGTGACCCTCCTGCCGCCGCAGGCCCGAGAAGCGCTCCGACGCGGAGGCGACGCCGTCTGCCGCGTCTCGCTCCATGAAGCCGGCCCCAGCGCGCACTTGCTGCTTACCCGAGCGCTGACCCTGCGTCGGGACCGTCCTCGGCACGAGGCACGGGGAGCTGCCCGGCGACCAGAGCGAGCCAGCCGCTGGGTGAGTACGGCGGCGGGGGGTCGACCTCCATCCCTAGCTCAGCAAGCGCCAGGGCGAAATCGGTCTCGTCCAGAGCGAGTGCGAGCAACTCGTGCATCTCTCCGACCAGCCGAGCGACCAGTTGAGGATCGGACGAGTTCCGATAGTCGTCGATGGCCGCGTCGTGGTCGCCGAACTCGTCTGGCATGTCCTGGGAGAACCAGCCGCCGAGGAACTGGCCGAGTTCGGGGAAGCGGGCATGCCATTCCCAGTGCGTCGCGGGGGTGGCCGGGTGCGGAACCTCACCCGTTTCGATGCTGTGCTTGATGTGGTCGGCGAGGCAGTACAGCCACTGCTGGATGTTGTTCTCAGAAACGCCCACGTCGGGAATGGCGTAGAACTCACCCAGGCGCAGGCGCAGTCGGCCCGGTGGGTTGTCGGCGTACTCGCGCAACTGCCGTTCCGCTACGGCGAGGGCCCAAGGGCGGTGATGCCACGTGTGCCGGAGATAGGCGATCAGCGCATGGCTGGGCCGGTCCGGGGTGTCGTCCGCCGGCTGCCCGAGGTAGGCGCGCACGACCTGGTCGAGCTCGCCGTAACGGCGATCGTGTTCAAGGGGGCTCAGGGGCACTGTGGTCAGCCTCTATGGGGTCACAGGTAGATCGGAAATGTGGCGTGGACGGCGAACCCGTGCGGTCGGGAGTCGTCGCGTTTGAGGATCACCCGGGCGGCGTGCACGTCTACGGGCTCCCGGCCTGCCAGCATCATCGCCTGCAACAGCACGCGCCCCACGGGCTCGGACCGGGACGGCCAGGAAGCCTCGACGGTCAGCCGAGGACGGGTGGACTGGGCCAGCCAGCGATGGATGAGTTGCTGGTTGCCGGTGACGACCTGCTGGGTGGCCCATCGGGCCGTTTCGCGGTCGGGGTAAGTGGCGGAGCGCTGCGTGGTGGTCATGGCTGGTCCGAGTCCGGCGTCGGGGTGGGGTGATGGTCTCTCATGTGAGTTGCGACGGTCGTCAGCAACGTGGTGAGTGTTGCGGGGGCGGCCCAGGGCATCCTGTTCAGGAGCCGGGCCCGCGAGCCAACCGAATCCAGTATGCGCACGAGGGCGTACTGGGCCTCCGAGGCGACGGGGCCGAGGAACTCCCCGCAGAATGGGTGCTCCGAGTCGATCGCCGCGCTGATCGCGTCTTCGAGCGACGGATACTCGCCCTGTGCGATCCAGTTGTCATAGAACCCCTGTAGCCTGCGGAACCTCACGCGGGTCTCCCACTCGGAGCCGGGCGGCAGGTCGATCTCGTCGCGGGAGTCCTGCTCGACGAGACGAAGAGTGCCCGCCAGCGTGCGCAGGTACTCGCCACCGTCCATGCCCTCCGCAGCACGGCTGAGCTTCGCCGTGAACTCCTCCGACAGCGAGCCTCCCCGGTCGAGGTGCTCGGCCGCGAGGTCGAGAAGCGCCGTGACAGTGGGGACAGGACAGAGCCATTGCGTCTCGTTGGAAGAGGCCACCAAACGGACGAAGGCCGCCAGCTCGTCAGTCAGTGAGTATTTTCCTCGGGATTCCTGACAGGTGATCGCCAAATCAAGAACTCTGGCCACCGGGCCCCTGTCGAAGGCGGACCAAGTGAAGGACAACAAGGTGTCTCCTCCCGGGAATTTCAACTCACTGGCATTGAGGTGACGACGATGAACGGCGGTACAAGTCCCTCTCGGTATCGTAGTACGACTCGTACCCGGTGGGTATCACTGGCCTGGGCCGCATTGCCGTGTGCGGCGTAGTCCGCGGCGCTGACGGTCGAGCCGGTGGCTTCGTTGAAGGACAGCTCGACGGGGGGCTGTATCTTGGAATTATTGGGGTCCCAGCTTGGATTATTGCGCTTTCTTCGCTCGACCCGCTCAATCCATTTTTCTATTCGATCCGCATTGTCGATGTCGTCGAGAGCCGACTGTGTGTAACGCTGAGCAGACGTCAGGTCCTTGAAACTCGACGCAGAGCTCGCACTCGGATCGTCCCGGAGCCGGCCTCTGAGCTGGTCGTCGGTCAGACCTACGTGTTTGTCGACGGAGTGGCCCCCGTACAACCCCTCGTCATTGGCCAGGTCAAGCGGATAGAAGTGGTTCTTCTCGTCCTCGTCCTTGGTGTATTTGTGCTCGTTTTTGAAGTCGTTGAGCGCCCTGGCCCCGAACGCCTCGGCGCGCGCCTCCTCTGCGTTGTAGGTGGGGGCACTGCGCTCTGCCTCCTCCAGGTGTGGTTTCAGTTCGTGGAACTGCGGCGTCAATGTGTTGACTCGTGCGGTGTAGTGATCCACCACGGCATTCAGAGCGGCGGTGTCGATGTTGAGAGTGATCTCGGTTCCGACTTCCGCACCCGCTTTCAACAGGCCTCCGATGAAGCGTCCGACGGTCTTGGCTCCTTCTTTGACGTCCTCCATGTCCAGGCCGTCGCTGAGGTCGATGTTACCGATCGCCTGCTTCACGGCATCAAAATATATCTTCCAGACCTTGTCGTTGAGGTCGACCGCGGCCTCCGCGAATTCGCGGAGCAGGTCGCTGATCTTCTTCGCGCTGTCGAAGAGGACCGACATGACCGGGTGCGTGGCGGTCGGGCTGGAGGCGCTGTCGTGCTTCCACTGATATGGAGCGCCGGGGTCGTTCTTGCCCCAGGCCGTGGTACCCCAGAGCGCACTGCAGAACTGCCGCATGGCGTCGTACCACTCGCTGTTGCTCTGCTGAGTGATGCCGCTGATGTATCCAGTGAGCATGCTCTCCGTGGTGGAGAGCGTGATGGTCATGTCTGCCCAGGACTGGGACAGCGAGTTGAGATAGTGCTGCTGCGGGAAGGGGTAGACGTCCGGCACCTTGCCCCAGCGGAAAGCGTGCTTGAGCAGTGGGCGGATGATGTGCCACACGGCGTCGGGTATGCACTCGAGCAGCGAGCGGATGAAGTCGTCACCGCCGTCGTCGTCACCCCACTTGAGGTCGGGCACCGATCCGTAGTCCGGTGCTTTGTGGATGACCTGAGGCGGTGGTTGGGTCTGGGGCTTGGTCTTGCCGGACGCGTCGTTGGCCGCCTCGGCCTTGGAGTAGTTGTTGGCCGTGGTGGCGAATCCGATGGCGGCACCGCCGATGCTCTCCACGGACCTGGCCCACACGTCGAGGAAGAGACTGCCGACCTCGACGTACGCCTTGGCGAAGTCTTGTGCGGCGGTGCCGTAGCCGCCGGCGTCCGGATACTTGTGCAGTTCGGTCAGCAGATCTTTGGCGGCCTTGTCGAATGGTGTCTGCTGCCCGGCGAAGCTGCCCGCGACGAAGTGCAGATGGGACGGCTTGACATCGATGGTGCCGCTCGACGACGGGGCCGGCGTTCCCATCAGGCGGCTCCCCAGCCGCGCAGCACTGCCTGATGCGCCGCCGCGTAGTTGGCGTGGCCAGTGGTGACGTATGCGTGCAGCCACTTCTGGGCCGCCTGTAGATCTTGTGCGGAGCGGTCCCACTCCTCGAGCTTCTTCACGAACATCTCGCGAGCTTCGCCCTTCCACGACAGCACGACCGGTTCGACACGGTCGTACAGGTCGTCCAGCTTGCCGTTGAGCTGTTTGAGGATGTCTTCCAGGTCGGCGGCGAGTTCGTGAAGTGTGGCGAACGAGACGGTTATGTGGTCGTCGGCGGCACCGGTCGACATGAATCCCCCTTGGTGTCGGTGACTGTGTATGCGAAACGGGTACGCGAAGCTCTGGGGTGTCAGAAGCCGTCGAGGGCGCTGCGCGGGGCAGCCGGGTCGGCGTCGGCTCCGGGATTCGGCGTGGAAAGTCTGTCGACCTCGCTTGCGATGTCGACGTGGACTCGGTTGATCTGTTCGAGCACGTGCAGATCGTCGGCACTGAAGCCGTCACGGCTCAGCCGTACGGCTTCCTCAAGCTGCTTCATCACGTCCCGGATGCGTACGGCGTCCTCGGCCGCCGCGCGATGGAACTCCCGATACGCCGTTGCCGCCGGGCCTTGCCAGCCGGCCTCGATGCGGTCGACGATCTCATCCATGCGCTTGACCTGCCTGTCCAGGTGGTCCTGCATGTCGTCAAGATCTTTCGCCAACTTGGTGAGATCGTTGCGCGACACCCGTAGGTCGGCGCCGCCTCTGTGCCCTGTCTCCGTCCCGCGAACGGCCATGTCGTACGCCTCCCCCGCGTCCACGCCAGTGCCTCGATGGCGTGGTCAATCGTACGTACGGTGGTCGTCTCGCGGGTCTCACGGCCCGTCCATGGGCACGTCCGACTCCGCCTGATCGTCGTCCCCGGCCGCACGCGCCTGAGGCCGGCGTTCTCCTCCCGGATCCGTGACCGCGATGCGGAGCGTGGTGCCGCGCAGCGAGATCTCCAGGCGGATGAGGGGTCGTGCAGGCAGCCGTGCAGTAAGGCGTTCGTGCACAACTCGCCGGCGCGGACGTGGTTTACATGGACACGCCGTGGCTGGAGAGGGAGGAGGACGCAGCCCGGCACAACGCCTCGTTCGAGCGGATCGCTCGCTGTGGGCTCGCCCCCCGGGACTCCGCCACTTTGATGGAACGCATCCGCAAGGAGCTGTGAACGACACCGTCGCCGTCCGGGGCCCCAAGGACCCCGCCGGGCCCGTCCTCACGGTGGGCCCCGTCGCCTGGGCTCCCTTCGCGGCGCATCCTGCTCGTAAGTGATCTCAACTGCCGTAAGTTGAGCGCATGATGACGGGGGCAGCGAACAGCACGGCGCGGCATGCGAAGGTGCGGAAGGGGGCCGGGCAGGGCGGGCTCGTCCGGAGTTCCGCGCTCATGGCGGTCGGGACCGTCGTTTCGAGGGCCACCGGGCTGATCCGGACCGTGCTGCAGGCGGCCGCTCTCGGCAACGCGTTGCTGGCCAGTACGTACAACACGGCCAACACCGTGCCGACGAGTCTGTACACGCTGCTGATCGGCGGCGCGCTGAACGCCGTGCTGGTGCCGCAGCTGGTGCGGGCGCGGGCCACGCAGCCCGACGGTGGGCGGGCGTACGAGCAGCGGCTGGTGACGCTGGTCGTCACCGTGCTGGCCGTGGGGACCGCGTTCGCGGTGTGGGCGGCGCCGGAGATCGTGGGCGTGTACATGCGGGACACGCCGGAGCAGCACGAGGCGTACCGGCTGACGGTGGTCTTCGCCCGGTTCCTGCTGCCCCAGATCTTCTTCTACGGCCTCTTCTCCATCCTCGGCCAGGTGCTCAACGCCCGCGAGAGGTTCGGCGCGATGATGTGGACGCCGGTGCTGAACAACCTCGTGCTCATCGGCATGTTCGGCACTTACCTGGGGCTGATGACCGTGCCCCACTCGGTCGCCGACGTCACCGCCGCGCAGGTCCGCTGGCTCGGCATCGGCACCACCGCCGGGATCGCCGTACAGGCCCTCGCGCTGATCCCCTTCGCCCGCGCCGCCGGGTTCCGGTTCCGGCCCCGCTTCGACTGGCGCGGCACGGGACTCGGCTCGGGCGTGCACGCGGCCAAGTGGACCCTGCTGTTCGTGCTGGCCAACCAGGTCGCGCTGACGGTGGTGACCAACTACGCCAACGCCGCCGACCAGGCGATGCCGAAGGCGGGCGTCGGCTACACGGCGTACAGCTACGCGCAGACCATCTGGATGCTGCCCCAGTCCATCGTCACCGTCTCCCTGGTCACCGCCCTGCTGCCGCGCATGAGCAGGGCCGCCGCCGAGGGCCGGATCACCGATCTGCGCGCGGACCTGTCCCGTGCGCTGCGGATCAGCGGGGTCGTCATCGTGCCGGCGGCGTTCCTGTTCGTCGCGCTCGGACCGCACCTGGCCACCCTGCTCTTCGCGCACGGCACCGCCGACGCGGCCTCCGCGCGGCCCCTCGGCCACATGCTCCAGGCGTTCGGGCCCGGTCTGATCCCGTTCTCCGCCCAGTACCTGCTGCTGCGCGGCTTCTACGCCTTCGAGGACACCCGTACGCCGTTCTTCATGGCGGTGTGGACCGGTGCCGTGAACATCGCCCTCGCCACCGCCTGTCACGTCCTGCTGCCCACCCGCTGGGCGGTGACCGGCATGGCCGGCGCCTACACCCTCTCCTACCTCGCCGGGCTGCTCCTCACCGCCCGTCTCCTCGCCCGCCGCACCGGTGGCCGCCTCGACGACGGCGCCCTGCGCGGCACGTACGCCAAGCTGCTGTGCGCGGGGGCGGGCGGTGGGGCCGCGGGCTGGGCGGTGGCGAGGGGCTGTGCGCAGGCCGTCGGCGACCGGGGCACGGCAGCCACCGCCGTCGCGACGGCCGCCGGCGCCCTGGCCCTCGCCCTGGTCTTCCTCGTGCTCGCCCGGCTCCTGCGCGTCCCCGAACTGCGCCGGCTGCCCGGCCTGCGCTGACACCCTCCAGGATTGCGGGGAACCTTTCGCACCGCTCCCGACTCCTGACCCGGCGATGCGGACCCGACGGGGGACCGCGCCGACCCGAGAGGGGTCCTGCATGGCACCGCACACCATGACCGTGTCCGACCGGCCGTTGCCCGAGGACGCCCGTGCCGCGCACCGCTGGGCGGAGGTCCGCGGCACCCGCCTGCACGTCGCCGAGTACGGCAGCGGCACCCCGTTGCTGATGCTGCACGGCTTTCCCCAGCACTGGTACGCCTGGCACCGGGTGGCCGCCCTGGTCGGGGACGGGTACCGGCTGATCTGCCCCGACCTCAGGGGCTTCGGCTGGTCGCAGGGCACGGCACGCGGCTACGACATGGACTCCCTGGCCGGGGACGCCCTCGCGCTGCTCGACGCGTTCGGCCTCGAACGCGTCGGTCTGGTCGGGCACGACTGGGGTGCCCACCTGGGCTTCCGGCTGTGTCTGCGGGCGCCGGAGCGGTTCAGCGGGTACCTGGCGCTGAACATGTCCCACCCCTGGCCCCGGCACCGGGCCGTCCTGCCGAACCTGTGGCGCATGTGGTACACGGCGTTCGTCGAGTACCCGGTGCTCGGCCGGGCGGTTCTGCGGCACTGGCCCGGGTTCACCCGCTTCCTGCTGCGCCACCAGGTCGCCGATCCGGCGGTGTGGCCCGAGGCCGATCTCGCCGAGTACGCGGCGGCCACCTCCGCGAGCGCGTCCGCCGCCCAGGCCCTGTTCTGGCAGTACGTGCTGCACGACATCCCCGCCCTGCTGCGGGGCACCCTGCGGCGGCAGCGGCTGACCGTGCCCACGGTGCTGCTGGGCGGGGAGCGGGACAACGTGGTCGCGCCGTCGCTGCTGGCCGGTGCGCAGCCGTACGCCGACGAGCTGCGGGTACGGCTGGTGCCGGGCGCCGGTCACCATCTGCCGCAGGAGCGGCCGGAGGAGGTCGCAGAGGCCGTCCGGAACCTGTTCACCGCCGGGGGATGACGAAGCTCGGCCACGTACCATCCGCCGCCAGGGCCCGGCGCGGCTTCTTCGCCGCCGGGTCTAGCGCAGCCCCGCCCGCTCGGCGACGCGGTGCACGAACGCCCGTCCGCGCCGCTCGCCGAGCAGTCGGCCGTAGAGCCACTGGGCCGGGCGCAGGACGGCCGGGCGGGTCGCGCCGAGGACCGCGAAAAGCGTGCCGCCGTCCTCGGGGACGGCCGCCATGCCGCCCACGACCAGCCGCGACTGCATCAGGCACCAGCCGGGGGCGAGCCGTACCTCGAAGGCTTCCCGCAGGCCCGAACGCCCCACCGCGAGTGCCTGCTTGCGGTCGGCGTCGCCCGGCGGGACCCGGAACTCCCGCAGGAACGGCACCAGATGGGGCAGTTCGCCGGACAGGTCGGCGGCGACCTCCCACACCCGCTCGTACGGCAGGTCGAGCCGCTCCTCGGCGTACAGCCCGGCGTGCAGGCCGGCGGCCAGCACCCGCAGGCGCCGTACGGGATCCGTGCTCATCGCGACCACGCCTTCCGGAACGCTGAACGGGCCCGGTGCAGCCGGGACTTGACGGTGCCGGCGGGAACGCCGAGCAGACCGGCGACGGCGGCCTCGTCGAGGCCCTCCAGTTCGCGCAGGACCAGGATCGCCCGGTGCCGTACCGGAAGCCGGGACAGGACGTCCCGTACGTCCGCGGGCAGGTCGCCGTCGGTACCGGAGCACAGCCCGCCGAGGCCGGCCGGGTCGGCGGGGTCGGCCGGTTCCTCGACGGCCGTGCGCCGGGCCACCCGGACGGCCTCGCGCACGGTGACCGTGCGCACCCAGCCGTAGAGGGCGAGCGGATCGCGCAGTCCGCCGAGGCCCCGGAAGACGGCCGTCAGGGACTCCTGGACGGCGTCCTGGACGTCGTACGGCGCGAGCGGCCGGCACAGCCGGGTCACGTACGGCGTGACCAGCGTGAGCAGATCGTCCAGGGCGAGGGCGTCCCCGCCCTGCGCGGCCCGGACCAGCGCGGCGGCCGTCTCCCACGGCTCGGCGCCGTCCCCCAGTGTGTCCATGTCGGAGTCAGCCTACGAGTCCGTGCGGGGTGCGTCGGCACGGCAAGGGCCCGCCGCGCTCGGCGACGGGCCCGGGTGCCGGTGGCTCGACGAAGGTCAGCCGAGCTTGGCGAAGCCGTAGTTCATCAGCTTCTTGGCGTCCGCCTCGCGCTGCGGGATGGAGGAGGAGGCGAGGACGGTGCCGATGACCGTCTTGCCGTTCCGCGTCGCGGCGAACACCAGGCAGTACTTGGCCTCCGGGCCGGAGCCGGTCTTGACGCCGATGGTGCCGCTGTAGCTGCTGAGGAGCCCGTTGGTGTTGGTCCACGGGTTCATCACGCGGGTGCTGCCGGTCTTGGTGATCGTCCGGGCCGTGTACGACTTGGTCTTGACGATCGTGCGGAACGTGGAGTTCTTCATCGCGCTGCTGGCGATTTTCGTCAGGTCGCGCGGCGTCGAGTAGTTGGAGCCGTTGCCGATGCCGTCGAAGGAGTCGAAGTGCGTGTTCTGCAGGCCCAGGTTCTTGGCGGCCGTGTTCATCTTGCCGATGAAGTTCGCCACGCGCTTGGCGCGGGTGGAGCCGGTGCCGTACTTGTCGGCGAGCGCGTAGGCGGCGTCGCAGCCGGACGGCAGCATCAGCCCGTACAGCAGCTGACGGACGGTGACCTTGTCGCCGACGATCAGGTGCGCCTGGGAGGCGTTGTTGCGGACGACGTAGTCGCTGTACTCCTTCTGGATCGTCACCTTCGCGTCGAGGTTGAGGTTCGACTGCGCGAGCACGACCTTGGCGGTCATGATCTTGGTGGTGGAGCCGGTGGAGCGCTTGGTGTCCGCCGCCTTGGTGTACAGGGTCTTGCTGTTCGCGTTGTTCATCACGTAGCCGCCCTTGGCCACGATGGAGGGCGTCGTGACGGCCTGCGCGGGCGCCGCGGTGAGGGCCCCGGTGGCGAGCAGCGCGCCGGAGGTGACGGCGACGGCGGTTGCTCGGCGGATGCGGCGGGTGCCCTTGATGCCGGTAATCAAAGTGAAGTACCCCGATTGTCTTGAATGACCCTGATGTGCGGCCGAGTTGAGTGGCACAAGAGTGGGGCCGCACGTGTCTGACACGTAGGTAGCACAGATGGTTGTGCCGCCGCTGAGAGAGATCTGCGTCACGTCCGCATGCTGGACGGGGCGGGTTCATGCGTACGCCTTGTATCTATCCTGTGGACATGGTCACGCCCGTGAAGCAACCACCCGCCGCCGACCGCGTCTACACCCACATCAAGCAGGGCGTTCTCGACCGCCGTTACGAGGGCGGCACCCTCCTCACCGAGGGCGAGCTGGCGGAGGCCGTCGGCGTCTCCCGCACGCCTGTGCGAGAGGCGTTGCTGCGGCTGGAGGTGGAGGGCCTGATCCGGCTGTACCCCAAGAAGGGCGCCCTGGTCCTGCCCGTCTCCGCGCAGGAGATCGCCGACGTGGTGGAGACCCGGCTGCTGGTCGAGGAACACGCCGCCCGCAAGGCCGTGCCCGCCCCGGCGGGGCTCGTGGAGCGGCTCGCGGAACTGCTGGAGCAGCAGAAGGCGCAGGCCGCGGCCGGCGACCTGGCCGGTGCCGCGGTGACCGACCGCTGCTTCCACGCCGAGATCGTGCGCAGCGGCGGCAACGAGATCCTCTCCCGCCTCTACGACCAGCTGCGCGACCGGCAGCTCAGGATGGGCGTCGCCGTGCTGCACTCCCACCCCGACCGGATCGCCAAGACACTCGCCGAGCACGGGGAGATCCTGAACGCGCTGCGCTCCGGCGACGCGGAGGCGGCCGTCGGGCTCGTGCACCGGCATGTGAGCTGGTTCTCGCATCTCGCCCGGGGTGAGGTGCGATGAGCCGCGCCGTCCTGCCGGGCGACCCTCCGGGCGGCCGGCGCGCGGTCGGCATGTGGTCGGTCGGCGTCGCCGTCTACTTCGTCGCCGTCATCTTCCGTACGTCCCTGGGCGTGGCCGGCCTGGACGCGGCCGACCGCTTCCATGTCAACGCCTCCGCCCTGTCCACCTTCTCGATCCTGCAGCTGCTGGTCTACGCGGGCATGCAGATACCCGTGGGCCTGCTGGTCGACCGGCTCGGCACGAAGAAGGTGCTCAGCCTCGGCGCCGTGCTGTTCACCGCCGGCCAGCTGGGCTTCGCGTTCTCCCCGTCGTACGGCACGGCGCTGGCCTCGCGGGCGCTGCTCGGGTGCGGTGACGCGATGACCTTCATCAGCGTGCTGCGCCTGGGCAGCCGCTGGTTCCCGGCCCGGCGCGGGCCGCTGATCGCGCAGCTCGCCGGCCTCGTGGGCATGGCGGGCAACCTGGTCTCCACCCTGCTGCTCGCCCGGCTGCTGCACGGCGTCGGCTGGACCGCTGCGTTCGCGGGCAGCGCGCTGGCGGGCGCGGCCGTCCTCGCGCTGACGCTGCTGTTCCTCAGGGACCACCCCGAGGGGCACGAGCCCGAGCCGTTCCCGCACCAGGGGGCGGCCTACGTCCGCCGGCAGATCGCCGCGTCCTGGCGGGAGCCCGGCACGCGGCTCGGGCTGTGGGTGCACTTCACCACCCAGTTCCCGGCGATGGTCTTCCTGCTGCTGTGGGGCCTGCCGTTCCTGGTCCGGGCCCAGGGGATGAGCCGCGCCGGCGCGGGCGAACTGCTCACGCTCGTCGTGCTGTCCAACATGGTGATCGGGCTGGTCTACGGCCAGATCGTCGCCCGGCACCACGCGGCGCGGCTGCCGCTCGCGCTGGGCACGGTGGCGGCGACGGCGGCGGTGTGGGCCCTGACCCTCTTCTGGCCCGGCGACCACGCGCCGATGTGGCTCCTGCTGGTGCTCTGCGCGGTGCTCGGCGCCTGCGGCCCGGCCTCCATGCTCGGCTTCGACTTCGCCCGACCGGCCAACCCGCCCGAGCGACAGGGAACCGCCTCCGGCATCACCAACATGGGTGGTTTCATCGCCTCGATGACGACGCTCTTCGCGATCGGCGTCCTCCTGGACGCCACCGGGGACGACTACACGGTCGCCTTCTCCGCCGTCTTCGTCCTCCAGGCCCTCGGCATCACCCAGATCCTCCGCCTCCGCGCCCGCGCGGCCCGCCGCGAGCGGGAGCGGCTGGTGGCGAGCCGCGTGGAGACGGTCCACGTACCGGCGTGACCGCATGCCGGTCGCGTGAGCGGGCGCCGAGCCGCGCCGCGGACCGTCACCCCTCGCCCGCATGCTCGTGCCGGGCACGTCAGTGGGCGTACAGGGCACCCGGCACCCGCTTCCGCGTCGCTACGGCGTCACCGCGAAATGGCGCAGGATGGCTGCCGTCAGGTCCGGGTCGCCCTCCGCCTTCACCCGGTCCGCCACCGCCTCCGGGGTCACGCGGCCGCAGGCGAGGCGGACGTACGTCTCCCAGTCGAGGGTGAGGGTGGCGGCGGGGCCGAGAGCGGGGGCCGTCTCCAGGGTGCCGCGGCCCTGGATGTCGACGCGTATGGTGCGCAGGAACTCCACCGGGCCGTGCACGTCGAGGACGACCGCCGAGCTGCGCGGCGCCTGCGCGTCCTGCGCGACGACCCGGGGCAGCGCCTCGAGCAGGACGTCACGGGCGATGTGCGCACCGGGCGAGTCCAGGTTGCCGGGGCGGCCGAGCGCCGTGCGCAGGTCCTGCTCGTGCACCCACATCTCGAAGGCGTGGGCCCGCATGGCCTCCTCGAGGGTGATCTCCTTGCCCATCGGGCCGCGCACCCGGGTGCCGGGCTCCCGGGACTCGTTGCGCAGCTGGCGGTTGCGGCGGATCACCGTGTACTCCAGCTCGGCCGTCATCTCCGGCGCCGTGTGGTGACGGCGGACGTCGACCTGCATCTCGTTGTACCGCTGGTGCTCGTTGGTGACGTGGAAGAGGTCACGGGGCAGGCTGTGGATGGGCCGCGGGTCCCCGAGCATCTCGCAGTCCATGCCGATGACGTGGGAGACCACGTCCCGGACCGACCACCCGGGGCACGGGGTCCGTCGGTTCCACTCCCCCTCGACCAGCGACTGCGCCATTTCGGATATCGCGTCGATCGAGTGGGTCCAGGCGTCGGCGTAGGGCTGGAGGGTGGGATGCAGACTCACGGAACGGGACCCCTCGGCGTTTGGTACACGGGCAGGTGGTGGCGGCGTTGCCAGCGGGAGGTGGCTGCACTCGGCGGTGATGTCGAAACGCTAAGTTACGCTGCTCCGAGGCACCCCGGCAGTGCTTTCGTGTGACGATCGTAGGCCTGTGTGGACGACTCGAATGCCAGGACGGTGGTAGTGTGCGCGCCTCGCTGATCCAGATCGCCGTGGACGAGGACGAATCGGTCGCCTCGCGCAGGCAGCGAGTGGCCTCGCTGGTGCGTGAGCAGGCCGGCTCCGACCTCGTGGTCCTGCCCGAACTGTGGACGACCGGCGCCTTCGCCTACGAGGAGTTCGGCCCGCAGGCCGAGCCGCTCGACGGCCCGACGTACGAGGCGATGGCCAAGGCGGCGGCCGACGCGGGCGTGTGGCTGCACGCCGGTTCCGTTCCCGAGCGCGATCCCGACGGCCCTCTGTACAACACCTCTCTGCTCTTCTCCCCCTCCGGTGAGCTGGCCGCGGCCTACCGCAAGATCCACCGCTTCGGCTTCGACAAGGGCGAGGCCGTGCTGATGGGCGCCGGGCGGGACCTCGTGACCGTACGCCTGCCGGGCACCACCCTGGGCGTGGCCACCTGTTACGACCTCCGTTTCCCCGAGCTCTTCCGTTCCCTCGTCGACGCCGGCGCCGAGACGCTGGTGGTCCCGGCGGGCTGGCCCGAACGGCGACGCGCGCACTGGACGCTGCTGGCCCGGGCGCGGGCGGTGGAGAACCAGGCGTTCGTGCTCGCCTGTGGAACGGCCGGGACGCACGCCGGAGTTCCGCAGGCGGGTCACTCGATCGTGGTGGATCCGTGGGGCGAGGTGCTGGCCGAGGCCGGCGCCGGCGAGGAGGTCCTCACGGTCGACTTCGACCCGGCGAAGGTGGCGGCGACCCGCGAGCAGTTCCCGGCCCTGAAGGACCGCGTCCTCGGCCTGGAGCCACCCCGGCGCCACGGGTGAGCGACGCCACGGACGAGGAGCCGTGACGGGGAAGGCGAGGGCGCTCAGTCCTCGTCGCCCTCAGTCCTCGTCGTCCCGGTCGTCCTTCTCCGCCAGGTGGATCACGCACACCGCCACCGCGATCAGCAGCGCGGGATCGGCGTCCTCGCGCACGATGTCCACGCCGTAGGTGTCCCGCAGATGCAGCCAGCGCCGGGAGATCACGGCGAGGAGTTCGCCGTCGTACTCGACGGCGAACTCCCGGTCCAGGATCTTGCCGCTGACGTCCAGTTCGGTCCCGTCGACCAGGGACACCCGGTAGTGGTTGCGCAGCAGCGACAGCCGCTTGCGCCGGATGGTGGCCAGGCCCTCGCCGTCCCGTTCGATCACCATGGTGTCGCGCAGGGCGAACATCTTCTCGTGGATGTCGATCAGGACCCGCCCCTGGGCGTCCTTCAACTCGAAGGTGTCCCGCAGCCGCATGGCCTTGCCGTCGACGAGGAAGGCCTTGTCGCCCTGCTCGTTCTCGATCCAGTAGTCGTCACCGATGCCGAGGATCCGGTCCCGCACGAGGTATCTCATGCGGGTACCGTTCCCCGGCACCGTCCGGTCATCACGGACCCGGACACGCTCTCCGGCGCGGGCCGGAAAACCCTCACACGCCGTACCCGTTGGTGTAGCCGTCGCCGCGGTGGTGGTGGGGCTCCTCCTCGACCACCGGGGTCGGCGGGACCACCACACGCCGGCGCCGGGCGATGCCGCTGAACGTGGCGATGCCGATCAGGCCCACGGCCATCAGGATGACGCCGACGAGGTCGAGGTTGACGCCCTGCATGTGCCAGTCGGTCGCGAACGTGAGGATGGCTCCCACGGCGATGAGGATGATGCATCCGCCGAGGCCCATAAGTCGTCGCCTCCCCTTTCGGTTCCGGAATCTCCGGTGCCGTCCGGGTACCCTGCGCCGCCCCGTACATGCTCGGGGCGGCGCAGTCCGGCCGTCGGGTCAGAGGACGTCGACGTAGTCCTCGCGCCCCGAGCCGACCAGGTGCGTGCTGTTCGGGTACAGCAGCACCGCGACCCACGTGCCGTCCTTCGACGCGGTCGAGCCCTTGCCGAAGGTGCCGTCGGAACGGGTGGTGGCGTTGCCCATGTCGTACCAGCTGCTGGAGCCCTTGGGCCGGAAGAGGATCTTCACCTTCTGGCCGGCGTAGGCCTTCCAGGCGTGGCTGCTCGAGCTGTAGTACTGCAGCTTGCCCTTGTACGTGAGGGTGTGTCCCTTGTGCACCGGCTCCGGCGAGGCGTTGCCGTCGGTGATGCGGGTCGGGGTGCGCCTGACGTACACGACCGTGCTGTACGACTCCTGCCAGTTGCGGCTGCCTTTGAAGTGCGCCCGGTAGTAGCCCCGGTAGGGCGCGTCGAAGGTGCCCTTGAACGACGCGCCGGACTCGGGGTCGAAGCTGCCCGGGGTGACGGTCTTCATCGTCCTCCAGCCGGTCCTGCCGTCGGCCGAGTACTGCAGCTCGACCTTGTTGTCCGCGTCTGCGGGGATGCTGGAGCCGGTGTGCAGCCTGCCCTTGGCGGTCAGCCGGGAGTACTTGTCCAGGCTCGCCGTGAAGTCGGTGAGGGACGTCTTCCGCGCGACGTACACCTTCACCTGCTGCGGCTCACTGAAGTTCAGGAACGTCCCACTGCGCACCTGCACGTCGACCGTGCCGGTCTTCGGCAGCGTCAGCTGCCCCGTGAAGCGGCCGTCGGCGCCCGTGACGGGCCGTGAGGCCGCGCCGCCGAACTCGTCGGACCAGACCTCGTCCACCGTGGCTCCGGCCAGCGGCTTCCACGCCCCGCCGACGTACACCTCGGCCGTCCCGGAGACCTTCGCGGCCTGCCCGGCCCTGACGTCGAGTTCGGTGGCGTCGAGCGTCACGCGTGTGTCCGACTGCACGGCCCTGACCCCGACGCTCTCGTTGGCCCGGGACTGGTAGAAGGGATCGTCCAGCCGCAGCCAGGCGTTGACGTCGGCGCTGGACGCGTCGGTCACGGTGTACGTGGCGGTGAAACGGCCGTCGGTGCCGGTCCTGGTCGTCCCGTCGTCCCCGTTGGAGATCTCGAGGTCCACCTGCGCGTCCGCAGCCGGTGTCGTCTCGCCGGTGCGCGGGTCGGTGACCGTGAAGCCGCCGGTGACGGTGACGTCCTGGTGCTCGTAGTCCGGGTTCTGCGGAGTGGCCTGCAGATCCGTCAGGTGCGCTTCGAGCTCGTACCAGTAGGTGCCCTGGGCCGAGGTGGTGTCCCCGTCGGCGTCGGTCAGGTCGACGACGACGCGGTAGGCGCCGAGGTCGGCCAGGCGCAGCGGCGTGGTGGTCCGCCACAGGTCGGCGAAACCGGTGCCGGTGTCCGGGGTGAAGTCGCTGACCTCGGTGACCTCCGGGGCGTCGTCGGCGGAGCCCGGCGCGTACAGGTGGGCGGTGATCGAGGTGATGGCGGTGTCCGACGAGGCGGACACCGCCATCAGACCGTCGCCCGGGTGGTCACCGCTGCCCACGCCGTACAGCACCGGCGCCACCGCGGCGTGGGCGGCCGGGACCGGGCCGAGCAGCACGCTCGCGGTGACGGAGGCGCAGGCGAGCGCCAGGGATCTCTTTCTCAAGGTGAAGTCCCCCCACGAGACCATGGATACGCAGATCGTTGAAGAGCGAAGCGCATCGTACGCCGCCGAAGCCGCACTTGAACAGGTTCAAAAGTAACGGTTCCGCAGGGGGGACGCCGGGGGCGGAAGTCAGCCCTCCAGGAACGCCACCAGGGCGTTGGCCAGCAGGAACGGGTCGTCGGCGCCGCACAGTTCGCGCACGCTGTGCATCGACAGGATGGCCACGCCGATGTCGACGGTCCGGATGCCGTGCCGGGCGGCGGTGATGGGGCCGATGGTGGTGCCGCAGGGCATGGAGTTGTTGGAGACGAAGCTCTGCAGGGGCACGCCCGCCCGCTCGCAGGCGGCGGCGAACACCGCCCGGCCGGAACCGTCCGTGGCGTAGCGGTTGTTGACGTTGACCTTGAGGATCGGCCCGCCGTTGACGCGCGGGTGGTGCGTCGGGTCGTGCCGCTCGGCGTAGTTGGGGTGGACGGCGTGCCCGGTGTCGGAGGACAGGCAGACGGTGGCGGCGAAGGCGCGGGCCCGGTCCTCGTACGACCCTCCGCGCGCGAACACCGAGCGCTCCAGCACCGTGCCGAGCAGCGGGCCGTCGGCGCCGGTGTCGGACTGGGAGCCGTTCTCCTCGTGGTCGAAGGCGGCCAGCACGGGGATGCGGTCGAGGGGGGCGCCGGAGGCGGCCACGGCGGTGAGGGCGGCGGCGGCTGCGTGCACCGACAGCAGGTTGTCCATGCGCGGCCCGGCGACCAGCTCGCGGTCCCGGCCGAGGTAGGCGGGCGCCTCCACCGGGTGCAGCGTCAGGTCCCAGCCGGCCACCGAACCGGCCGCCACTCCCGCCTCCTCCTCCAGGAAGGCGATCAGGTCGCCGTCGCGCAGGTCGTCGCCGAGCCCCCACACCGGCTGCAGATGGCGCTGCTTGTCCAGCTTCAGGCCCTCGCTGGTGACCGTGCGGTCCAGGTGGATGGCGAGCTGGGGCACCCTGAGCAGCGGCCGGTCCACGTTCACCAGCACCGTGGAGCCGTCGCGCAGGGTCAGCCGGCCGGCCACGCCCAGGTCGCGGTCGAGCCAGGAGTTCAGCAGCGGACCGCCGTAGATCTCCACCGCGACCTGGCGCCAGCCGTGCGCCCCGCTGTCCGGCCGCGGCTTGACGCGCAGGCTGGGGGAGTCGGTGTGCGCGCCGATGATGTGGAAGGGGGTGTGCGGTGCGGCGCCCTGAGGGACGTACCAGGCGACGATCGCGCCGCCGCGCAGCACGTACCGGCCGCCGGCGGCCGCGTCCCAGGCGTCCGTCTCGGCGACCTGCCGGAAGCCGGCCTTCTCCAGCCGCTCGGCGGTGTTCGCCACGGCGTGGTACGGCGACGGACTCGCCGCCAGGAAGGACATCAGGTCGTCGGTGTGGCCGCGGTCGAAGCGGGCTGGTGCGCTCATGGGGCTTACCTTAACGACGTGCGTGGGCCCGCCCCCGGTACGGAGGCGGGCCCACGGCGGTGATCGGTGGGGGCGAATCCGGCCTTTCTAGAACGCGGCCTCGTCCAGCTCCATCAGGTCGAGGTCGACGGTCCCGGCGACCTTGCGGGCCAGGGTGACGCCCGGCAGCACGTTGGCCGCGAAGAACTTCGCCGCCGCGATCTTGCCGGTGTAGAAGGCCTTGTCCTTGGCCGAGGCGGTCGGCAGCTTCTCGGCGGCGATGGCGGCACCCTTGAGCAGCAGGTAGCCGACGATCACGTCACCGGAGGCGAGCAGCAGGCGGGTGGTGTTCAGGCCCACCTTGTAGATGTTCTTGACGTCCTCCTCGGTGGCGGCGAGGTCGGTCAGCATCAGGCCGACGATCGCCTCCAGCTCCACGGCCGCCTTCGCCAGGTGCTCGCGGGCGCCGGCCAGCTCCTCGCCGCCGGTGCCGAGCGCCAGGAACTTCTTGATGTCCTCGGCGAGGCTGTTGAGGGCGGCGCCCTGGTTGCGGACGATCTTCCGGAAGAAGAAGTCCTGGCCCTGGATCGCGGTGGTGCCCTCGTACAGCGTGTCGATCTTGGCGTCGCGGATGTACTGCTCGATCGGGTACTCCTGCAGGAAGCCGGAGCCGCCGAAGGTCTGCAGCGACTGGGCGAGCTGCTCGTAGCCCTTCTCGGAGCCGTAGCCCTTGACGATCGGCAGGAGCAGGTCGTTGAGCGCGTGCTCGGCCTTGGCGTCCTCGCCGGCCGCCTCCTTGACGGCGATCGCGTCCTGGACGGAGGCGGTGTAGAGGACGAGGGCGCGCATGCCCTCCGCGTACGCCTTCTGCGTGATCAGCGAGCGGCGCACGTCGGGGTGGTGGGTGATGGTGACCTTGGGCGCGGTCTTGTCCATGAAGTTCGCCAGGTCCGGACCCTGGACGCGCTCCTTGGCGTACTCCAGCGCGTTGAGGTAGCCCGTCGACAGCGTGGAGATCGCCTTCGTGCCGACCATCATGCGGGCGAACTCGATGATGCGGAACATCTGGCGGATGCCGTCGTGCTTGTCGCCGATCAGCCAGCCCTTGGCGGGGTGGCGGTCGCCGAAGGTCATCTCGCAGGTGTTGGAGGCCTTCAGGCCCATCTTGTGCTCGACGTTGGTGGCGTAGACGCCGTTGCGCTCGCCGATCTCGCCGGTCTCGAAGTCGAAGAGGTACTTCGGGACGAGGAAGAGGGACAGGCCCTTGGTGCCGGGACCGGCTCCCTCGGGACGGGCGAGGACGTAGTGGAGGATGTTCTCCTCCATGTCGTGCTCACCGGAGGTGATGAAGCGCTTCACGCCCTCGATGTGCCAGGAGCCGTCCTCCTGCTGGACCGCCTTGGTGCGGCCGGCGCCGACGTCCGAGCCGGCGTCGGGCTCGGTGAGCACCATGGTCGAACCCCAGGTCCGGTCCACGGCGATCTGCGCCCACTTCTTCTGCTCCTCGGTGCCCTCCTCGAAGAGGATGCGGGCGAACGCCGGGCCGGAGGAGTACATCCACACGGCCGGGTTGGCGCCGAGGATCAGCTCCGCGTACGCCCAGATCAGGGACGGCGGGGCGGTGGTGCCGCCGATCTCCTCGGGCAGGCCGAGCCGCCAGTACTCGGAGTCCATGAAGGCCTTGTAGCTCTTCTTGAAGCTCTCCGGTATCGGCGCGGTGTTCGTCTCGGGGTCGAAGACCGGCGGGTTGCGGTCGGCGTCGGCGAAGGACTCCGCCAGCTCGTTCTCGGCGAGGCGGGTCAGCTCCTCCAGGACGCTCTTGGCGGTGTCGGTGTCCATCTCCTCGAACGGACCGGTGCCGTACAGCTTGTCGCGGCCGAGCACTTCGAAGAGGTTGAACTCGATGTCGCGGAGATTGGACTTGTAGTGCCCCATGAGACAACTCCGTTGAGGACTCGGCGAGGCACTGGCTCCTCGCAACTGTTCACGTTCCAACAAGTGGCTACGATGATGCTACCCGTCGGTAATAAGAAGCAAGCCCGATCGGGTCATCTGTGACTGGTTACTCTTTGGGGCATGTACGGATACGGCCAGCCCATGGACGGCGGGGCTTCGCAGCAGCAGTACGCCGCACCTCAGCAGCCGATGGCCGGCGGCTACGGGCAGCAGCCGCCGCTGTATCCCGAGCCGTCCCCGCCCTCGCTCGCGGACGCGGTGCGTGCCTTCACCACCGGGCAGATGTCCGCGGAGGACTTCCAGCAGATCTTCGCGACGTCGAAGGTGTACTGCCCGCGCGGCGACACTCCCGGCTTCCTCGCCCTGCACAACACCCAGCAGCCGGTGATCCCCATGTTCACCTCGCTGAAGGAGCTGCGCCGGTACGCGGGCAAGGAGTCCAAGTACTTCGTGATCACCGGCGCCGAGGTGATCGACCTGCTGCCGACCGGCTACGGCTTCGTCCTGGACATGGAGGGCGAGCACCGCATGGTGTTCGACGCCAAGGCGGTCGAGCAGATGGTCGACTTCGCGATGCGCAGAATGTACGGCTGAGCCGTTGCGAACCCCGGAGCCCGGAGGGAATGCCCTCCGGGCTCTCTGTGTTGTGGGTGGCAGAAAGTTCAATGCTCAACTAAACTCGGAGCACAAGGAGGTCCGACCATGCCTGCAGTGACCGTCGAGAACCCGTTGACGCTGCCCCGCGTGACCGCTCCCGCCGACGCGGTGGCCCGTCCCGTACTCGCCGTCACCACCGCTCCGAGCGGTTTCGAGGGAGAGGGCTTCCCGGTGCGCCGCGCGTTCGCCGGGATCAACTACCGCTACCTCGACCCGTTCATCATGATGGATCAGATGGGCGAGGTGGACTACCAGCCCGGAGAGCCCAAGGGCACGCCGTGGCACCCCCACCGCGGCTTCGAGACCGTCACCTACATCATCGACGGCATCTTCGACCACCAGGACTCCCACGGTGGCGGCGGCACCATCACCAACGGTGACACCCAGTGGATGACGGCGGGCTCCGGCCTGCTGCACATCGAGGCGCCGCCGGAGCACCTGGTCATGTCGGGCGGCCTCTTCCACGGCCTGCAGCTGTGGGTGAACCTCCCGGCCCGGGACAAGATGATGGCCCCGCGCTACCAGGACATCCGCGGCGGCAACGTCCAGCTCCTCACCTCCCCGGACGGCGGCGCGCTGCTGCGTGTCATCGCCGGCGAGCTGGACGGCCACCAGGGTCCCGGCAGCACGCACACGCCGATCACGATGATCCACGCGACGCTGGCGCCGGGCGCGGAGATCACCCTGCCCTGGCGCGAGGACTTCAACGGCCTCGCGTACGTGCTCGCCGGCAAGGGATCCGTCGGCAGCGAACGCCGTCCGGTCCAGCTCGGCCAGACCGCGGTCTTCGGGGCCGGCTCCTCGCTGACCGTCCGCGCGGACGAGCGGCAGGACTCCCACACCCCGGACCTCGAGGTCGTCCTCCTCGGTGGCCGTCCCATCCGGGAGCCCATGGTCCACTACGGCCCGTTCGTCATGAACACCAAGGACGAGCTGATGCAGGCCTTCGAGGACTACCAGAAGGGCCGCCTCGGCACGATCCCGGCCGTGCACGGCATGACGGAGACCGGCCCGCAGGGCTGACGGCCGTCACCCGGCCGGGCCGTCCACACAGGACAGCCCGGCCGGTTTCATGATCGGCTGGACGGGTGCAGCTGCTGCCCGAGCCCGTCCGCCGTCTCGCCGCCTGGTGTGCGGTGCTGCTGCTCGTCGCCGGGGTCGGCTGGGTCGCCGTCCAGATCTGCGCCCGGTTCCGCACCGCCCTCGTGCCGGTGCTGCTCGCCCTGCTGGGCAGCGCGCTGCTCGGGCCGCTGTACCGGTGGCTGGTCCGCGTGCGCGTGCAGCGGTCGCTGGCCGCCGCGGTGACCTGTGTCGCCGTCCTGGCCGTGGTCGGCGGCGCGATGTACATCGTCGTCAGCGCCGTCGTCGACAACGGCGACCAGATCATCACCTCGCTGCAGGACGCCACCAAGTCCGTCGCGCGGCACTTCGGGTACCCCGGCACCGGGCTGGACGACCTCGCCGCCAACGCCCGCAAGCTGCTCTCCCGGTTCGGCGCGCCCGCCGTCTCCGGCGTCATCAGCGGGGTCGGCGTGGTCGGCGAGACCCTCGCCATGGCGGTCCTCGCGCTGCTGCTCACGTTCTTCTTCCTGCGCGACTCCGGGCGCGCCGTCCACGCCCTCCGGGACCTCGCGCCCGGCGGCACCGCCGACACCCTGGAGGCCATGGCGCGGCGGGCCTTCGAGGCGGTGCAGGGCTTCATGCGCGGCACCACCCTCATCGCGCTCATCGACGCCTTCTGCATCACCGTCGGCCTGCTGATCCTGCGGGTGCCGGGCGCCATCGGCCTGGGCGCACTCGTCTTCGTCGGCGCCTACATCCCCTACCTGGGCGCCTTCGTCTCGGGCGCGGTGGCCGTGCTGGTGGCCCTCGCCGACCGCGGCTTCGTCGTCGCGCTGTGGGCGCTGGGGGTCGTCCTCGCCGTGCAGGTGCTGGAGGGGCATGTGCTGCAGCCGGTGATCCAGAGCCGGACCGTGCAGATGCATCCGGCGGTGGTGCTGGTGGCGATCACCGCCGGGGCGTCCGTCGCGGGCATCGTCGGCATGCTGCTCGCGGTGCCGCTGACCGCGGCCGCCACCGGCGTCGCACACGAACTGCGCGCCCGCTACGGCCGGCCGAACGGCCGGGGGCCGGGCGGGACGTCCACGCCGCCCGGGCCCACCGGGCCCACCGGGCCCCCCGGGCTCCCGGGACCGTCCGGGCCGGTCGAGCCGTCGGACTCGTAGAGCTCGAACCAGATGCCCTTGCCCTCGCCCCGCGGCTCCACCCCCCAGGAGTGGGCGAGCAGCTCGATCAGCATCAGACCGCGGCCGGAGGAGGCCAGCTCCCCGGGCCGGCGCTTGTGCGGCAGGTCGTCCCCGGCGTCCGTGACCTCCACCCGCAGCCGGCGCCCGCCCGGCTCCCCGGTGACCTCGGCGATCAGCAGCGCGTCGGCATCGGTGTGCACCAGGACGTTGGTGACCATCTCGGAGACCAGCAGCACCGCGGAGTCGACCTGCTCGGCCGACCGCCAGTCGTGCAGCAGCTCGCGCAGATGCCGTCGGGCCCCGGCGATCCGCTCGGGCTCGTCCTGCGCCACCGACAGCAGCGTGCGCCGCGCGGTGGGCCGCACGGCACCCTCCTCCGGCCGGCACAGCAGCACGACCGCGATGTCGTCCTCGCGCCGGTCGGCCAGCGGGCCCGTGGTGTGGTGCGAGGACGGCCCGTGCACGCCCTGCACCAGCGCGTCCGCCAGCGACTCCACGTCCCCCTGGTGCTCCTCCAGGATCTTGCGGATGCGCCGCCAGCCGCTCTCGATGTCGTGCCCGCCGGTCTCGATCAGACCGTCGGTGCACAGCATCATCGTCTCGCCCGGCTCCAGCGCGAACCGGGTCGTCGGGTAGTCGGCGTCCGGGTCGACGCCCAGCGGCAGCCCGCCCGCGGTCGGCCGCATCATCACCGTGCCGTCCGCCATCCGGATCGCCGGGTCCGGATGCCCTGCGCGGGCCATCTCCAGCATGCCGGTGCCCGGGTCGGCCTCCACGTAGAGGCACGTCGCGAACCGCACGTCGGTCATGTGCTCGTCGTGGGTGATGCCGTGCAGAAAGCGGGAGGCGCGGGAGAGCACGGCGTCGGGGCGGTGCCCCTCGGAGGCGTAGGCGCGCAGGGCGATGCGGAGCTGGCCCATCAGCCCGGCCGCCCGCACGTCATGGCCCTGTACGTCCCCGATGGCCAGCGCGAATCTCCCGCCGGGCAGCGGGATCATGTCGTACCAGTCGCCGCCGACCTGCAGCCCGCCGCCGGTCGGGATGTAGCGGGCGGCCACCCGCATGCCCGGGATCTCGGGGCCCAGCGAGGGCAGCATGGAGCGCTGCAGCCCCTCGGTCAGCTCCCGCTCGGTCTCCGCGGCACCGGCCCGCGTCAGCGCCTGGGCGAGCATCCGGGCCACCGTCGTCAGCACGGCCCGCTCGTCGGGCGTGAACGCCACCGGGTAGGTGAAGGCCGCCATCCAGGCGCCCATCGTGCGGCCCGCCACCGTCAGCGGCAGGAACGCCCAGGAGTGGCGGCCGAAGTGGCGGGCCAGCGGCCAGGTGACCGGGTAGCGCGCCATGTACTCCTCCGGGGAGGAGAGATAGACGGCCCGGCCGGTGCGCACGACCTCCGCGGCCGGGTAGTCCGTGGCCAGCGGCATGTGGGAGAAGGGGCTGTCGTCGCCCGGGGCGTGCCCGTGGTGGCCGATGACGGTGAGCCGGTCGCCCTCCACGCCGAACACCGCGAGTCCGTCCGGGGTGAAGCCCGGCATGGACAGGCCCGCCGCGACCCGCAGCACCTCCGCCGTCGACCGCGCCTCCGCCAGGGCCCGGCCCGCGTCCAGCAGGAACGCCTCCCGGGAGCGCCGCCAGTCCCCGGTGACCGCGCTGCGCGCCGCCGAGGCGCCCGGGATCGGCTCGGTGACCTCCTGCAGGGTGCCGATCAGCTCGTACGCCCGCCGGTTCGGGTCGAAGGACGGCTTCGACCGGCTGCGGACGACGCGGACGACCCGCCCGTGCTCGTCGACGATCCGGACGCGCACCTCGGCGAGGGTGCCCTCGGAGGCCGCAAGCTGGACCACCCCGGTGATCTCGTTCCAGTCGACCGGGTGCAGCCGGGCCCGGGTCTGGGCCTCGGTGAGCGTGACCTGCTCCGCGGGCAGCCCGAGCAGCCGCGCCGCCTCCGCGTCCACGGTGACCAGTCCCGCGGCCGTGTCCCAGTGCCACAGCCCGGTCGCGAGGGCGGCGAGGACGTCACCGACCGACGGCAGGGGCTCGCCTGTACGCATTGCCCCACTTTAAGAAGATGCGAACGATAACTGCCACCCTGGGAGGGCAGTCGGTTCCGCTCGGGAGTCCGCCGGGGGCGGGCCGTAATGGTGGGGAGCCGATCTTGGGGTGCCCGGTACCCTTGATGGGTCCGGGCCCCGTGCCCGGCCCCGCCGGGGGAGCTGCCCCGGCACTCATCACCCCACCACGAAGGACGATGAACGACGATGCATCGGTACAGGTCCCACACCTGCGGCCAGCTCCGCGCCTCTGACGTCGGCACCGACGTCCGGCTGAGTGGCTGGCTGCACAATCGGCGCGACCTGGGCGGCATCCTCTTCATCGATCTGCGCGACCACTACGGCATCACGCAGCTGGTGGCCCGCCCCGGCACGCCCGCCTACGACGCGCTGGACAAGGTCTCCAAGGAGTCCACGGTCCGCGTCGACGGCCGCGTTGTTTCACGTGGAACCGAGAACATCAACCCCGACCTGCCCACCGGCGAGGTCGAGGTCGAGGTGACCGAGGTGGAGCTGCTGGGCGCCGCCGCCCCGCTCCCCTTCACCATCAACACCGAGGACGGCGTCAACGAGGAGCGGCGCCTGGAGTACCGCTTCCTGGACCTGCGCCGTGAGCGCATGCACCGCAACATCATGCTGCGCACCCAGGTCATCTCGGCGATCCGCCAGAAGATGAGCGGCCTCGGCTTCAACGAGCTGGCGACGCCGATCCTGACGGCCACCTCCCCCGAGGGCGCCCGCGACTTCGTCGTGCCCTCGCGCCTGCACCCGGGCAAGTTCTACGCCCTGCCCCAGGCCCCGCAGCAGTTCAAGCAGCTGCTGATGATCTCCGGCTTCGACCGCTACTTCCAGATCGCGCCCTGCTTCCGCGACGAGGACGCCCGCGCCGACCGCTCGCCGGGCGAGTTCTACCAGCTCGACGTCGAGATGAGCTTCGTCGAGCAGGAGGACGTCTTCCAGCCGATCGAGCAGCTGATGACCGAGCTGTTCGAGGAGTTCGGCGGCGGCCGCCACGTCACCTCGCCGTTCCCGCGGATCCCGTTCCGCGAGGCGATGCTGAAGTACGGCTCCGACAAGCCGGACCTGCGCGCCAAGCTCGAACTGGTCGACATCACCGACGTCTTCGAGGGCTCGGAGTTCAAGGCCTTCGCCGGCAAGCACGTGCGCGCCCTGGCCGTCCCCGCGGTCCAGGACCAGCCCCGCAAGTTCTTCGACCAGCTCGGTGAGTACGCGATCTCGCTGGGCGCCAAGGGCCTGGCCTGGGTCCGTGTCGGCGAGGACGGCGCGCTGTCCGGCCCGATCGCGAAGTTCCTCACCGAGGAGAACGTCGCCGAGCTGACCAAGCGGCTCTCGCTCGCCCCGGGCCACGCGGTGTTCTTCGGCGCCGGCGAGTTCGACGAGGTCTCCAAGATCATGGGCGCGGTCCGCGTCGAGGCCGCCAAGCGCGCCGGCCACTTCGAGGAGAACGTCTTCCGGTTCTGCTGGATCGTCGACTTCCCGATGTTCGAGAAGGACGAGGACACCGGCAAGATCGACTTTTCGCACAACCCCTTCTCGATGCCCCAGGGCGGCATGGAGGCCCTGGAGACCCAGGACCCGCTGGACATCCTGGCCTGGCAGTACGACATCGTCTGCAACGGCGTCGAGCTGTCCTCCGGCGCGATCCGGAACCACGAGCCGGACATCATGCTCAAGGCCTTCGAGATCGCCGGCTACGACCGCGAGACCACCGAGCGCGAGTTCGCCGGCATGCTCCGCGCGTTCCGCTTCGGCGCCCCGCCGCACGGCGGCATCGCCCCGGGCGTGGACCGCATCGTCATGCTCCTCGCGGACGAGCCCAACATCCGCGAGACGATCGCCTTCCCGCTCAACGGCAACGCCCAGGACCTGATGATGGGCGCGCCCACCGAGCTGGACGAGTCCCGCCTGCGCGAGCTGCACCTGAACATCCGCAAGCCGCAGCCCAAGTAGTCGCGACGCACGACGGCCCCGGGACCTCCACGGTCCCGGGGCCGTCCGGCGTTGCAGGGCCGTCAGGACAGGGACTTGTACCCGCCCCAGCCCGTCGCGATCTTCGTACGGGAGCCGAAGGAGCCCTTGCCGTCACCGCTGTTGCGGTACACGTTGCCGCTGCTGTCCCGGGAGACCAGGTCGGCCCTGCCGTCGTCGGTGATGTCACCGACGCCCACGACGGCGTTGTAGGAGCCGCCCCAGTCGCTGAACACCTTGGCGCGGGCGGCGAAGGTGCCGTTGCCCTTGCCGTGGTAGCGGAACAGGGTGTTGGCCTTGTCCTGGGCGAGCAGGTCACCGATGCCGTCGCCGTCGAGGTCACCGGCGCCGACGATCTTCTTGTAGCCCTTCCAGTCGTCGTACAGCTTCACCCGCGAGGACAGCTTGCCGTCGCTGGTGCCCTTGTAGAGGTACACGGCCCCGGTGGAGCTGTTGCGGGCGATCAGGTCCGGGAGTCCGTCGCCGCTGACGTCACCGGGCGAGGTCAGCACGTCGTACTGGGTCCAGCCGCTGCTCGCGAGCGTCGTGTACGACGTCTGCGGGGTGAGCGCCTTGCCGCAGCCCGGCTTGTACAGCCGCAGGGCGCCGCTGCTGTAGCGCACCAGGACGTCGTTGCAGCGGTCGCCGCTCAGGTCGCCGAAGGGGACGGCCCGGACGGTGGTGGACCAGCCGGCGCCGCTGGTCTTCTCGCCGAACGTGCCCGTGCCCGTGCCGGACTGGAAGGTCAGCCCGCCGGAGGAGTTGAGGGTGAGCAGGTCACCCCGGCCGTCCGGCCCGTCGGGGCTGGTGAAGTCGTGGCGTACCGCCGCGCCCCGGGACAGGAAGCCCTCGCCGCTCGCGAGGGTGACGGTCGTGCCGGTGGCGGTGGCCTTGAGGGTCCAGGTGAACTCGCCCGTGGGGAACCTCTCCCCGGTGACCGTGGTGCCGTACCAGAACGCCGCCACCCGTGCCGCGGACGCTCCGCCGGTGGTCGTGTCCGTGAGCCTGCCGGTCGCGCCGCTCTGGACGGAGGTGAACGTCACGGACCAGGACTGGACCGGCCGGGACAGCAGCCAGGAGCCTTCGAAGCGCATGCCCGGGCCCACATGGGTTCCGGCCTGCGTCTCGAACACCGTCACCGCCGACGGCGCGATGTGCGTGGCGGCCACATGGGTCCGCTCGTACCGGTCGAACCAGGCGACCATGCCCGTGTACTCGTCCACCGTCCAGCGGTAGCGCCGGTCGGCGGCGAGCCCGGTCTCCGGCACGTCGGAGGCGAGCACGCTCGTGGCGCCGGTGGTGGCGTCCGTGAGGACCAGCTGGTCGTCGCCGTGGTCGTGGCGGACCGTGAAGCCGTCGCCGAGCAGCACGTCACCCGGGGCCACCGGGCGGGACGTACCCGCCTGTGTGTCGTACACCCCGGCCGAGTCCGTGCCGCACGCCCAGTACACCCAGCGGCCCGCCGCCTGCAGCTCGCTCGGCACGCAGGCCAGGCCCGGAACCGTCACCGTGGCGAGGGTCTTGTCCTGGGTGAGGCTGTAGGAGGTCAGCTGGCCGGCCGTCGAGGTGGCGCTCCACAGGGTGGGGCCGTGCAGGGCGGCGGCGCGGACCGAGCGCTTCAGCTTCTGGCCCTGGCCGAAGTCGCCGACGTACTGCATCGGCGTCGAGCCGCCGGAGTTGTAGACGGCGTAGTCGTCGGAGACGTCGACGATCGTGCCGCCCCCGGTGTGGAACTCCAGGCGGCCGCCGCCGATCGAGACCAGCCGGTCGGCGTGCTCCAGGCCGCTGCCGCCCTCGCCGCCGTCGTAGTAGGTGTCCAGGTAGACGTCTCGCGGCCCGTCGCCGAGGTTGCCGAACATCGCCGAGCAGGTGGTGCCGGCGTACGGGCACTCGGGGCTGATCGCCGAGCTGTCCGTGGCCGGTGTGGCGGTCGGGGTGCCGGCGACGATGCCGACCTGGCGTACGGAGGTCGTGTCGGAGGCGCTGCTCGGGTCGTCCTCGGCGACGCGCAGGCTGCCCCGGCTGAACGCGAGCCCCGTCTTGGGGTTCTCCTGCGCCGGGACCTGGTACACCTTCTCAAGCTTCAGCGAGCCGTCCGCGGCCCGGCCCACCCGCTGCACCCACCAGTCCGACGCGCCGCTGCCGCCGGTGATGAGGGCGTCCCCGCCCGGGGCGGCAGCCACGTAGGCGCCGGCGCTGTCCAGCAGGGTCTCGGAGTGGCCGTCGGTCACCGACACCGCGACCAGCCGGGACGTGGCGGTCCCGGTGTCCAGCGGAAGCAGCAGCCAGTCGCCGACCAGCACCGGGTCGCCGTCCAGGGCGCCCGGGTGGTCGAACGTGACGACCTGCTCGGGCGCGGACGGGTCGTGCCGGTCCTTCAGATGCAGCTCGGCGGTGCCCGACTGGTACCAGCCGATCCGGTCCTCGGACATCACGTAGTGCGTGGCGTACGTGGTGTCGGTGAACACCTGGGTGTTCACGGCCGTCCCGGCGTCGACGTACCGGATGCCGCCGTTGCGCGCCCACAGCACGCCGGCGGAGTCCGCGGCGACGATGTCCTCGCTCTGGATGTTCGTCGGCTCGCCGGTGATCGTACGTTCCCGCCACTGCCCGTCGACCTGGTCCACCAGGCTGTAGCCGGTGACGATCGTGTCGCCGGCCAGTGCCCGGTAGTAGCGGTTGCTCTGCCCGAAGGCGACCTTGGTCCGCCGGTCCGTCGCCGGGTCCCACAGGACGACGGCGTTGCTGGTCGTGCCGGCAGGCAGCGCGACCAGGTCGCCGTCCGAGCCGTACCAGGCCGTACGGCAGGCCGAGCCGATGACGGTGCAGCCCTGGCCGGGCGTGTAGGGGCTGCCGTCGTCGTTGCTGACGCCGCGCGTGGTGCCGTCCGCGTAATCCGTCCACAGCAGCCCCGGCACGCCGGCCTGCCGGTGCAGGAACCCGCGCTCGCCGGCCGCGTACGGGCGGTCCGTGCGCGGTGTGGCGGAACTCGGGTCGGTGAGCGTGATCTCGCTGCCGGCGGCCGCCGTGGTGACCGGGTCGGCCGAGGCGCCGTCCTCCGGCAGGACGGCGAAGGCCACGGCCGCCACGGCGACCGCGAACGAGGAGACGGCCGCGGCGAGTCCGCGCCGTCCCGGGGCGTGTCTGCCCACGTGAGGTTCCCTCCCCGCGAGGGCCCCCGCCCTCGCACAAGTGAGCGGACTTTACCAGCCCTTTTCTCGCCCTTGGTGCGGTGGGTTCCCTCAGCTGCCGGTGCCGGGCTCCTGGCCGGAGCCGCTGGCCCCGCTGTCCGGGGAGTCGGCGTCCTGGTTGTCCGGAGAGGCGCCGTCCTCCAGCAGCCGCTCGGCGATGTCGTCGGACCAGCGCTGGGCCCAGGCGCGCAGGGCGCCGATCCGCGGCCCGGTGCAGCCGTACCGCGCGAAGTCGGCGTCGGCGTAGAAGTCCGTGCCCGTCAGGCGGGACTGCAGGGTGGGCAGGTCGAAGGGGTCGTGGGCGTGCCGGCGGCCCAGCTCCTCGAGGTCGGGCAGGGTGAAGTGGGCGGCGGCGGCCTGGGCGTCGATCAGATCGACGGCCGCCCCCCGGTCGTACAGGGCCCGGATCTTCGTACCGACCGCGTCCTCCAGGGCGAGGGCCGGGCCGTACGGGGTGAGCTCCGGAGGCTGCCAGAAGGCCTCCTTGTGCAGCGCGAGGACACAGGGCTCGCCGGTCGGCGGGTCGACGACCGTCAACTGCGCCGTCCGCGCGGTCACGACCCCTTCGCCCCGCACCTGCCGCCCGCGCGCCTCCAGGGCGGCGCCGACGGCACCGGCGATCCGGTCCATGGGCTCCGCGCTCTCGGTGGCGAAGTCGAGGTTGGCGTGCGGGCGCCGCAGCAGCCCGTGCGCCTCGAGGGCGTACCCGCCGGCGAGCACCAGCGCGTACGGACTGCCGGCCGAGACGACGTCGGCGAGGAGCCGGCGGTGGGGCTCGGACGCGGGTGCGGGTTCGGATGCGGGGAGGGTCACGACATCCGTACTCTGCCAGACGCGAGGCGGGGGGCGGGGGCACCCCGCCTGGGGCGGCAACAGGATTTCCGCCGGCGCCTGTCACATCGGTCCTGTTGCCGGTGTCAGAGGGGTGTCCGCAGTTCGACCGATCGCCCGACGGGAGCCCCTCATGCGTACCGCGCACATCGTCGTCACCCTGCTCGCCGCCCTCATGGCCGGTTTCTCCGGGACCGTCCTGCTGCTGCGCGCCGAGTGGATCGTCAAGGCGCTCACCGACTACCGGGTGCCGCGGGCGTGGTGGACCTGGCTGGGGCTGGCCAAGGCGGCGGGCGCCGTCGGCCTGGTGGTGGGCCTGTTCGTGCCGGTCGTCGGTGTGCTGGCCGGGGTGGGGCTGGTGGCGTACTTCGCCGGGGCGGCGGTCACGGTGGCGCGGGCACGGTGGTACGCGCACATTCCGTTCCCCCTCGTGTACGCGGCGCCGGTGGTGGGGGCGCTGGTGCTCGGGTACGCGGCCTAGTCGGCGAAAACCTGCCCGGCGGCAACCCCCTTGCGGGCGGCGGTCACTGAGGGGTCGTAAGGCAAGTTCAGCAGACCCTGAGGACTCCTCCGTGGCAGTTCCCTCTCACCGCCGGTCCCTCCGCAGGCGGCACCTGCTCGCCGTGTCCGCCGCCGTCGTGGCCGCAGGGGCCGGCGCCGGTGTTCCGGGGCGGAGGCGGTGAGCGCGCCGACCGGTCCCGCAACTGCCTCCGCGCAACCGCCACTTGAATAGGCTGAGACGATGGAACGCGTATCGGACCAGCCGGACAGCCCTGTCGCGAACGACTACGACGGCTTCGCCGAGGCGTACGCGGCGGAGAACGAGAACAACCTCGTGAACGCGTACTACGAGCGGCCCGCGATGCTGGCCCTCGCCGGAGACGTGGCCGGCCGCCGGATCCTGGACGCCGGCTGCGGCTCGGGCCCCCTGACCGCCGCACTGCGCGAGCGCGGTGCCATCGTCACCGGCATCGACGCCAGCACCGGGATGCTGGCGCTGGCCAGGCGGCGGCTCGGCGAGGACGCGGACCTGCGGCTGGCCGACCTGAGGGACCCGCTGCCCTTCGCCGACGGCGCGTTCGACGCCGTGGTCGCGTCACTGGTGCTGCACTACCTGAAGGACTGGGGGCCGACGCTGGCCGAGATGCGGCGCGTGCTCAGGCCGGGCGGCCGGCTGATCGCGTCGGTGGACCATCCCTTCGTGGCCTACACCCTGTCGGACCCTCGTCCCGACTATTTCGCGACCACCGGCTACACCTTCGACTGGACGTTCGACGGACAGCCCCACCCCATGAAGTTCTGGCGCAAGCCGTTGCACGCCATGACCGACGCCTTCACCACCGCCGGCTTCCGCCTCACCACCCTCGGCGAGCCCCAGCCCACCCCGGCCGCCCGCGACCTGTTCCCCGACGACTTCCCCACCCTGTCCACCAAGCCCTGCTTCCTGTTCTTCGTGGTGGAGGCACTGCGGTGACGGAGGCAGGCGGTCCTTACCCTAGGTCCGCCGCCGGACCCGTCGCGCAGGTTCTCTTCAGTGTTGCTCGCCGCCCTCGCTCCGGTAGAGCGGCAGATTCTGGGTCGAGATGGTCCAGTCGGCGATGGTGACGTCCTCGCCGTAGACGAAGTCCTTGCGGGTGGCGTAGCGGGGGCCGTCGGGGGTGGTGTGGATGTCGGTGAGGACGGCGCCCTGGCCCGTACGCGGGTCGAAGATCACATAGATGGGGACGCCCATGAGGGGGTAGTCGCGCATCTTGGTGACCCAGTCGTTCTCCGGGTTGGACTTGGACACCACTTCGATGGCGGCGATGAGCGAGCGAGGGTCGATCGAACCCTGGACGTTCAGGTCCGCCCATGCGATCACCATGACGTCCGGATGGCGCATGATGCCCTCGGGCTCGTCCTCCACATCAGGTGTGCCGGTATGGGCCAGCAACTCGTCCGGCATGACCCTTTCCAGACGGCGGCTGATATGTGCAGCCGTGACCTCGTGAGGCCCTCCCGGCGACATCATGTCGTGGACGATCCCTTCCTTGGTGATCTCGAACTTCCCAGGCAGCGTGTCGTCCATGGACTGAACGAAGTCCCGCATGGCCCGGTACAGGTGGGAGGCGCCCTGCTGCGGGTTGTCCGGGGCGATGGTCATGGCGCTCGCTCCTCGTCGTCTGTGCCCAGGGGCAAGGATCGTCACGTTCATGCTAGGCGGCCTCCGGGAGATCGGTTCGGCAGTCGCGGCAGCGACCTGGTTCCGGTGCGCGGAAGGCGCGGTCGCAGCCTTCGCAGTTCTGGAGCGAGTGGTGGACGGCCGGTGGCTGGGCGGGTGCGTGGAACGGAGGCGGGGGCGGGAGCTGGGCGGTCAGGCGGTGGGGGTGAGGTCACGCTCCAGCCAGGCCGCGACGCCGGGTGCGAGGTGTTCGGCCTCGGTGGTGGAGAGGAGCAGCCGGGGGTCTGTGCGGCGAAGGCCGGCGAGGACGTCGACGGCCGCCTGGAGGAGAACGGGCGCGGGGTACGACCGCCCGCGGTCCGGGTATCGGACGAGGCCCGGACCGACCTGTCAGGGTCGGGTTCCGGGCCTCGTCCGCACGTGGTGTGGGCGTTACGCGGTCGGCTTCTCCTCGAGGCGCGGGAAGAGCACCGCTCCCTTGGTGACCGTCGAGCCGGCGGGGAGTCTGCCCCAGGTGCCGGCCTCCTGGACGCGCTGGCCGGCCAGGGCGCCCAGGGACGCGTCGGCGCCCAGGGAGTCCCAGAGCTTCTGGGAGGTCTCCGGCATGACCGGGTTGAGGAGGACCGCCACCGCGCGCAGGGACTCCGCCGCCGTGTAGAGAATCGTGGCCAGGCGGGCCTTGCCCTCGGCGGTCTCGTCCTTGGCCACCTTCCACGGCTCCTGCTCCGTGATGTAGCCGTTGACCTGCTTGACGAAGT
This sequence comes from Streptomyces sp. NPDC030798, assembly GCF_055572275.1. Lineage (NCBI taxonomy): Bacteria > Bacillati > Actinomycetota > Actinomycetes > Kitasatosporales > Streptomycetaceae > Streptomyces > Streptomyces sp. NPDC030798. The sequence goes on along the minus strand of NZ_JBVIDR010000017.1, from coordinate 140,192 downwards.
CGAAGACGGCCAGGATGCCGCCCTGGAAGTCCAGTTCGTCGCCGATCTTCCGGTCGGCCTCCGCGACCGCCTTCGCCAGGCCGTCGTGGATCGCCTTCTCGGCCTCGCCGTCGGCCGTCGCCGCCGGCAGCTCGCCACCGAAGTACTTGCCGACCATGGCCGCCACACGGGAGGCGAGGTTGCCGTAGTCGTTGGCCAGCTCGCTCGTGTAGCGGGCGGAGAAGTCCTCCCAGGAGAAGCTGCCGTCCTGACCGAAGGCGATCGCCCGCAGGAAGTACCACCGGTACGCGTCGACGCCGAAGTGCGAGGTCAGGTCCTGCGGCTTGATGCCGGTCAGGTTGGACTTCGACATCTTCTCGCCGCCGACCATCAGCCAGCCGTTGGCCGCGATCTTCCCCGGCAGCGGCAGGCCCTGGGCCATCAGCATCGCCGGCCAGATCACCGCGTGGAAGCGGAGGATGTCCTTGCCGACCAGGTGCACGTCGGCCGGGAAGGTCGTCTCGAACTTCGCCTGGTTCTCGTTGTAGCCGACCGCCGTGGCGTAGTTCAGCAGCGCGTCGACCCACACGTAGATCACGTGCTTGTCGTCCCAGGGGATCGGGATGCCCCAGTCGAAGGTCGAGCGGGAGATGGAGAGGTCCTGCAGGCCCTGGCGGACGAAGTTCACGACCTCGTTGCGCGCGGACTCCGGCTGGATGAAGCCCGGGTTCGCCTCGTAGTGCGCCAGGAGCTTGTCGCCGTATTCGCTCAGGCGGAAGAAGTAGTTCTCCTCGCTGAGGATCTCCACGGGCTTCTTGTGGATCGGGCACAGCTTCTGACCTGCGAATTCACCTTCGCCGTCGAGTAGCTCGCCCGGGAGCTTGTACTCCTCGCAGCCCACGCAGTACGGGCCCTCGTAGCCGCCCTTGTAGATCTCGCCCTTGTCGTACAGGTCCTGCACGAATTCCTGGACGCGGTCGGTGTGCCGCTTCTGCGTGGTGCGGATGAAGTCGTCGTTCGCGATCTCCAGGTGCTCCCACAGGGGCTTCCAGGCCTCGGTGACGAGCTTGTCGGCCCAGGCCTGTGGGGTGACCCCGTTGGCCTCGGCCGTGCGCATGATCTTCTGACCGTGCTCGTCCGTGCCGGTGAGGTACCACACCTTCTCACCGCGCTGACGGTGCCAGCGCGTGAGCACGTCGCCTGCGACGGTCGTGTAGGCGTGGCCCAGGTGAGGAGCGTCGTTGACGTAATAAATGGGGGTGGAGACGTAGTACGCCTTTTCACCCTGCTTCTCGGATCCAGTGGCCGCCATAAGTCGAAATCCTACTGGGCCCGCGGAGATCGACTCACACGCGTTTCGGGGGGTGGACCGCCGGTGGCGGCGCCGGCCGCTGGTCCACCCCCCGGACGGCCTACGGGCGCCAGTTCGCCAGGGTGCCCTCGTAGAGCTCGGTGTCCGTGAGTTCGCGGGGGGTGGGGCCCGCGTGGAAGAAGGACGTGTTGGGGGCCTTCAGCTTGCGGAGGTAGTCGAAGGCCTTGTTGTCGTGCTCACCGAAGGCGACGAAGGAGAAGAAGACGGCCGGGTGGGTCTCCGCGGCCGAGGTGAGGGCCTGGGTCGCGGGGGTCTTGGCGTCGGGGGCGCCGTCGGTCTGGAACACCACGAGGGCCGGGGTGCCGGGGGCCGCGTTCTTCTCGTAGTGGGCGAGTACGGCCGCCACCGCCTCGTGGTAACTGGTGCGGCCCATCCGGCCGAGGGTGGCGTGGACGTCGTCGATCTTCGTCTCGTGGTCCTGGGTGAGGGTGAGGTCGGTGGTGCCGTCGACCTCCGTGGAGAAGAAGACGACGTGGACCGTGGCCTCGGGGTCGAGGTGGGCGGCGAGGGCGAGGGTCTGGTCGGCGAGGGCCTGGGCGGAGCCGTCCTTGTAGTACGGCCGCATGCTGGCGGAGCGGTCGAGGACCAGGTAGAGCTTCGCCCGGGTGCCGGTGAGGTCGGTCTTCTTGAGGGCGGTGGTGGCGGCCTTGTAGGCGGTGGTGAGGGAGGGGGTGCGGGACTTGACCCTGGTGAGGGGCGTGGCCGGCTTGGGGGCGGGGGCGCTTGCCGCTTCGTCCTGGGCGGGGGTGCTTGCCGCTTCGTCCTGGGCGGGGGTGCTCGCCTCGGCTTCGCCTTCGGCGGGGGTGCTCCCATCCGCACCACCCGTGCTGCTTTCGTTGTCCGGTGCGGGTGCCCCCTGTGGGGCTTCCTCGCCGTCGGCGGCCTTCGGCTCGTCCGGTGCGGATTCGGCTTCCGCTGCCGGTTCCGGCTGCGGCTCGGTTTCCGGTTCCGACTTCTGTTCGGCTTCCGCTTCCGCCTGCGGTTCCTCCGGGGCCGTCGCTTCCGCCACCGGCTTCAGTTCGATGACCGGCTCGGGCTCCGGCTCCGGGGTCGGCTCCGGCTCTGCCACCGGCTTCAGCTCGATGACCGGCTCCGGCTCCGGCTCCGGTTCCGCAGCCTTCGGGGCCTCCGTGGGCGGCTGCTCCACGTCTCGGTCCGTCGGCTGCCTGGGTACCGTCACGTTGTCGAACGCCGCCGTGACCAGGTCGTGTTCGTCGGAGGACGAGGTGCGGGGCTCGGGGACCTGGGCGGTCGGGGCGGGGGTGGGTTCGGAGGGGGTGGTGGTCGGCTCCGGGGTCGGCGCGGGACGTCGGTCCGCACCCTCTGCTTCGGCGGTGCGCGTCTTGCGCCCTCGGCCGAATGCGTTCCGCAGACGAGTGAGAATGCCCATGTCGCAACCCTTCGCGTGAGTTGTCCCGTCGATCCCTGGCCAGGACGGACACGTAAGGTTAGCGGCCCCGGATTGCGTTTCGACCGGCGGTGGAGCCTCAGTGCGGTGTCGCGATGGCGCGGGCCGCCGCGACCTCCTGGCGCAGCGGCTCCAGAACGCTTCCGACGGGCCCGGTGAGATCGGTGCGGACGGCGGTCAGGGTCTCCGTGCGGCGCACGGCCTCCGACAGTTCGCGCAGCTGCAGGGCCACCTGGCCGATCTCGGCGGCCGACGGGGGCGCGGCCCCCTGGCCCACCCGGACCCGGGCCGCGGTCGTGGCGTCGACGATGCGTTCCACGGCGACGACCAGTGGCCACCAGGCGGCGGCCCGGCGCCCGGTGGGCGGGGGCTCGGTCAGGGCCCGCTGGAACTCGGTGCGGACGACGGACAGGTCCCGGTAGAGGCGGCGGCGCATGCGGGCGCGGGCGGCGGGGTCGACGGCGGTGCCGAAGGCCGACTCGACGTACGTCGCCGTGTCCGCCACCGCGTCCGCGAGGCGGTCGCCGACCCGGGTGTGCCAGCTCTCCGGCCACAGCAGATAGCCGGCGGTCAGGGCGATCGCGCAGCCCATGAGCGAGTCCAGGAGGCGGGGGAGCAGCAGCGCCGTGCCCTGGCGGTTGAGCAGATCGGAGAGGAGCAGGATCACCGGGGTGATCGCGGCCGTCTGGTAGCCGTAGCCCCGGGGTGTGAGCAGGGGGATGAGCGGGGCCAGCAGCAGGATCACGGGGACGTCCCACCAGCCGGGCGGCACCTCCGCCAGCACCCCCGCCGCGATCACCAGGCCGGCCACCGTGCCCAGCGCCCGCAGCAGCGCGCGGGAGAACACCGAGCCGAAGTCGGGCTTGAGGACGAAGGTGATGGTGAGGGCGACCCAGTAGGAGCGGGGCACCGGGACGAGGGAGACCAGGGACTGCGCGATGCCGATGCAGAGGGCGAGGCGCAGGCCGTAGCGCCAGGAGTGGGCGGACAGGACGACGCTGCGGGCCGCGCGGGCGGTGCGGATGCCGAGGGCGGCGGGCCGGCCGAGCCGGTCGTCGATGCCGCGCGGGTCGACGTCGGGGGCGGTGGCGACCTCGGCGGCGTGGCGCAGGGCGTGGTCGACGGCCCGGGCGGTCTCGGTGGTGGGCACCGGGAGCCGGTTCAGGGCCATGGGGCCGGTGAATCCGGTCTCGATGGCGTGCGCCACGTGCCGGAGGGCCTCCGGGACCTCCGGCGGGAGCGGGCGGCCGCTGAGGTGGACCGCGGGGGCCGCCTCCACGACCGGGGTGATCGCGTTCAACTGGGCGAGCAGGCGGGTCAGTTCGCGGCTGCGGCCGTGGTGGCGGGCGCGGTGGGCGAGGATCAGGTCGTACGACCGGTTCAGCGACTCGGTGACGTCGAAGCGGACGGTGACGTAGCGGTCGGGGTCACCGCAGGCGGCGAGCAGGTCGGCCACGGTGCGGTAGGCGGCCGCGACCGACGCCCGCTCGGGCACCCCGGCCCGCAGCGGCCAGGCGAGCAGGGCGAGGAGCAGGACGAGCAGGCCGCCGCCGGTCAGCAGGGCCGGGGCCAGCCACCAGGGGCCGGGCAGCGGCAGCCCCGCGCCGATCACGGCGTTCATCAGCAGCAGGAGCCCGGACACGGAGGCCACCGCGCCGATCGTGGAGATCATTCCGGAGACCAGCGCGACGCCGGTGAGGGTGGCGACGGCGTACCACCCGTGCCCGTACACCAGCGTGCCCAGCGTGACGCCGACCGCGCCGAAGAGCTGCGGGACGGCCATGCTGACGATGCGCAGGCGGTAGGCGGCCGCCGTGTCGCTGATGACGCCGGACAGGGCGCCCATGGAGGCGAGCGCGCCGTAGTCGGGCCGCCCGGCCGCGAAGCCGAGCGCCAGGGGGAGGGCCATCGCGACGCCGGCCCGGGCGGCGGCGGGCCAGTTGGCGGGTGCTCGCTGAGGCCGGAGGTTCCGGACCAGCCAGTCGGGGGGCGTGAGGCCGGTGGGGAACACTCGGGACATGCGGTCATTATGACCGCTTTGCTCCGGCGGTCGGAGGGCTCGTCCCGGGTGTCCGCGCCGCGGGGTCGTGATCGGCCTCTCGGTCCGGTCGGTCACGACCCGTCCGTCACGACCGCGCGTCCACCTCGGTGAGGAACCGCCGCAGCGCCCTGTTGAACTCCTCGGCCCGCTCCAGGTTCGGCATGTGCGCCGCGCCCTCGACGACGCACAGCCGGGAGTCGGGGAGCGCCGCGTGCATCGCCTCCGCGTCCGCGACCGGCGTGTACGTGTCGTCGGCACCGACCACCACCAGCGCGGGAACGGCCACCCGGGTCAACAGGTCCCGGTAGTCGGGGCGTTCGGCGCGGCCCCGCAGGGCGGCCGCGGCGCCCTGCGGGGCGGTGGCCGTCATCATGCGGTGGACGTGCGCCTTGACCTCGGGGTCGGCGTACGGGGCGACCATCTTCTCCAGGACCTCGTCGGCGTACCCGCGCATGCCCTCGGCCAGCAGCCGGTCGGCCATGGCCCGCCGGCTCTGCCGGCCCTCGGGTGTGTCGGCCTGCGGGAAGGTGTCCGCGAGGACCAGCCCCCGGACGCGGGCGCCGAAGCGGTCATAGCACTCCATGGCGATCTGGCCGCCCATCGACAGCCCGGCCAGGACGAACGTGTCCACGCCGAGCCGGTCGAGCAGTTCTTCCAGGTCCCGGGCGTGGCGGTCGAGCGGCACGGTGCCGGGGGTCACGGGAGAGGCACCGTAGCCGCGCAGGTCGGGGGCGACGACGCGGCGTTCGGCGCAGAACGCGGCGACTTGCGGGTGCCACATCGTGCGGTCGAAGGGGTGGCCGTGGACGAGGACGAGCGGGGCCCGGTCGCAGGCGCCGGGGTTTTTGTCCTCGTATGAGAGGAAGGGCTGCATGTGAGTGACCCTAGGGCGCCTCAACTCCTCGGTGCAATAAAATCTTTGCCCTCGGTGCAATCCCAGGCGCCCGGGGGAGGGGGTCTCGTGGACGAGTACCGGCGGATCGCCGACCGGATCGCCGCCGACATCGGCCGTGGCCGACTGCGGCCGGGGCAACGACTGCCGCCGCAGCGGGCGTTCGCGCGCCGGCACGGGATCGCCGCGTCGACGGCGGGGCGCGTGTACGCCGAACTCGTGCGCCGGGGGCTGGTGGTGGGCGAGGTCGGGCGGGGGACGTTCGTGCGCGCCACCGAACCGGACAGGCAGCCGGGGCACGCCCTGACCGAGGTGTCCGCCGACGCGGTGGTGAATCTGGAGCTCAACTACCCCTCCGCGCCCGGCCAGTCGGAACTGCTGGCTCCCGCCCTCGCGGCCCTGCTGCGGCCGGACGTACTGACCGAGGCGCTGCGGCCCGCCCCGGCCACCGGCACGGCGGCGGCCCGGGAAGCGGTCGCGGGACTGCTGGCCACCGGGGGATGGCGGCCCGACCCGGCCGGGATCCTGTTCACCGGCAACGCCCGCCAGGCCATCGCCGCCACCCTCGCCTCCCTGGTCCGGCCCGGCGGCCGGGTCGGGGTCGAGCCGCTGACGTATCCGCTGGTCAAGGAGATCGCGGCGCGGATCGGCTGCGTCCTCGTCCCGCTCGCGGCCGACGCCCGGGGGCCGCTGGCCGCGTCCGTCGCCGCCCTGCACCGCAGCGCCCCGCTGTCGGCGCTGTACCTCCAGCCGACGCTGCACAACCCGACCTCGCTCACGGTGGACGGAGAGCGGCGCGCGGAGCTGGCCGAGGTCGTCCACAGCCTGGGGATACCGGTGGTGGAGGACCGGATCTGGTCCTTCCTGCACCAGGGCGGCGCGCCGCCACTGGCCGCCCTCGTGCCGGACCTCGTCCACCTGGTCGACGGGCTGTCCAAGCGGGTCGCGCCAGGGCTCACCGTCGGGTTCACCGCCGTACCGGACGGGCGGGTGGAGGCGGTGGCGCGGGCCGTCCGGTCCGGGGGCTGGAGCGCGGGTTCCTTCGCGCTGGAGGCGGCCGTGCGCTGGCTCGGGGACGGGACCGTGGCCCGGCTGGTCGCCGCCAAGCGGCGGGACGCGGCGCGGCGGCAGCAACTGGTCGCCGGGGAACTGGCCGGGTTCGCCGTGCGCTCCGATCCGGCGGCCTACTTCGCGTGGTGGGAGCTGCCCGCGCCGTGGCGTGCGGACACGCTCACGGCGGCCGCCCGCGCGCACGCGATCGCGGTCACCCCGGGTACGGCCTTCTCGGTCGACCCGAGCTGTACGCCCGACACGATCCGGCTGGGACTCGGGTCGGCCCCGGAGGCGGAGCTGACGCGGGCGCTTCGCACCCTGGCGGAGCTGGTGCGCGGCGGGCCGCCCGGCGGACTCGGCTGACTCGGGGAGGCAGCGGGGCAAGGGGAGGATCCGTGCCACGGAGCGGGAGGAAACCGCAGGTGGCCGGCTTGCCGGAGGACACGTGTCTGCCACGTGGCGCGAGGGCGCACGGGGTGGGTGCCGGGAGGCGCCCGGCGGGGTGCGGTCAGGCTCTCGCTCTCGTCGGGGCCGGGGCGGGGGCCGGTGCGGGCGCCGGGGAGCCTCGGCGGCGTCGGGCGGGGCGGGGCAGGCGCAGGCGGCGGGTGAGCCAGGTGGTCAGGGCCACGGCGAGACCGAGGCCCAGGAGGAGCCAGGAAGCCGTGCGGAGGGTGGCGGTGAGCGCGTCGTAGACCGCGCCGACGGCCTGGTGGGGCACGTCGGCGGGCAGGCCGGCGAGTGTGAGACCGCGGCCGGCGGCGACGGCGAGGCCCAGCGCGGCGCCGCCGGCGGCCGTACCGAGGGCGGCCGCGGAGACGGCGCGGCGGCGGTGGACGGCCAGGGCGATCCCGGTGACGGCGAAGGCGACGGCGGTGACCGGCAGCCAGAGACCGGCGATTTCAAGCACGTGGAATCCCTTCCGCAGTCGGTCCACCTCGCCCGCCTTCAGCACCGGCACCGCCGTGTGCTCCACCGGGATGCGCGCGGCGAGCGCCACGTGGTCCTGGGTGAGCTGCTGCTTGACCTGCGCGGTGACCGGGGCGAAGTCCACGGTGACCGGCTGCCGCGCGTCCCCGGTCGGTGCCTGCTCGCGCAGGGCGCGCAGCACCGCGTCGTGGGTGACCCGGTTGCCGGTGTCCCAGGCCAGTCGGAAGGCGCGGGTGCGGGTGAAGGAGCGGACCGCCTCGTGCACGAAGGGGGCGACGGAGTCGCGCACCGTACGGACGTCCATGCGCTGGTCGACCTCGCGCACGATGTCGTCCCCGACCCGCTTGGCGACGGCCTCCCGCACGTCCGGGTCGGCGGCGAGCGGGGCCATCGTGGTGACGTAGCGGCCCGTGTCGGTGAGCCCGTACGCCGCCCAGGCCGCCAGCGCGCCGAACGGCACGAGCAGGCAGGCCAGGACGATCAGTGCGGCCGACAGGGCACTCCTCAGACGTGGGGACACCCTTCCAGGCAACGGTGCGCGGGGCGGCCGCGCGAGCGGAGCGCCTCCAACCGGGGGACGAGGGAGGGCCGGACGGCGGGCCCCGGAACACGCCGTCCCCCCCGCGTCCTCAGCGGATCCGGTTGCCGGCGGCGTCCTCGCGTGTGTAGTAGCGGTAGAAGAACGCGACGAACGCGCCCGCGGACACGAACAGCGAGATCACCACCGCCTCCCAGACCGCCGGTCCGGACTGCATGTACAGGAATCCGACCGCGGCGCCGGTGAATGCCGCCCACAGCAGTGCGTGCAGTTCCCTCGCCATCCGTGGCCCCAGCACCATCAGCGAGCCGCAGATCACCGCGAAGACCAGTGCGGTGACGAACCCGAAGAGCAGGTTCCCGCCGGTGACGGGACCGCCGAAGCGCTGGTTCGCCGCGGCCCAGTAGCCGTAGACCAGCCCCAGCACCACAGGGACCACCACCCGGGCGATCCGGTGGGTGCGGGCGTCGAAGACGTCGGGGGTCCTGCGGCCGCCGAGGGCCGGTGCGCGGTCGCCGCCGGGCGGGGCGGTGAGGCCCGGCCGGGGCATGCCGCCGGGTGTGGGTGCCGCGTGTGCCATGAGAGCACTCCTCTCTCTCCTCGCCCCCGCCTTCCAGACCACACCTGGGGGGACGGGCAGGCAAGTCGTCCGGGAGGGTGACGAGTGCCCGGATACGGTGCCTGTGCGCGGGTGCGTGCCGCTTCGGCGGGGCTGTGTGCGCGGTCCGGAGCACGGGGGTGCGGTGACAGCGGTTACGGTGCTGGCTGTAGGGCGACCACAGGGGAGGGACGATGCCCGGAACCGTGCTGCTGCTCGCGGCCGCGCCGCTGGGCCGGGGCCGGCTGGTGGACGCGGCCGGTGTGCTGCCCGTTCTGGCCGCGGTCGCTCCCGCCGTGCTGTCCGGGACGGACACCGCGAACGTGGTCGAGCTGGCCGATCCGCTGGAGCCGCAGGCCGTGCTCACCCGGCTGCGCGCCGCCGCGGCGGCCCCCGGACCGCTCACGGTGTACATCGCCGGACAGCTGCATCTGGACCGCCGCCAGCACCTGCCCCACCTGGCGCTGGCCCGCACCACGCCGGCGACCGTCCGCTACACCGGACTGCCGTGGCACTGGATCCGCGAGGAGCTGCGGTTGCGCTCCGCGGCGGACACGGCGCTCGTGGTCGATCTGCACGCCGACGGCGAGACCTGGCAGCACCTGTCCGAGCGGCCCCTCGACTCCGGGCGCACGGTCTGCGTCTACGGCCGCATCGCCGCTGCGCAGTCCGGGCGACGGGGGCCGGCGGAGCCGTCGTACATGAAGGCGGTGGCGACCCTGCTGCGCAGCGGCCACCGGCCGCCCCTGCAGCACCTGCACGAGCAGGCACTGACCCGTTCCGCCGACGCGACCACCCCCCGGCACCTGCTCCTGTCGGGCCCCGGCGGCCACACCCCCGGCCCCCCGCACCACCCACACGCCGGCCTGGTGCTCGCCGAGTCGTACGGCAGCCCCGCTCCCCCGCCCCGCCCTGCGCTTCCGGGGTCGTACGGCGCCCCGGTCGCGCACCCCCCTGCCACGGCGCGGCCCCCTGCTCACTCCCCGCTCGCGCCACCCCGGCCCGCACCCCTGCCTCCCGCCCGCACCCCGGCATCCGACCCGCACGAAGCCATCAGTGAGGCCGTTCGCCAGGGGCGGTACGGGGAGGCCGACGGGCTGGCCGTCCGTGAGGAGGAGGCTGCCGTGCGGGGGTTCGGGCCGGCGTCGGACGAGGCGTTGCACTGGGCCGAGGTGCGGGCCGATCTGGCCATGTTCGCGGGGGACGCGGTGCGCAGTTGCGGGGCCTGGCTGCGGGTGGCCGGGCTGCGGCTGGCGGCGGGGCAGCCGGTGGACGCGCCCGAGGTGGAGGCGGCCGTGGACCGGGCCCACCACCAGTGGAGCCGGATCGAGGACGCGGCGCGGGCCCGTGAACTCGGGCCCGCGCTCGCGGAGTTGCGGCTACGGGTGCCGGGCCGCCGGCAGGGCGCGCTGGAGAACGTCCAGCGGCACCTGCGGCAGCTCCAGGCCCGTTAGCGGCCTCACCTGGTGAAGGTGAAGTACTTCCAGGCGCCGTGCGTCGTGGAGTTCACGGTGTCGCCGGAGCTGCCGTTGATGTACGAGGAGCGGACCCGGAAGCGCCAGCCGACGTCCTGGCCGTGGTCGCCGGTGATCTGCACCCGGGAGACGCCGTCGGAGCCCAGCTTGAAGTACTCGGGGTCGCCGGGGTACCAGGTGCCCTGGTAGTACACCTCGAACTCGAACTTCTGCGCGCGGTCCGGGTAGTACGGCATCTTCGTCGTGATCACCGGGTTCTTCGTCCTGTGGAAGAAGTAGTACGTGTGACCCCACGCGTGCTCGGCCTTGTAGTGCTTGCTGACCGAGGTGGACACGCTGACCCGGGCGCCGACCGTGCTGGACGCGGAGGCGGACGTGTACCGGGCGTCGCCCGCGAACTTCGCGGTGACCTTGGTGTCCCGCTTCAGGTCCAGGGTGACCGAGAGGTTGCCGTGCGAGTTGACCTTGCCGGACTTCACCAGCTTCTTCGGCCTGTCGGGGCCGAACGGGTCGGCCCAGATCTCCACGGTGCGGTTCTTGTAGGTGGTGCCGAGGTGCGCGGTGAACGTGACGTCCTTGCCGTACGCGTACACCTTGCCGTTGTTGTTCACGCTCAGCTTCGGCTTGGCCCGCGAGACGTCCACGGTGTCCTTGCCGGAACCCGCCGCGTGGTCGGCGTCGCCCGCGTAGGACACCGTGTACTTCACCTTGCCGCCGGCCGGCGGGGTGTCCGTGAAGGAGAACGTGCCGTCGGCCTTGGCGGTCACCGGGGCGAGAGCCTTGCCCTTCGGGGACTCCAGGTCGGTGCGCGTCACGGTCAGCTTCACACCGGCCGGGAGCGCCACCTTGGAGGTGACCGTGCCCTTGACGGTCAGCTTCTTCGCGCGGGCGGCGGACGACGGGGCGTCCACCGTGATCGTGGTGACCGCCTTGGTGGGCGCGGTGAGCACGCGCAGCGAGTAGACGCCCTCGCTGTTGTACGACACCGCGAACAGGCGCGAGGTGTCCGGCGCCCAGGCGAGAGCCGAGTCGGCGAGCTCGTCGGCGCCGCTGGTCCGCCCGGTGTTCGGGAAGTCGTACTCGCGCACCGAGGTGGTGGCGCCCGCCTTGTAGACGTAGACGTCCGGGTTGTACCAGCCGTCGACGCCGGCCGCGACCGTCCCGTCCGGGGCGATGGCCACGGCGTTGGGGTAGTTGTTGCTGTCGTAGGTGCCGTCCGGCGTGAGGTCGGCCGTCTTGAACACCGGGTGGTGGTACGGGTATCCGCTCGCCGTGACGACGTCCTTGCCGTCGGGCGTGACGGCCAGGTCCCGCAGGTTCTCGCCGGCCGACGCGGAGGCGAGCCGGGTCGGGGCGCCGGTGGAGACGTCGTAGGAGACGACGGTCCCGGAGCTGTCGCCGGTCTGGCCGGCCAGCAGGGTGCTGGAGCCCGGGGCCGCGTCGAGGATCGGCGCGGAGTACCAGCCCTTGTCCTGGTCGAGGGTGACCTCGTGCTGCTCCCCGGTGAGGTCGACGGAGCCGAGGTCGCCCGAGCCCGAGGCGCCGTAGCCGAACCACAGCCGGCCGCCCGCGAGGGCGACGCTGCGCGGCTGGTCGCCGACGGCGTAGCGGGTGGTCTCGGTGTCGGTCGCGGTGTCGATGACCGCGACGGCGTCCAGGTTCTGCACGGCCGCGTAGAGCGTGCCGGAGTCGGCGGACAGCTCCAGGCCGCTCACGCCGGACAGGTTCGCGGTGAGCTGCTTGGTGACGTTGCCCGCGTAGTCCGTGACGACGATCTTGCCGTTGGACGGGTCGCTGACGAAGACCTGCTGGTGGACGCCGTCGACGACGACGTCGCCGGTCTGCTTGACCGGCAGGGTCCGGCTGGAGTCGGCATGGGCCGGAGCGGCGGCCAGGGCCGCCGAGCTGAAGAGGACCGCCAGGGTCGTGGCAGCCGTCATGGTGCGCTTACGCACGCTGATTCGAACCCCCCGGAACGAATGAAGAGTAGGACGCCACCCGAGCACGGGGACAGGGGGCGCAGGGCACGCGGCCACGGGGTCTGTGCGCCTTCCGTGTGCGTCGTGTGTGCCGTGCGGGTGTCTTGTGTGTGCTTCGTGTGGCGGGTGAGCAAAGCGTAAGTCATGTCACTGACAAACGCAGCCGGTTACTCACCTCACCAGGTGTAGCCCTTCTGCACCGGCATGCAGGCGTCCTTGGTGTCGCCGTTCAGCACGGCCGCCGACGCCGGAGCCTTGGTCGGGCTCTTGGTCTTCGGGTAGGCGGCACCGGTGCGCCAGTCGGCGCCCACGACCAGTGTGATCCCCGTGACGTCGGTCGACCGGCGCACCTGCTTCAGCGGTATCCCGAGGGCGGTGGCCACGGCCTGGGCGTCGCCCTCCAGGTCCGCGCTCGGATACAGCAGGGCGGTCTTCGCCTCGGTGGCGGCGGTGGTGTCCACGAGCGCCCGCGCGAAGCCCTTGCCGTGCAGCACGTCCACCACGGCCGTGGCCCGCTGGGCCACGGGGGCCTGGCCGTCGGCGCCGGTGCCGTTGCGGACCTGCACCGCGATGCGGTCGTCGGCGGCCGCCGGGTCCTTGGACTTCTTCTCCTTGGCCGGGTGCTTGGCGCCGTGCCCGTCCAGCGGGGTGTCGTCGCGGACCATGGACAGCAGTTGTTCGGCGTCCTCGGGCGAGGGCACCAGACGGTTGCGGTTCTGCGACCACTCCACGGTGGGCAGCGTCGTCATGGTGATCCGCTTGGTGGGCACCTTCTGCAGCTCGCCCGACAGGTCGTACAGCTTCTTGACCGTGCCGAGGCCCTCGTCGACCGTGAGCGCCTTCGTCGCGGCCTCCGCGAGCCGGCGCATCTCGCCGGGATTGCCGAGCGTCGCGTTCTTGCGGAGCTGACGGACCATCGAGGTCATGTACATGTGCTGGGCGTGGGTGCGGCCGAGGTCGGTGCCGTCCTCGAAGCCGTAGCGGGTGCGCAGCCACTGCAGGGCCTGCTCGCCCTTGACGTACGTGGTCCCCTCACGCAGCTTCAGGCCCGAGCCGTGGCCGTCGGAGGTGTGCGACCAGACGTTCTGCTTCACACAGACCGGGACGCCGCCGATGGCGTCCGCCATCGAGACCACGCCGGAGAAGTCGACCATCATGAAGTGGTCGATGTGGATCTTGGTGAGGTTCTGCCAGGTGGCGACGGTGCAGCCCGGACCGCCCCGGCCCAGCGACTCGTTGGCCATGGCCATGGAGAGGCCCGAGTACTTCTTCCCGTCCGGGCCCGTGCACTTGGGGATCGGGATCATCGTGTCCCGAGGGAGGCTGACCACCGACATGTTGCTGCGGTCGGCCGAGACGTGCAGCAGCATCTGCACGTCGGCGAGCGGCGGGCGCCCCACGTCGGCCTTGGACCCGCCGAGCTTGAGGTCCTCGGCGGTGTTACGGCTGTCCGAGCCGATCAGCAGGATGTTCAGCGGCGTCTGGCCGGCCGCGTTCGGGGTGGCCTTGGGGACGTCGCTCGTGCCGAGGTTGAGCTTCGCCTTCTTGATGTTGCCGTTGAGGTGCTCGTAGTAGAGGTAACCGGCACCCGCCGCGCCGAACACCACGGCCGCCAGGCCGAACGCCGACCAGCGCAGGATCCGGCGCCCCCGGCGCGGTCCCCCGGGTCCGGAGCCGCCGCGTCTTCCCCCGCCGGCATGCCGTCCGCCACGGTCACTCGGTCGCGCCTCGGCGTCCAGCACCATCCCCCTGACCTCCCACCCCCCGACGAGGCATGTCTGCCGTCGTCCGCCGCATTGGATCGCACACACTAGCGGCGGGGTCGCCCGTCCGGGGGTGCGCGGTGAGAAGTGTCACTCGCGTACAACCTTCCGGGGGGTTGACGAACTGGCCTTCTTCATAGGGCAGTTCGTGATCGGCCGGAAGGCCGGCTCAGGGCCGGGAACAGGATGGGTCGGTCAACGTCCGTGCTGCCGCAGGGCTGTTGGGGCCGGTCGGGTGTCCGTCGCGTGGGCGGGACCGGCGTTCGCCACGGTGATGAGGGCGGCGACGGCGAGCACGGCCGCGGCGACGCCGCATACGTACCGTGCGGTGGGGCGTCCGTAGGGATCGGATGTACGTCCGTGCACGGCGACCTCGCAACAACAGCGACGTGTTAAGCATGCTTGATCCGCCGTTCAACCTAGGGGCTGCCGGGCGCGAACGGCAAGGGCTCCCGGGCGGGTTGGCGGCGGCGGGAGGCCGGAACGGGACGCGTGTCAGACCTGCGCCCGCCCCTGCTTGCGCACGTCCGCCAGGCGCAGGGCGCCGACCTGGACGGCGGCCTGGGTCGCGTCGTTCGGTACGTCGCCCAGGCCCCCGTTGGTGAGGGCGAAGGCGTCGGCGCCGACCCGGACGGCGGCCACGTCCAGCGTCAGGACGACCTGCTCCTCGCCGGAGGCGTCGGAGGCGTCGGAGGTGTCGGAGCTGCCGGAGGTGGTGGTGGCCAGGGTGACGCGCAGCCCCTGGCGCACGTCTCCGACTTCCGGCAGCGGGGCCTCGGTGACCTGCACGTCCTCGATCAGGCCGTTCTCCGAGGTGGCCGTGAAGCGGGCGCAGTCGACCGGCATCGTCCGCAGCCAGGCGAGCTGGGCGTCGATCTCCGCCGCGCGCCGGGCGCCGATCTGGTAGCGCAGCTGGGCGTCGGTGTCGGCGTCGTCCAGGCCGACGGCGACGCGGGCGGGGCCGCCGAGGAGTTCGTCGGAGTACAGGGCGTCGAGCAGGCGTTGGCACTTCTCCGCCGACGTCGACGCCTTCAGCAGGCCGTCCCGCCAGGTGGCCGCCCCCTGGGTCGCCACCCAGGGGGCGCCGAGGTCGGTCTGCGTGATGAGCGCGGCCCGGGCCTGCTCGTCGGTGAGCGCCGCGCCGTCGCCCTGGGCGGACGCCTTCGCCGTGGGGGAGGACGGGTCCACGGTGGGCAGGGGCTGCTCGGCGGTCGGCTGGTGCTCCAGGCCCAGGGCCGCGCAGCCGGTGAGGGCGAGCAGGCCGGCGGCGAGAGCGGCGAGCGGGAGGGCACGGGGGCGTATCGCGGCGGTCATCTCGGGGTGCCTCCTGGACAGGCGCGGGCCGGGGCCGGTGGGGGTGCCACCTCTCACGGCACCACCCCTCCGCCCCACCCACCAGCGCTCCGGCCCGTCCGGGTGAGGGGCCGCCCCGGGCGGCCCCTCACCCCAGGGACGACACCCCGGCCCGGCCGCCACCGCCTCACCCCGCGCCCGCCGCCCGCGTCCGCCCTCACCTGGCGTCCGCCTCATCCGGTGTCCGCCGCTCCCGTGGCCGCCCTCATCCGGTGTCCGCCGCTCCCGTGGCCGCCCTCATCCGGTGTCCGCCGCTCCCGTGCCCGGCCTCATCCGGCGCTCGCCGCTCCCGTGGCCGCCCTCATCCGGTGTCCGCCGCTCCCGCGTCCGCCTCATCCGGCGCTCGCCGCTCCCGCGTCCGCCTCATCCGGTGTCCGCCGGCCCCGTGCCCGCCCTCATCCGGCGCCAGCCGCCCCCGCGTCCGCCCTCATCCGGCGCTCGCCGCCCCCGCGTCCGCCCTCATCCGGCGCTCGCCGCCTCCGCGTCCGCCTCACCCCGTGCCAGCCGTCTCCGCGTCCGTCTCACCAGCGCCCGTCGTCGCTCCCGCCGTCCGGGCTCCGTCGCTCCCGCCGCCCGAGGAGAGACCCCGGCGAGCGGACGCCTCTCCGGGGCCGGGCGTCCCCAAAAACGCCTCGCACCTCCCGTGACGCCGTTGCTACCGTCGCCCCATGCAGCGCGCCCCGCAGTGTCCGCAGAGCACGACGACGCCGGTGACCGTCCCGGCGCGCTGACAGCTGACCCAGTCCGAAGCCCC
Organism: Streptomyces sp. NPDC030798; assembly: GCF_055572275.1. Taxonomy (NCBI): domain Bacteria; kingdom Bacillati; phylum Actinomycetota; class Actinomycetes; order Kitasatosporales; family Streptomycetaceae; genus Streptomyces; species Streptomyces sp. NPDC030798. The sequence continues at coordinate 124,060 of NZ_JBVIDR010000017.1, read as the reverse complement.
GGGGCGAGTGCCCCGGGGCTTCGGCGTTCGCACGGCTCCGGGTTCCTCGCCCCCACCCACCCTTGAGGAGCCCGCCATGCACGACCACCGCCGCCTCGGCCGGGAACTCGGGCTGTTCGGCACCGACCCGCTGATGGGTGCCGGGCTGCCGTACTGGCTCCCCGACGGGGCCGTCGTACGGCACACCCTGGAGGAGTACCTCCGGGAGGCCGAGCGCGCCGCCGGCTACCGGCACGTGTACTCGCCCGCGCTCGGCAAACGGGAGCTGTACGAGATCTCCGGGCACTGGGACCACTACCGGGACGACATGTACCCGCCGATGGAGCTGGGCGCCGAGCAGGTCGTGCTGCGTCCGAGCCTGTGCCCCCACCACGCCCTGATCTACCGCTCCCGCGCCCGCAGTTACCGCGAACTGCCCCTGCGCATCGCCGAGTTGGGCACCATGTACCGTGCCGAACTCTCCGGCGTCCTCGGCGGCCTCACCCGGGTCCGGGCGATCCAGCTCAACGACGCCCACATCTTCTGCACCCTGGAGCAGGCCGTGGCGGAGGCCCGCGCCGCCCTGGAGCTGATCGCCCGCGCCTACGCCGACCTCGGCATCGAGGCCGTGCGCCACCGTCTGTCGCTGCCCGGCGAGGGCGGCAAGTACGTCGCCGACCCCGAGCTGTGGCGCCGGGCCACCGCGCTGCTCGAGGAGGTCCTCGCCGAGTCCGGAGTGGCGTACGAGGAGGCGCGGGGCGAGGCGGCCTTCTACGGCCCGAAGATCGACGTACAGATCGCGGACCCGGCAGGCCGCGAGTCCACCCTGTCCACCGTGCAGATCGACCTCCACCAGCCCGCCCGCTTCGGTCTGCGCTACATCGGCGCCGACGGCGCCCGGCACCGCCCGGTCATGGTCCACCGCAGCGTCCTCGGCAGCGTCGAGCGGGCCGTGGCTCACCTGCTCGAGGCGCACGGCGGCGCCTTCCCGGCCTGGCTGGCCCCCGTCCAGCTCGTCGTGCTGCCGGTCGCCGGGGAGCAGGTGGAGCGGGCGCAGGAGGTGGTCCGGGAGGCGGTGGCCGGCGGCCTGCGGGCCGAACTCGCCGGTCCCGAGCAGGGCACCCTGGGCGCCCGCGTCCGGGCGGCACGCCTCGTGCCGTACCAGGCGGTCATCGGCGAGCGCGAGGCCGCCGCCGGCCGGGTCGCCGTACGGCTGCGGGACGGCCGGCGCCCCGGCGAGCTGCCCGTGCCCGAGCTGCTGCGGCGCATCGCCGACCGGGTGGCCGCCCGGGGCACCGCACTGTGGGGCTGAACACGCCCACGGTCTGAACTACTGTCGGTCACGACGGAAGGAGTCCGCCGTGGCCGACCGACCCGCCATCCCCGTGATCATCGACTGCGACACCGGCGTCGACGACGCCCTGGCCCTGCTGCTCGCCGTACGCCATCCGGGCCTCGACCTCCGGGCGGTGACCTGCGTGGCCGGGAACACGGACGTCGACGGGGTGGTCCGCAACACCCTGACCGTGCTGGAGCAGGCGGGCGCCCCCGACATCCCGGTGGCCCGGGGGGCGGAGCGCCCGCTGATCGAGCCCGCCCGCTCGGCGCGGCACGTGCACGGCTCGGACGGCATGGGCGACCTGGGCCTGCCCGCGCCCACCCGGGCCCCGGCCGCCGTGGACGCCGTCACGCTGCTGCACCGGGAGATCCTGGCCTCCCCGCGCCCGGTGACGCTGATCCCCACCGCGCCCCTGACGAACATCGCCCTGCTGCTGCGCACCCACCCGGAGGTGACCCGCAACATCGAGCGGATCGTGTTCATGGGCGGCGCGGTCGCCACCGGGAACGCCACGCCGGTCGCCGAGTTCAACGTCTGGCACGACCCGGAGGCGGCGGCGATCCTGCTCACCGCCGGGGTGCCGATCACCATGTACGGTCTCGACGTCTTCATGCGGGTCGTCGTCCCCGGCACCGAGGTGCACCGGCTGCGCGCCGCCACCGATCCCGGTACCCGGTTGGCCGGCGAGCTGCTCGCCCACCGGCCGACCACGCAGGGCGGCCCGCCGGAGGCCGAGGAGGCGGGCGGTCTGGGCGACGCGGGCGCGGTGTGCGCGGTCGCCGACCCCGGAGGCCTCACCACCCGGCTGCTCCCCGTCGAGGTCTCCCTCGGCCCCGGCCCGACCCGCGGCCAGACCGTCGTCGACCGCCGCCCCCGCCCCGGCGAGTCCGAGATCCACGAGGGCGCCCGTGAACACACCCTGGTGGACGTGGCGTTGGAGGTGGACGTCGACCGGTACGTGAAGCTGTACCTGGAGACGGTGGAGCGCCCGTAGACCTCCGCCGGCCCTAGGCCTCTCGGCCCCGGAGAGCTACTCGGAGGCCGCCGGAACCCGCGCCGCCCAGCGCTCCTCCACGCGCCCGACCCGCCAGTACGTCACCGCCGCGGCCCACACCACGACGAACAGCCCGACGATGATGTAACCGACGCTGTCCAGGTTCAGCCCGGCGATCCAGCCGGTGACCGCGTCGCGCAGGTCGAACTTGTCGTGCAGGACGCCGACCAGCTCGATCGTGCCGATGAAGAAGGCGACCGCGATGGACAGGCCGGTGATGGTGAGGTTGTAGAACACCTTGCGCACGGGGTTGGAGAACGCCCACTGGTAGGCGAAGTTCATGAACGTGCCGTCGAGGGTGTCGAACAGGCTCATCCCGGCGGCGAACAGCAGGGGCAGGCACAGGATCGCGTACCAGGGAAGACCCGCCGCGGCGCCCGAGCCGGCCATCACCATCAGCGTGACCTCGGTGGCCGTGTCGAAGCCGAGCCCGAAGAGGAAGCCGAGGGGGAACATCTGGCCCGGCCGGGAGACCGACCTGGTGAGCCGGCCGAGGATGCGGTTCATGAACCCGCGCGAGTCCAGGTGCTGTTCGAGCTGCTTCTCGTCGTACGTCCCCGCCCGCATCGCCCGGAACACCTTCAGGATGCCGACCAGGGCGACCAGGTTGAGGGCGGCGATGAGGTAGAGGAACGTGCCGGAGATCGTCGTACCCATGAAGCCGAGCACCTGGTGGGTGCGCGAGTGCTCGTTCATGACCCGGCCGGCGAGCTGGGTGCCGCCCGCGATCAGCAGGGACAGCAGGACGACCACGCTGGAGTGGCCGAGGGCGAACCAGAAGCCCACCGACACCGGCCGCTTGCCGTCGGCCATCAGCTTGCGGGTGGTGTTGTCGATGGCGGCGATGTGGTCGGCGTCGAAGGCGTGCCGCATGCCGAGGGTGTAGGCGGTGACGCCGAGGCCGACGCCGAAGACGTCCCGGCCGACCTTGTAGTGCTCGGGGGCGACGAGCAGGAACAGAACCCCGAAGGCGACGACGTGCAGGGCGGCGATGACGGCCAGCAGGCCGGCCGTCCTGATCGTGTCCTCGCGTCGCCAGCGGAAGGAAGCGGCATCGGCCATCGGGTTCACGCTCCAGCACCTCGTGGATCACTTCGTGAGCTGCCGTGGCCGGTCTCCTGGCTTACGGGTGGTGCGCCCGCCGTCCCTGCCTTCCCAGCCGTACGACGGCCAGTGGCCCGGCGGATGCCGGACGGAACGGGAACTCCCCGATCACAGTGGCGAGGGCCGCGTCGGCATGGACCCCTGAGGGGCCGTCACCGACTTCCCGAGCACCACGGCGTGTCCACCGTAGGGGCACGGGAGACCGCCTGCATAGCTGCGTATCTGCGCAGGTATTCAAGATCACATGGCGGCCTGCGAGGATGACGTCATGCATCTCGTGCCTGCTGACCGAGCGGACCGTCGCACCATCGACGGTCACCGGGTGTGCGAGGCGATCGCCGCCATCGGCGACGCGGGTCGTCTGCGTACCTGGGCCGACCGCTTCTCCCTTCTGGCCGACCCCAACCGCCTGGCCCTGCTCCTGGCCCTCCACCACACGGGTCCCCTGGCGGTCTCGGACCTCGCCGTCGCCACCGGCATGAACGACCCCGCCGTCTCCCAGGCCTTGCGGCTGCTGCGAGCGGCGGGGGTGGTGGCCGGCGAGAAGGAGGGCCGCGTCGTGCGCTACCGGGTGGTGGACCCGGAGGTGACAGCACTGCTCCAGCACTGCTGACCGAGGCAGGCAGCACGCCGGCCACCAACCGCCGGCCGGGTGTCGAAACCACCCGCTGGGGCAAGACCGGCTGCGTGGCGGCGGGCTGTGGCGGCTGCCTGCGGGAGCGAGGTGGGTTGTGTGGCGGCAGCCTGGCGGAGTTCGCCGGCTGTGTGGCGGCTGCCTGCTGGGGCGAGGTGGGTTGCGGGGCGGCAGCCTGGCGGGGCTTGCGGGTTGTGTGGCGGCTGCCTGCTGGGGCGAGGTGGGTTGCGGGGCGGCAGCCTGGCGGGGCTTGCGGGTTGTGTGGCGGCAGCCTGGCGGAGTTCGCCGGCTGTGTGGCGGCTGCCTGCTGGGGCGAGGTGGGTTGCGGGGCGGCAGCCTGGCGGGGCTT